>NZ_JBWKFL010000023.1:0-146841 GCF_056434305.1 Streptomyces sp. NPDC044061 | reverse complement strand
CCCATTCACCATCGGTGAGTTGCGCACGCGTCACAGAACAGTCTTATCGGATTGGCGCCCAGCCCGGCTTGATCACAACTGAAGACAGTCCCTAGCCGTCGGGCCGCCCTGGTATCGAAGACCGTCGACGGGCTGGACTGGGTCCTCGGCGCACTCGTCTTCATGCCGCTCATCTTTACCTGGTCCGGTCTCGCGATGGCGACCAGCGCCTATGGCGATCTCACGACCGCGGACTCGAAGGCGGCCAGGCGCCCCTTCCTCCAGTTGTGGCAGACCGGCTTCGAGGGGCACCTCAGCGGTTGGTTCGAGTTCGGCCACGTCGCCGAGGTCGGCAGTGTCGCTCTTCTTGCCCTACTCGCGCTAACGCTGCTCCACGGCAATCGTCGTGCCGCCGCGGACCGGGCAGAGCAGAGGGCGGAGCAGGAGACCCGTGCCGCGATGGCCCGCCTGGTGCCTGTACTGACCGAAGCCCAGCTGATCCTCAATGCGCACCGCTTTGCTTCGCCGGGAAGGTTCGCGGAGGAGCTCAACAAGGCCGGCGGGAAGATCCAGCGCATGCACTCCAAGGCGCTCGCCGCACAGAAGCATCTCGTCAACGCCGCCGAGGTGGTCCGTGAGGCGTTGGAAAAGGCGGAAGAACGCCTCGCGGAAGCCGACGATTCGGTTCGCCCCCTCGAGACGGCGGTGGCGCGGATGGCTGACACCGTCCGGGACAGCGGCACCGCGATCCGTACGGCCGTACGCGACTTGGACCAGCCGCTCACGCAGGTCGGCGACGAGCTCCGGCATGCCGTCAACGGCCACCGCGAGGCCCTCGATCGTAGCCGCGACAGCCTGATCACCGCCACAAACGATCTTCGGAACCTCCTCTCCCGCACCACGGACAGGCTGGAGGCCACTGTCTCCGGCAACGGTGACGACGTCCGTACCGCGCTCACGGACGCGGCTCAGCGCGTCGAGGACTCCGTTACGCTGCTGGCCGCCACGCAGCGCTCTTTCACCACCAGCGTCGAAGTAGTCGGCGACCTGCACAGCCAGCTCATCGACGGCCTCAAGGCCATGGCCGAACACACCGAGCAGGCGGCTGGGGACTCCCGGCAGGCCGTCTCCGGCATCGCCGACCGCACGAAGGCGCTCGACGAGGCCGCGAAGCGGTTCACTGCCCTGATCGACGTCGTGGAGCGTGCCGCCAAGGACGGCGACGCGGCGCGTGCGGCCGCCGAAATCGAGCGCCGCATGGCGGAGGACGCCAGGAAACAGGCGCAGGAAGCGCTCGCGAGGGCCGAGGAGATCTTGCGCCAGGCCTCAGCGTCGACACCGCCGGTGCCTCCTGCGTCGTCCATGTCGCCGGGTAACCCGTTCCTCGCGCAGCCGCAGCAGCGTGAGCGCTCGGATGCCAGGCCGCATTCCTCCTCCGACGCCGCCTATCCCCAGCGGCCGCCGGTAAGCCTGGATAAGGCCTCATGACCGCCTCGTCCGGGTCCGCGAGCGAGAGGCGCCGGTTGAGTCGGTTCAACCCGCTGCACCTCGCCGGCTGGCTCTTCGCCGACATGCTCCTCGTCCTGGCCCTGGTCGCCCTGGGGGACCGGGCCGATCCGCTCGCAGCCCAGTCGGCGGCGAAGCCGAAGCCGTTGCCGTCCACCTCGGCGTCTGTGTCCCCTTCGCCGTCACCGGCGCCCACCGGGCCCCGGTCGCTTGAGCTGAAGCCGGTAAAGATCCGGGTGCAGGCGGCCGCAGGCGACCGGTCTGCCATGGTCGCGCAGGTGCGTGCGGCCACTGAGCGGTACGGGGACCGCCAGGCCGCTCTGGTCCTCACCTTCGGCGAGTCTCCGGAGACCAGTCAGGGTCAGGCGTACGCCGATGAGATCAACAAGGCGCTGAAGAAGGCCCGTCCAGACATGTTCGGCGAGTCCGTGGAGCGCCCGTTCTGGCAGGGCAGCCCGACCTCCGGCAGCGCCGCGCTCGAAATCTACTTCTACACCCGCTGACGGCCAGGCCGTCGTCCCCCACGTTCCATCGATTCAGGAGCAAGCAATGCAGCTTCTTCCCTTCTACCTGGTCTGCGACGAGTCCGCCTCCATGGCCGCCGGCGGCGTGGACGCCATCAACGACGCCCTGCCGGATCTGCACGACGAGATCAGCTCCAACCCGGCCGTCGCCGACAAGGCCCGATTCGCGATGATCGGCTTCTCCACCAGCGCCACCCTGCTCCAGCCGCTGGTCGACCTCAGCGAGATCGACTCTCTGCCGTCGCTGTCGGCGGGTGGCGTGACGTCGTTTGCCTCGGCGTTTCAGCTGCTTAAGGACACCATCCAGAAAGATATCGACCGGCTGAAGGGCGAGGGCCACTCCGTCTTCCGCCCGGTCGTCTTCTTCCTGTCCGACGGTGCTCCGACTGACATGCCAGACACCCTCTGGCGCGATGCACTCAAGGAACTCAAGGAGTTCTCCTACGCCCCGAAGATCATCGCCTTCGGCATCGGCACGGCCGATCCGATGACGATCGCTGAGGTCGCCAACTTCAAGGCGTTCATCCAGAAGAGCGACAATGTCACTCCCGCTGTCGCCCTTCGCGAGTTCGCGTCGAGCTTGACAAACTCGATCGTCAACTCGACCACCAGCATCTCGTCTAAAGGGGGCGAAGGCTTCGACCTTAAGGTCGACGACCACGTGGACGGGTACACCAGCCTCTCCCTGGACAAGATGTGAGCGCGCCGATGAATCATGACGACCCGCGCGTGCCAATCAGCGCGGACGAGCAGATGGACCAGGCCGTAGCGCTGGTCAGTATGGGGTTGCCTGCGCCCTTTTCCGCTCCTCTTCCGGCCGAGGCGGTCGCGGCCTCGGCGTCCCCGCTGCCCCAGGCGCTGCCGACGCCCCACGTCTCTCAGAAACCGCAGGTCGAGCTGGATACTTCAGGTCCCCACGAGACCTCGCAAACTCAGGTCCAGCCGCAGCCGCAACTGACCCCGGATCCCGCCCCGGTACCGGCCCCGCAGCCGGCCCCCAATCCGTCGGCGGTGAACCCCGGCTGCGCGTGCGGCGGCACTGCGCGCACGTTTCCCGAGCACATCGGCAGGCGTCCCCCCGCCTATCCGCTGTTCCCGAAGAACAAGCCGGCCGTCGGTGAGGACGATTTCGCTGCCTTCACCCCGGATACCATCGTCGATGGTCTCACCCTGCCCGGACTGGCCGTGCTGGGCGCGTCCATGCGGGGCGACTCCCATCGGTGGGAGGGGACCTGCCGCCAGGACGCGATGGTGTTGGCTCGGATTGGCGAGGGCAACGAACAGTTGCTGGTGCTCGCGGTGGCGGATGGTGTTGGTTCGTCGAAGCGGTCCCACGTCGCTTCGCAGGAATTGGCTCACGCCGTGATCAAGGCTTTGGACACGAAGGCCCGGGACCTCCACAACCTGCTGGCGGCCCAGGACCATCAGATGCTCATCGCTGCCGTCAACAGCGCCATCGGCGAGGCCGTGCCCGACTGCCTTAAGAAGTGGGCGGCGAAGACCGCGGGGTTCGACGAGCGGGACTACGCCACTACTCTGCACCTCCTTCTGGTGCCCACGGACACCAAGATCCGGGACAGGGTATGGGTCAGCATTGGTGACGGCGGTTTGCTACGTCTCGTCGATGGCGAGTGGCACGGGTTGGAAGGCCAGGACGGTGGAATCGCCAGCACGAGGACGACCGCCTTGCCTTCAACCCGTTATGCCGCGGTCGCCCTGCTTCGATCCGAACCGGGCGAACTGCTGCTCCTCGGAACCGACGGAATCACCAATCCGATCAACCAGGAACCCGAGTTCCGTGCGCGTCTGGCCGCCTACTGGGGTATCGGCGAGGTCCCGACCATGTCTGAATTCCTCAGGCAGGCGCAGCTCCGCGCCAAGACGTACGACGACGACCGCACGGTCATCTGTGTGTGGGAGGGGGTGGTGGGCCGATGACGGCCGAGGACGGTCAGGATGTTGCGAAGTCATCGCTCACTCTCGGCGCCAAGATGGGCAGCGGCGGTCAGGGCGTCGTGTACCTAGCCAGCGATGGCCTGCTCTTCAAGGAATACAAGAACCCCGCCACCGTGAACGAGAGCGCCCTGGCGACTCTCCCCGCGCTCCGCCAGGCACTGTCTGACCCGGAGCGCGCCCATCTGGATCGGATCGCTGCTTGGCCGCTGTGCCGTGTGTCGGACGGAGGCCGTTCGGTCGGCTTCCTCATGCGCAATGCACCGGACGCGTACAGATGGCAGACGCCGAACGGCAAGACCAAGCTCCTACAGCTGCAGCACGTGCTCTACCCGGAGAGGCCCGCGACGAAGAACGTTCGCCGCCCGTCTCCGGAGCAGCGGCGCGCACTGGCCATGGCCTGTGCAAAGGCCGTCGACTGGTTCCACAGCACCAGCATGGTCATCGGGGACATCTCCCACGCCAACATCCTGTGGTCTCTGCAGCCGGAGCCGATGGTTCACTTCATCGATTGCGACGGCTTCCGTCGTGTTGGAGGAGTGTCGGTGCAGATCCAGGCTGACACCCCGGAGTGGGGCGACCCGCACACCCCGTCAGCGCGGGCGAGCGTCGACAGTGACGCTTTCAAGACCGCCCTGGCTGTCGTACGGATCCTCGCCGAGGACCCGTACGTCGTCCCGGGTGACCCGCTCAGATTCGTCGCCGGCTGCCTCAACGACCGCCAAGAGTCGGCCGTCCGCAGCCTTTTCGAGCAGGCGGGCGGCCCGGCTGGCACAAGGCCAAAGCCGAGCGAGTGGTGTAACGCCATGAGCGACCGCGGCACCATCCAGCTCCGCGCGGCGCAGCCCAGACAGCGGCCCGTCGTCGATACATCCGTCCTGGACGGCGTCCGCGATCGCAGGCCGATTCAATTGCGCCGTGGGTAGTGGCCGGGGGCTCAGGCGGGACCTCGACGGGCTGTTCCACGAGTATGGGTCCACGCATAGTCGACAGCTCGTAGCATAAGCATTGCTCTGATGAGAGCGGCGGCGCTGCCATGCGCACCGTCGAGGCTGCGGGGGGCTATGTGAGGACCATGGGAGCACTGCATGGTTGTGCGGAGAAGCACCTGCAGACCTACACAGATCCCCGGGGGCCCAGAGCCTTCCGCACGTATGACTGGCAGGGCGATCCGGACCGATTGAGCCCGTTGGACTGTCTGGCCCCGGCCCTGCTGAGCGTTCGCATGGGCTACAAGCAGGTAGTGCCGTTGTTCCACCCTGATGGCCCGGGAGCTGAAGTCCTGCAAGCCATGGAAGCGGTGCTTGCGAACAAGGGGTGTGCGACAGCTGACTTCTTGGACGTGACGCTGGATCCGTCGACGGGACCCTGGTCTCTGGTTGATCGAGCACTAGTGGCCACAGGTGAAGCCGGCGGTAAGGGGCTCTCCAGCTTCAAGGCCGTTGCCGTCACCAAGATCCTCCACCGCAAGCGGCCTAACCTGGTGCCGATTTTCGACAGCAGCATCTACCGGTTCTACCTCGGCCAAAAGCCAGTTCCCGGTGCCTATAAGGACACCCCCCGGCGCTTGTGGCCGCTCCTGCAAGCAGACCTACGCCGTCACCGGGGTTGGATCCAAGACCTCATCGTCCCCATTCGTACGCCTGACGAGAGGCCTCTCAGCCTTCTCCGAGCGGCAGACATCATAATTTGGGAACACACGGCCAGCGGATGCGCCGCGTGACGGTGCCTGCTGACACTTGAGGGGCATGTTCGCCGTTGCGTGAGCACGCCGGACCACTGTCTTCTACCCTGCTGATCGTGTCGTTACCTGGATGCAGGTGCCTGTGATGCAGCAGATGTGGGGTAGTGAGCGTCGCCGAACGGCGATCGGGCGGATGGCGTTGTCAGTGCCCGCGCGTCAGGCGCTGGCGGACCGCCAGTTGCTACCTGAGCGGACGATCCTCGACTACGGCTGTGGCCGTGGTGACGATGTTAGGGCTTTGGAGCAGTTGGACTGCCAGGTGGCTGGGTGGGATCCGTATTACCGCTCCGATACCCAGCTGGTCGCCAGCGACGTCGTGTTGCTGACCTACGTGTTGAACGTGATCGAGGATCCGGTCGAGCGTCGGCAGACCTTAAAGCAGGCGTGGGAGCTGACCTCGACGCTGCTGGTTGTCTCAGCCCGGCTGACCTGGGAGAAGTCAAAGGTCCAAGGTCAGCAGTTCGGGGACGGTCTGCTGACGAGTCGGCAGACGTTTCAGCATCTATACGCCGCGAGTGAGCTTCGGGAGTACGTGGAGCAGGTGACCGGCGCGCGGGTGGTGGCGGCCGCGCCCGGAGTCGTCTACGCGTTCCGGGACGAGGGCGCCCGTCTGAGCTATCTGGCGCAGCGTGTGATCCCGGATGCCGAGTGGCTTGCTTCCGAGGACACTGCCTCAGCGGTGAGTGCGGTGGTGGACTTTTTCGAGCGCAGGGGGCGTCCGCCGCGGATTGAGGAGATGCCGCGGACCGTTGCGGAGCTCTTGGCTCATCTGCGGCCTGGCGACGTCAAGCGCCTGGTGCGGGATGGTGCCGATCCTGAGCGGGCCTCTGCGGGGGCTAAGCGATCGACGTTGAACACGTTGCTCTACTTGGCGGTGGAGCTGTTCAACGGTCGCGGGCCGTTCGGGAGTCTGCCAGTGGGCTTGCAACAGGACGTGCGCACGTTCTTCAGTTCCTACAAGGAGGCTTGTCAGCGGGCTGACCGACTGTTGTTGAAGCTCCGCGACGACGGCTATGTGCGCAGTGCCATGAACGCCTCCGTTGCCGGCAAGGTGACACCGACGGCGCTGTACGTGCATCGACGCGCGCTGGAGCGGATCCCGACGGTATTGCGCTTGTACGAGCACTGCGCGTCGATTGCTGCCGGTCGCCCGGAGCAGTGGACCGTGGCCAAGCTCAGGCACCAAGGGCGAGCGGTGTCGTGGCTGGACTACCCGGACTTTGACAAAGATCCGCATCCGCGGATCCGGTCCTCCTACATGGTGGACCTGCAGACGCTTGAGGCGTCCCATCTCTCATACGAGAGCTCGGCCAACCGGCCGCTGCTGCACCGCAAGCACGAGTTTCTGGCACCAGATGATGCGGACGTGCAGCGATACCGCCGGTTGACCGAGTCTGAGATGCGGGCGGGGTTGTATGAACGGCCGCACCTGATCGGGACCGAGAACGGCTGGGAGGCCGAGCTCGTCAGGTGCGGCCGGCAGCTGCGCGGGCACCGGCTGGTGCGTCGCTCGGAGGCGTAGGGCTGGTCAACCTTTCTGAGGCTGCATGCTGGCGATGGTCTCGGCGAGCGGGAGGGGATCGAAATCGGCTGCCTGGGAGGGGAACCAGGAAAGACGCAGCCCGTTGGCAGCCACCGCGTCGTCCAGGCCCATCGCCTGAAGGACATGGCTGGGGGTGTAAGAGGCGCTGGTGCAGGCCGAGCCGGTGGCGATGGCGACCTGGTCTTTGAGGCGGACGATAAGTGCTTCGGCATTCAGCTCATCGAAGCTGACGTTGAGGATGTGGGGGACGCTGTGCTCTGGGTCTCCGTTGAGGCGGAAGCGCGTCGCGCTGAGCGCAGCAAGGATCCGTTCGCGCATCGCCTTCGCCTCCCGCTCCCACGTTGCCCGGCTCTCGGTGAAGATCTTCGCGGCCTCGCACAGGCCCATGATCAATGGAACAGCGAGGGTGCCGGGGCGCAGTTTGCGCTCCTGACCACCGCCGAACATGATCGGCTCCAGCGGCACCTTGTCCCATCCCCGCCGGCGGGTGATCAGAGCGCCGACGCCCTTCGGGGCGCCGATCTTGTGGCCGGAGATGCTGATCAGGTCGATGGGCGCCATCAGGTCGGCGGGGACCTTGCCGTAGCCCTGAGCGGCGTCGACGTGCAGATAGGTGGGCGTGACGCGCAGCTTCTCGGCGAGTTCGGCGACCGGCTGGATGACGCCGGTTTCGTTGTTGACGTGCATCAGCGACACCGCCAGGGTGTCCGGACGCAGCCGCTCCAGCACGGCGTCGGCGGTGATGCGGCCGCTGGGGCCGGGGGAGAGGAAGTCGACCTCGAAGCCGCGGGTGTCGCGTAGGTGCGTCAGCGGCTCCAGTACCGCCTTGTGCTCGATGGCGGAGGTGATGATGTGCTTGCGCCCGGTGAGCTCGCCGTGCGGCGCCAGTCCGAGCAGAGCGATGTTGTTGGACTCCGTCGCCCCGCTGGTGAAGATTACTTCTTCCGTTTTGGCGCCGACGGTGCCGGCGATGAAGGAACGCGCCTGTTGCACTGCCTTCTTGGCGCGTGCACCGTACTCGTGGGTGCGGCTGCCGGCGTTGCCGAAGTCTTCGGTCATCCAGTGCAGGACGACCTCAGCAACCCGCGGGTCCACCCGCGTCGTCGCCGCCACATCCAGATACGCCACCACGGCGCTCACCCGCCTCTTTGCACGCTTCTACAACAGGTCGTACGTCAAGTGATTAACGTACACGCTGGGACTGCAGTGCATGAAGCCGCCACCTCGGCATGTGGACACCGTACTTGCGATGTCTGTTGCTGCCGCTCTGCGAGCTCCAGACGCACCGCCGGGGAGTGGGACGTCATCTTCCGCACCTGGGTACGTCGAGACGAAGGTGACGTACGTTTCTCAGGAGACGTACGGACGCGCTAGAGTGCACGGGTGCAGACTGAAGCGGCGAGTAAGGCTGCGGGGCGGGTCGTCTCGCGAGTGTCGAATGGCTTTGAGTACACCTTCCCTGCGATCCGCGGGGTGCAGGCGGGGCGGGAGTTCTATGCGTCGATGTGCCCGCTGCGGCTCATCCCGAAGATCTTCCTCTTCGACGAAGATGATCTTTCTGCTGACCTGAGAGCTCAGCGCGTCCTGAACAAAGGACGCCTGCCGGCGCTCGCCCGCTACATCCTGGACAACCCCGAGGACTACGTGTTCAGTGCCCTGACCGCTTCCGTGGACGGGGACATGGTGTTCGAAAGCCAGGGCGCAGAAGGTGCCGCGCACCGGACGGGGCAACTACGCATCCCGATGGATGCACGCTTCCTCATCAATGACGGGCAGCACCGCCGCGCCGCCATCGAGCTTGCGTTGAAGGAGAACCCCGACCTGGGGGACGAGACCATCGCCGTGGTCTTCTTCCACGACACTGGGCTCGCCCGCTCTCAGCAGATGTTCGCCGACCTCAATCGGCACGCAGTCCGCCCGGCGCGCTCCATCGGTGTCCTCTACGACCACCGGGACGTCAACGCGCAGATCACCCGGACCCTCACCGAACGCTCGGGCATCTTCAAGGGCTTTGTAGAGATGGAAAAGAGCACCTTGTCCGCCCGGTCCCGCAAGCTGTTCACCCTGAGCGCCTTGTACTTCGGCAACCAGTCCCTGCTCCAGGGCCTCGAGTTGAAGCAGGAGGAGGCCAGCCGGCTGGTGCAGTCGTTCTGGGAGGCCATGGATGCGGCGCTACCCGAGTGGGCGATGGTGCGCGATAAGCAGCTGTCCGCTCAGGAAATGCGCCGGGACTTCATTCACAGCCACGGAATCGCCCTGCATGCCCTCGGTCGTATCGGCAACTCCCTCCTGCGGGAGTCCACTAAGACAACCGCGTGGAAGAAGCGTTTGGCTCCCCTGAAGCACGTGGACTGGAGCCGAACCAACGCAGACTGGGAGGGGCGCGCCATCGTCGGCGGTCGCGTCTCCAAAAGCCACCAAAACGTGACACTTACCGTTAACTACCTGCGCAAGCATCTGGGTCTGGAGCTGAGCCCAGAAGAGCAGCGTGTGGAAGACGCATACCTGCGAGGCGAGGCATGACCACCATCCCCCTCAACCTCGGGATCACCCCCGTACGCCGCAAGCCCTTCAACGGCCGCTCGCTGGACGAGGTCGTCACCGAGCTCACCGAGGAGATCCGCGAGCTCTACACCGCCGACCAGGTGCCCTGGGTCATCGGCTACAGCGGGGGTAAGGACTCCACCGCCGTCCTGCAGCTGGTGTGGATGGCCCTCGCAGACCTGCCCGCCGAGCAGCGCACCAAGACCGTGCACGTTATCTCCACCGACACCCTCGTGGAGAACCCGGTCGTCGCCGCCTGGGTCTCGGCTTCTCTGGGCACCATGCAGGACGCGGCGCAGACGCAGAGCCTGCCGATCGAGCCGCACCGCCTTACGCCGGAGATAAAGGACACCTTCTGGGTGAACCTGATCGGCCGCGGCTATCCCGCCCCGCGCCCCAAGTTCCGCTGGTGCACCGAGCGACTGAAGATCAAGCCGTCGAACAGCTTCATCCGCAGCGTGGTCGCTGCCCACGGCGAAGCGATCATGGTGCTGGGCATTCGCAAGGCAGAAAGCCAAGCCCGCGCACGCGCCATGGAAAAGCACGAGAAGCGACGCGTACGCGACCGTCTCTCACCCAACGCCAACCTGCCCAACTCCCTCGTCTACAGCCCCGTTGAGGACTGGACCAATGACGATGTATGGGAGTTCCTGATGCAGAAGCCGAACCCCTGGGGCTACAACAATCAGGACCTGCTCACCATGTACCAGGGCGCCTCCGGGGACGGCGAATGCCCCCTCGTGGTCGACTCCACCACTCCCTCCTGCGGCTCCAGCCGCTTCGGCTGCTGGACCTGCACCCTCGTCGAGCAGGACAAGTCCATGTCCGCCATGATCCAGAACGACGAGGAGAAGGAGTGGATGCTCCCGCTGCTGGATCTGCGCAACAAGCTTGATGCCCCCTTCGGCCATTACCAGGAGGGCGACCCCGACCTCCCGCCTGGCCGCAAGGCACCCTTCCCGCGCCCAGACAAGCCGGCCCGTGACTTCCGTCGGATGAACGGCAAGGTGATGCTGTTCAACGACGGCGCCATCCACGGCCCCTATCTGCAGTCCTACCGCGAAGACTGGCTCAAGGAGCTGCTCCAGGCGCAAACGTGGATCTGTGCCCACGCCCCCGAGCACGTGCAGAACATCGAACTCATCACGCTCGACGAACTCCATGAGATCCGCCGGATTTGGGTGTTCGACAAGCATGAGGTCGAGGACAGCTTGCCGCGGATCTACGAGGAAGCCACCGGCGAGCCGTTCCCGGGTGGACCGTTGGATGAGCAGATTGTCATGGGCTCCGACGAGATGGACGTGCTCAAGCAAGTCTGCGACGGAGACGACCTGCACTACAACATGGTCCGCGAACTCCTCGCCGTCGAGCGGAAGTACCGCACCATGGCCCGCCGCTCCGGCCTTTTCCAGGCCCTCGAGCAAGCTGTGCAAAAGGGCTACTACGACAACCACGAAGACGCCGTGGAATTCGCTACGCGCAAGAAAAAGTGGCGTGACGACATCGCCGAGAACCTGACCTTCGACGACGAAAACGAACTCGATGCTCCTGCGTAAGATCACCCTCGAAGAATTCGGGGCCTACCGCGGCAAGCAGTCTCTCGACCTCACCCCCAAAAAGAACAAGCCGATCATCCTGATCGGCGGGCTGAACGGGTGCGGCAAGACGACCCTGCTCGACGCCATCCAACTGGCGCTTTATGGCAACCGTGCACGCTGCAGTGGGCGCGGAACCAAGGCGTACGAGACGTACCTGCGGGAGAGCATCAACCGCAAGGCTGACCCCAGCCGCGGCTCTGCCATCACCCTCGAGTTCACTGTCATGACCGGTGGGCAAGAGCACTATTACCGTGTCGTCCGCAGCTGGCACATCAGCGGCAAAACGCTCAAAGAGTTCCTCAACGTCTACGTCGACGAGACCTACGGCGAGCGGGTGAAGACTCAGCGCAACGCGGCGCCGGAAGGGAAGTTCAACCGGCTGCTCAGCGAGGGCTGGGCCGACCATGTCGAGTCACTGCTGCCGCTGGAAATCGCCTCCCTCGCCTTCTTCGACGGCGAGAAGATCGAGTCGCTGGCCAACCCCGAACGGGCGGCGTCCGTCATCGAGTCGGCCGTGCACTCTCTGCTGGGCGTCAGCACCGTCCAGCAGCTGCGCAACGATCTTCTGGTCCTGCAGCGACGCCAGAAACTTTCCGACGAAGAACAGCACCTCCTGGACAACATTCGCACGCAGGAAACCGAACGCGATGCGGTGCTGTCCCAATACGACATCGCTCACCAAGAGCTCGCCCAGTCCCGCAGTGAGCTCAGCAAGGCGCTACGCAAGCTGGAGAGCCTGGAGAAGGCGTTCGCCAACGAGGGCGGGGAGCTGTTCACACGGCGCGTCGAGCTGGAGAACGACAAGAAGCAGGCCCTTGCCCAGCTGGCCCAAGTGCGTGCGGAGCTCACGCAGCTCGCTGCTGGACCGCTACCACTGCTGCTGGTCAAGCCTCTCCTGGACGACGTGCGCCAGCAAGCCATGAGCGAGCAGGAAGCCCAACAGTCAGCTCAGGTCCTCGATGTCCTGGAGGAACGGGACCGGTGGCTGCTGGAGTTGATGCCCGACACCGTCCGCGCCGAGGTCATCAAGAGTCTGGACGACGACCGCGCCGAGCGCGCCGCCAAGACGCGGCTGCCGGTGGATCTGCGCCTGCCACAAGATGCGCTGGCTCAGCTCACCGTCCTCGACGAACTGCTCCAGCGGGATACCCAGCGCTCCACACAGCTGTTGCACAGCGCCGCTGAACTAGCTGAACAGCTGGATCAGCTGGACCGGCAGCTCGCCGGCGTTCCCGCCCAGGACAAGGTCGAAGCCCTACAAGTGGCCCGCGACGAGCAGATCGTGGAGGTTGCCCGTTGTGAGGCCGCCTGCGACCGCGCCGCGGCCAAGCTGGATGACCTCAAGCGGCGTCGTGAGCACGTGACCACCCTGCTGGAGCGCGCCCATAAGGAGTTCGTCCGCACCAAGGTCAAGGCGGAAGAAGTCGAGCGGATCATCAAGTACTCGGAGAAGGCTCGCGACACCCTCGAACGCTTCGGTTCCGCGCTCCTTGGACGGCACATCAGCCGGCTTGAAGTGGCTGTCCTGCAAAGCTTCAGGGCCCTCATGCGCAAGCAATCTCTGGTGCATGATCTGCGTATCGACACCGACAAGTTCACGCTCACACTCGCTGACGCTGAGGGCGAGGCCATCGACCCTGCACGCCTCAGTGCGGGAGAGCGCCAGCTTCTGGCCGTCTCGCTTCTGTGGGGCCTGATGCGGGTTGCCGGCAACAGGCTGCCCAGCGTGATCGACACCCCCCTGGGACGTCTTGATAGCCGTCACCGTGAGCACCTCGTCGACCGCTACTTCCCCAACGCCAGTGACCAGGTCCTCCTGCTCTCCACCGATGAGGAGATCGACGAGTACCTGCTAGGCCGTTTGAAGAAGTCCGTCGCCCACACCTACACACTCGTCCACGACGATACTGAGTTCACCACCAGCGTTGTCGAGGGCTACTGGTGGAACGCAGGAGTGCAGCATGTCGGTTGACAACGTCCGCCTGTCCCAGCCTGCCAAGGACCGGTTGATTTATCTCAAGCGCACCACCGGCATCACTCAGTGGAACGTGCTGTGCCGCTGGGCGCTGCTGCTGTCGTTGAAGGATTCCTCCACGCCCTTGGTGAAGGACATCGTCACCGACTCCAACGTTGAGATGAGCTGGAAGACCTTCGCCGGCCAGCACGGTGACCTCTACCTGGCCCTGCTTAAACAGCGCTGCGTCGCCATAGGCGAGGAACCTACCGACGAGAACATCCAGCGCATCCTGACCGTTCACCTGCACCGTGGCATCGGCTACCTCGGTGCTGACAAGCAGATGGCCACGATCGAAGGAATGGTCGGCGCCGTCGTGACGTGACTGTCTGATGCGCCTCTTATCGATCCCCCCATGGAGTCCGTCCTGGGGGGATCGGCGTATCTGCCTTCCCGAGCGGCAGAGTGCTGCCGCTGTAGCGCTACCCCGCCCTGTTGCTCGACGGCCCGTCTCGACAACCGGGGTCCAGGCGGTGGGCTGGCGCTTCCTGCCTCGTGCCCAAAACTTGGCTACTCCTCCTGATATACGGCTTTCTCCCCGCAGGATCCGCAGATCATGCCGTTGCTCAGGTGTAACGCTCCTGGAACTGTGCCTGGCGCAGGCGACCTCCATGTGGTCATATTGTGAATGGTGTAATGCTCAAGCACTTCGAGGTGGGGGTGAGGTGTTGCCGTCTCCGTCGGGGTACGGCAGGTACGCGGGTCGCGCCGGGATTCGAAGGCAAGTCTGTCGAGGTCTGGGTGGAGCGGTTGGGCCTCTGTGTGTACGGCAGTTGACGGCCGCCGTTCCCGCAGGTGCCAGGCCCTTAGGTGAGGTGGAACGTTGCTGGCGTCGCCCGTGCGGCGCTGGAGGCGGCCCGGGGCGCCTAGGCGAGGCGGGCTAGATCACGAACCGGTATCCATGGGCAACCTTGCAGGAACCCTGTGTGTCAGTGTGATCGCCTACGCTAATTTTTCACAAACGGCTGATGGTGCAACCTGCGGGGGCGCTGTCGCGTCCGGGGGAGAGGGTTAAGGATCAGTGCAGGTATACGCCAAGGTCCCTAGTGGTGCTCCGCTGCGGTACGGCATCCATGCGCAGACGAGTTGGGTGGGCCTTTCCCCGACCCGATCGCACCACGCGAGCGGTCTTACTCAGGGAAGCGTGGTCGGGCTGAATAGTTCCCTACGCGTGGGTGAATGAGGACATTGGCCTTGAATACTCTCTCGCATAGCCGCTACTCCATGCTGGACGTCGATGAAGCACCTGAGGCTCCTGGTCTGTATGCCTGGTATGTGAGCTTTCGGGCGAGTCCGCATGACTGGAAGATGCAGCCGAGCCCACAGGGCGATCAAGCCATTGATGGCTTCCTGCGGTTGCTCAGAAGGTATGCGGGCTACTACGAACCGCTGCCCATCTCCTTGCGCGGACGCGGTTCCTACGGCGCCGCCTGGGAGGGCGACCTCGAGTTGGATACGCCGCTGCGCCAACCCGATGAGGAAGCGGATGCCTCCTCCGCGGAAGAAGACAAGCGACTAGCGATACTCATGGACTCGCTGGACAGCCAGGAGCGACGGCGGGTGATGGCCACCATATTGGAGATGGCCTCCCCGGTGTTCTCCTCACCGCTGTACATCGGCGTGGCGGAGAACCTGCGCGAGCGTCTGCGCACCCACCGCCGTGACTTCACCAAGGCGTACGACTGGCTGCGTGAGCACCCTGAGGACGCCGCGGAGGTTCGCGCGAAGGGAAGGACGTTCGGCGCGCGAGCGGCTGCTCGCAACATGACCATGCGTCAGCTCGAAGCCTGGGTGATCGATCTGGGCGATCAGGAAGACGCCGCTGTGACGCTCAAGCATCTGCGCCACACTGCACAGTCAGCAGAGTGGCTGCTGCACCGGCTGTACGCGCCGATTCTCGGAAGGCAATAGGGAAACGATGTTCGGCTCTGGAACCAAGCTCACGTTCCGCGACTACGTGCAGGGGACGTGGGGCACGTTCACCACCCCGGCGGGCCGGGTGGACTACATCATGACCAAGGCACGGCTCGGCCAGGAGACCGACGATCCCGAGCGCCAGCTCACCAAGAGCCTCGCCCCCGTCCGTGAGGTCATGGAAGCCGGCGATCTGGACTTCAACCAGCTGCTGCAGCGTGACCTGGACGATCACCGCGTGGCGGTCAAGCTGATTCCCTACCTGCTGGATCTCAAGCCAACCGGACCCGCGTTTCTACCGCCCATCGTTGCCGTGCTGCTGCCCTTCCGCAGTAAGCGCCCCTCCTACTTCGAACCGCTGGGCCAGCCCAACGTGGTCCCCGACGACGGCGCCCAGTGGCAGCAGGAGCAAGCCGGTACCGCGTTCCAAGTCCAGCGCCTGGTCGGAGCCAACGACCGTCTGCACCCGGCCAGCGTGGGCAAGCTGTGGTGGAACAAAACTGAGGCGCAGATGGTCGTCCTCGATGGCCAGCACCGCGCCATGGCTCTCTTGGCCATCGAACGTACGATGACCAACAGCTGGCAAAACTCCGGTGGTGCTCGTTTTCGCTCCTTCTACGAGAACCAGGTCCGCCAGGCGCTCGATGACTTCGGCGATGTCGACCTCAGCCGCATTGAAGTGCCGGTGACCGTGTGCTGGTTCCCCGACCAGACCGGCGAGGACGCCCGGCCCCATGAGGCTGCACGCAAGCTGTTCGTGGACGTCAACAAGGAAGCGCGTCCGCCGTCCGAATCCCGGATCATCCTGCTGTCGGACGCCGAATTGAGCAATGTGCTCACCCGCCGAGTGCTCAGCGAGATGCGCAACGACAAAAGCGACTCGCTGCTGCCCATCTACGCGGTGGAGTACGACAACCCCGAGGTCAACTCCACCCGCCCGGCCCGGTGGTCCGTGCTGACCAACATCCACCTGCTGAAGTTCGCCCTCGATCGCTGCGTCTTCGGTCCTCCCAAATACCTGCGGAATGTTGCCCAGAAGATCGGCGGCCGACTCAGTCAGACGGAGCTGGACGCCTTCATGCAGGAGCAGCTCGACCTCGACCACCTCCTGCCCGACCAGCTCGAGGAAGGCGGCGTCACCTACCAGCGCGACAAGATCGGCAACGCGGCGTTCCCCTTGGGCTGGATGGACGCCATCAGCGACCAGTTTGCCGCCACGTGGGGCCGGGCGATCCTCACCCTCCTCTCGCACACCGCGCCCTACGCCGCCCATGCCACGGCGCTGACGCAGCTGAAAGAGGACTGGCACATAGACGACACCGGTCTGACCCTTGCTCACGACGCCCTGTTCAGCGGTGTGGGTGTGTTCTGGACGCTGCGCGACAGCTACGAGCACTACCTGGAAGAGAAGACCGCTGGCAGGAAGACGACCAAGTCCGATGTGATTAAGGCCTGGGAAGCCCTAAAGGGACGCGAAGAAATCTTCGAAACCTACCGGGCCCAAGCATATTTGGACTCTGGTCGCAACGCCGCGCTCAAGCAGTCGAAGGCTGCATACGCCGTGTTCAACACACATGCCTGCCAGCTAGGCATGATGATGACCCTTGGATCGCTGTGGGAGCTACGCAAGGCCCAGCCCGGCGGCGCTGACATCAAGGACCTGCCGCAGTTCGCGGAGGCGCTGGTGAAGGCGTGGAACGCCTACTTCGCTCTAGAGGCGGGTAAGGCCAAGGACCGCAGGCTCGCCTTCAACAAGGCGGAGATAGCCCACCCCCTGAACCAGATCGCCAACATGGACACCCCTCAGGCGGTCTACTTCCGTTACTTCTGGTTGCAGATACTGGACACCCCTCAGGCGTGGACGTACCTCTCCGACTGGTTCACTGACCGGACCGAATTCGACGAAAAGCTCAGCACCGCGCGGGGCCTGTACCTGAGTCTGTGCCAGGACCAGCAGCTGAAGGCACTCAAGACCAGCCGACCCGGCGTCGCTGAGACGAAGCTGCGAGGAGAGGCGGAAAAGTCCGCCCGTGCCGCGCTCGGCCGCGCCCTGAAGGAGTGGTTCTACGGCTCTGACGAGCCGTACCAGAATTGGCTGGCGCAGATCGACCAGCAGGGGGTGCCCGTGCAGGAGCCGCAGGACGCGGTCGCGGATAGCGGAGACGGTGCAGCCGACGCCGAGGCGGCCGAAGACGGGCCGGTGACCAGTGTGAACGATCTTCTGAGTGAGTGAGTCGTGCCCCGCGGCTGGGACGAGAGGGAAGTCTCTGTCGCCGGCACCGCAGCGGGTTCAGCAGCAGGAACAGGGTGGGAAAGATGTCAGCTTCGCTCTCGTTGGTCAAGCCAACGTGGCACGTCGTGCTGCCTTGGCTGGATCAGCTGGGGCCTGAGCAGTTGCTCGCACTTCAGGGCGTGGGAGGGCCAGCGCAATGGTGGCTGCACGAGACACCGGAAGAGACAAGTGCCCGCCGACCGTACATGGACGATGTCTTCGACTTGCTCGCCTCCTTCCTGGGCTGGGCCAGTGATCCCGAGCTGGACACACGGCCTTTGCACCTGCTGCTTCCGTCGCTGCCTCAGCAGATGTCGACAGCTGAGTTGGAACTGGAACCGACTGCACTGGACGTCCTGCAAGCCGTAGGCGGCAGGACCCTGGCTGACGTCGCTCGTCTGACGCCGTCGAAATTTGCCTGCCTTGCGAAGGTCCGTACAGAAACGAAGCGCGACATCCTCGCGGTTCTCGTGCGTGCTGCAGCCCTGTTTCCGCAGCCGGAGCCGTCGCTGGACGAGACTGCGAACGTGCCCTCGTTGTCGTCCGTGCACACGGAGTCGGATAGCCCCGACCATGCGGTCCAAGGTTGGTTCATTTCTCTCGATGCCCGCCAGCAGGACCTGATCACCCAGCACGTGTGTGCATCGGACCCGATACCGCTCGACGAATTGGCCGCCCGCTACCGCACCATGCGGTCATGGATGACACGGCTGCTGGAGGAGCTACCCCAGCAACTGCAAAGCGCGGCACTGACGTCCCCCAACCTCGCTCGCGCATTGCAGCTATTTGAGTCCGCAACTCAGACTCCCGTCACTCGCTCGGACCTGATGAATTGCCATCCCTGGCTCGCCGAACGCCTGCCGGGCAGCGAGCTGCGAGTGCTTGAGCTCCTACTCGCCTTCCACTGGTCGGGAAGCACCGACGGGGACTGGTTGTTCAGCGGTTCGCTGGCGCACGCCCGCAAACTGACCCGCAGCGCGCTCGACCTGGCCCCGGGAGAGGCCGTGTCGCTACCCAGTGCCATGCGGCTGCTGAAGGACACCGGCCGTCCCCTTAAGGCCACCGAGCAGTGGCTTCACTATTGTGGCTTGCATATCGTCGGGGGCAGGCAGGTTGAACTCGCAGTCGACCAGCGGCCTCGCGGTGATGCAACGATGGATGGCGACTACGAACTGACGCCACCGCGTCCTGTCGCTCACCCCGACGACTCAGGTGCAGCTACAGCTGCGCCCTCTTCCACTTCCCTGACGCGCGCAGAGGTTGATCCGGGATGGGTACCAGTGTCGGCGCCGCGGTTGGAGGAGGTATTCGAACAACTCCGCGTGTACGCCTGCGCGCAGCACCCAGGCGAACAGCTGGCCGACCTGCTACGGAACAGCGAAGAACTACCTGAACCGCTCAGGACGCTGGTGGCACGCGCCCTCGGTGCGATTGCCACCCCTGATGGCTGGCAGGTGCCCGATGACGCTCCGGGATCCGCCACCGACGACGACCCAGCCCTGTCCGGCGAGGAGAGTCCCGCATCTGGCACTGCGCGGCGCGCACGGCTCGCCGACCGCGCCCTGGCCGTACTAGAGGAGCTCGGGCACCCTCTGAACTGGCCGTTCCTGGTCGACCGCATAGGGCCGGACGTCAATGCCCGCTCCTTGAAAGCCCAGCTGTCCAAGGACGACCGGTTCGTGCGCACTGACGTGAACTCCTGGGCGCTCGCCCAGTGGGGACTACGCCCCTATACCAGCATCAAGGAGCTGATCGCCCAAGAAGTGGACCGGGCCGGCGGTTCAATCCCCACCGACCAGCTGGTCGCTCTGTTGACCCGCGAGTTCACCATCGCCGCCGCCAGCGTCCGTGTGTCCGCCTCGTCGCCGCCGTTCACCGCACGCAACGGGGTGGTTCGCCGGCTCAGCGACGTCGGCACCGAACAGGACAGCGAGCAGCCTCCGACCGATGTCACCCGTCCCGACGACGACGGGCCGTCCACCGACGACCTGATCAATCTCATGGGGCTGTGATGACCCGGCACCATGACGGGCTGCGCGCCGCCGATCTGCACGCCGACTACCGCAGCGACCGCTGCGACATCGTCGGCGACTTCTACCTCCCCGCCCTGGACGCTGCCGTCTCCTACGATCGCGCCGTCGGATACTTCAGTGCCTCAGTGCTGGCCGTCCTCGGCCAGGGACTAAACGATTTCGCCGCCAGCGGCGGCACGATGCGAATCATCGCCTCACCGCAGCTCACCGCCGACGACGTGGAGCAGATCCGCGCTGGATACGAGCTGCGTGCTGTGCTAGAGCAGGCGGCCATGCGCGACATGGAGCAGGCGGCCCAGGACCCGCGCGCAGCAAGCGGGTTGGACCAGCTAGGGCTGCTCATTGCCGACGGCCGCCTCGACATCAAACTCGCCTACATCAGCTCCCACGACCGCATCGGGATCTACCACGAGAAGATCGGCATCTTCCGCGACGGCCAGGACATGGTCGCCTTCAAAGGCAGTGCGAACGAGACGATGCCGGGACTGGTCGGCAACTTCGAATCCATCGAGGTATTTCGCACCTGGGAGCCGGGTGACCGCAGCCGGGCCGCACGCATCAGCCAGGACTTCGAAGACCTCTGGGAAGACCGCACCGACCTGCTGCGGGTGATCGACTTCACTGCCGCTGCCCACACGGTCATCCAGCGCTGCGCCCAGCCCACCACGCGCGACACCAAACTGCCGCCGCTGGACGGTGCCCTGATCACCCTGCCACGCCCGGAGACCTCCGGACGGCTAACGATCCCTGGCGAACTGACCGTCCGTGACTACCAAAAACGAGCTGTCGAACGCTGGTTCGCGGCGGACGGCCGCGGCATTCTGCGTATGGCCACCGGCACGGGTAAAACCCTGACCGCCCTGTCGGCCGCAGCCCAGCTCACCCGCCTGCTGCACAAACGCGACCAATCACTGCTGACCGTCGTCATCGCCCCCTACCAGCACCTGGTCGATCAATGGTGCAAGGACATCGCTTGGTTCGGCGTGCAGCCCCTGCGCGCCTACGAATCCACCAGGAGCTGGTACGGCAAAGCCTCCTCGCTTCTGGACGCCCTGGCCCTGGGCAGCGCCCAGGGCGGAGTCCTGGTCACCACCAATGCCACCTTTGCCGCCGACCCGATGCAGTCGATCTTGGCCCGCCACCGTGGCCACCTCCTAGTCATCGCGGACGAGTGCCACAACCTCGGCGCCAAACGCCTGCGCCAGAAGCTGCCTACATCCGCCGCCTACCGGCTGGGTCTGTCGGCCACGCCAGAACGCTGGTTCGATGACCAGGGCACCGCAGCACTAACGGACTACTTCGGCGAGGTCGTCTTCGAGATGGGCATCGGCGACGCCATCCGTGAAGGCGCTCTGTGCCGCTACACCTACACACCCGTCCTAGTCGAACTGGACGACGAGGAGGGTTACCTCTATGCCGAGGTGACCGAAAGGATCGCAAAAATCATTGCGGCCGAGGGCCTGTCCCCCGATACGGACGACGACAGCCCCCTGGGCCAGCTACTGCGAAGGCGCTCCAACATCCTCGGACACGCCCACGCCAAACTGCCCGCCCTGCGCCGCGAGATCAATGCACGGCGCAACGACTGGTACCAGCTGCTGTACTGCGCCGAAGGCCGCCACCCCCTGTCCAACGAGGACGGTGACCCTCACGAGCCGACCCAGCTGCAGCAGGCACTGGCCTTGGTCGGCACCGAGCTGCGCATGCCCGCAGCCCCCTACACCGCCGAGACCAAGCGCCAGGAACGCCAGCACTTGCTGCGCCAATTCGCCACCGGTACCCAGCTGCAGGTACTGCTGTCGATGAAGTGCCTCGACGAGGGCGTGGACGTGCCGGCCGCACGCACCGCTTACCTCCTTGCGAGCTCCTCCAACCCGCGCCAGTTCATTCAGCGCCGCGGGCGCGTCCTGCGTAAGGCACCGGGCAAGGAACGCGCGGACATCGTCGATTTCATCGTCGTCCCCCCCAGCGGTGCCAGCGATCTGCAGCACGAGACCGAGCGACGCATGGTGGCCCGCGAGCTGGCACGGGTGACGGAGTTCGCCCGGCTTGCCGACAACGAGGCGCACACCCTCGACATCTTGCGCCCGCTACGCCTGCGCTACGGGCTCATGGACACCTGACAGCACGTGCACGACCGACAGACAGCCTGACGTGTGGAGAAAGACCATGGGGACGACGGAAAGCCTGAAAGACATCATGGACGACCTGTCGCCGGAGGCCAGGAAGCTGGTGGCGAAGGTGTGGCAGCTCGAGCGTGAGCACCTGCATGTGAAGAATCCGACCCTGCTCACGGACGAGATCGTCCGCGCCACCAAGGAGCTGGCTAAATGAGACTGCTCAAGCTCACGTTGGACAATTTCCGCGTCTTCTACGGGACCCAGCAGCTTGATCTCGAGGTCACTCCAGACAAGCCGGCCATCCTCATCTTCGGCATGAACGGCGCGGGGAAGACCACCCTGCTGAACGCGTTCACGTGGGCGTTGTACGGCGCCTTCTCCGACGACGTCGAGCACCAGGAACGCGTGATCAACGATCACGCGTGGACGCAGACCCCCTTCGGCGGCGCCGTCAGCGCCTCGGCGAAGGTCGAGTTCGAGCATGAGGGACTGCTGTTCACGGTGCTGCGTACGGTCACAACGACGAAGAACGCCGAAGAACAGGTCGCATTGCCGCCGAAGCTCATCGTTACTGAGTCCGAGCGCGGCGTCAGCACCACCGTCACCAATGGCCAGGACCGCATACAAAAGATTCTTCCCGAAGGTTTGCGGCAGTTCTTCTTCTTTAACGGTGAGCGCATGGAGCGCATGTTCACCGGCGACCGCACGGACGAGGTCAAGCAGGCGATCAAGACCCTGATGGGGCTGGAGGAGATTGAGCGGGCCATCGCCACCCACCTGCCGAGTGCGTCACGCAAGCTCAGCCGGCAGATTGGGAGCAGCGGCGACGGGCGCCTGCAGGCGCTGATGGCCGAGCAGGAACGGCTGGAGCAGCACAAGCTCGACGTTCACAAACAGCTGCTGCAGCTCTCTGAGACCGCTGGTGGTTATGAGCGTGAAGTCGAGGCGGCCAACCAGGCGCTCCTCGCTAACGGCAAGGCTGCGCCGCTGCAGCGTCAGCGCGCCAAGCTGAAAGTGCGTCTGGACGAGCTGGTGACCAAGCGGGCCGAACGTCAGGAGAAAAAGCGCGAGCTGCTCGCCCGGAGCAGCTTCCTTGCCTTCACCGGCGGTGTCGACAACCAGGTTCTCGACCTCGCAGAAGGGATGCGCAAGCGCCGCGAGCTGCCCGCCGGCATCCAGCGCGACTACATCGACGGCCTGCTCGAAGACGGCTTGTGCATGTGCGGGCGCGACCTGCCCGAGGGCTCCCAAGCGCGGATGGCGCTGGAGGAACGCCGTTACAACGCCGGGCTCGCCGATGTCGAGACCCGCTGGATGTATCTGCGTGGTAAGGCAGCCGACCTGACCTTGGCGCGGGCGGACCTGCTGGCGAAGTTGCGGGAGTGCGTCGCCGACGTCGAGGAGATCGAGTCCTCGATCCGGCAGATCGATGCCGAAGAGAGCGACATCGCACGCGAACTGGAGGGCGTCGATGTGATGGACGTCCAGCGTCTGGAGGAGCGGCGTAAGGAGTTCGACCGCAAGCGCCTGGATGCCTTGCAGCAGCACCGGGAGGCGCAGTCCCAGCTGGCTGAGCTGGACGAGCAGATCGAGAAGGTCAAGCGTCAGTTCCACTCCGCGCGGGTGCAAGACGAGGAGTCCAAGCGCATACAGCGGCAGGTGGCCCTGGTCGACGAGGTCCTCAGCGCTTTCCAGCGGATCCTGGCGGTCAAGACCGAGGAGGTCCGCCAGCAGCTCGACCAGAAGGTAAAGAGCGTCTTCGGGCGGATCTGCATCAAGCCCTTCACCCCCAACCTCACGCCCGCCTTCGCGTTGGAACTGGTTAACCACTCCGCAGGAGTCGCCGCCGCCCGCAGCACCGGCGAGAACCAGATCCTGGGTCTGTCATTCGTGGGAGCTGTCTCTGAACTGGCCAAGGAGACACACGACCGCAAGCAGAAGACACCCGACGCCGTCCTGGGAGGCGGGGGCGTCTATCCGGTCGTCATGGACGCCCCGTTCGGAAACCTTGACGTCGCCTACCAGAACGACATTGCCGAATCTCTACCCAAACTCACCTCGCAGATCGTCACCCTGTTGTCGAAGTCGCAGTCCCGCGGCATGGTGCTGGACCACCTCGGAGGGGCGGCATCCCGCATGTACGTGCTGCGCTCCTACATCACCAACACCGACGCTGACGAGGACACCATCACCATCCACGGCCGTGCCTACCCCTACGTCTCTCACGGCGAGTTCAATCACACCGTCCTGGAAGAGGTGACCGTCTGATGGCCGTCGAGATCCGCTTTCGCCGCCCGGCCGAACATGAACAGCTGTTGTCCCTCCTCACCGGCAAGGACGGCCCCTTCCGCGCCAACTACGAGGCCCTGCTGTTTGCCGCCTCCTTGGGCCGTCGAAAGGAACGCCGCGTCCCTTTCGAGAAGTCTGGGGAGGGGATCCGCTATGCGCTGGTGGAAAACCGTGAATACGGCGATGTGCTCATCGACCTGATCGCAGCAGCCGAAGCGCCCGAAGACGCAAAGATCCTCGCTGACGACCGGCTCGCCGAGCGGCTGAGGATCTTCGAGGAGTACGCCAACGGCGGCCTGCACTGCCTCCAGGCAGAAATCAACACCCGAGGCAGTCGGGACCTTGTCGCCATTGTCAGCTCGCTCGTGCTCGATGCGCTCACCCCGACTGCAGACACCACCGAAGACCCCGCCGTCAAGGACATGCTGGACGCCTTGGAGTGGTAGCACGGCCCATCCGCCAGGCCTGACAAAGCTGCAAAGCCTCGCACCGCGCCACCAACGGGTGCGAGGCAGCGCGCCGCAGCAGGTGGCCTCCACGGCGCCCACACCATCGAACGTACGAGATGCGGAACCTCACGTGACTGGCCTGATCGAACCCAAGCCGCCATGGCACCACGTCCTCGCCGACCTGCTGCCGGCTCTCCGCTTCGGTGACCCGCACCAGCTGGGGCTCGTGCTGAGCGACGCCCGACTGCCCGGCAACTGGTGGAACGACACGCCGCTGCGCGACGCCATTGCCACCATCAGCGCATCAGAGGTCGCCCAACGAGCTGCACACGCGGTCTCAGCCCACTGGCCGCACCTGACGCTCGCCACGGCCCTGCCTCAGCTGTGCTTTTGTCCAGAAGGCCAGCAGACGGACCTGACCACCAGCATCGCCCAGGTCGCCAGCGAGGAGACCCTCCCGCAGCTCGTCCTGCCCTTGCTGCGTCCCTTCCTCACTGGCGGACGCGACCTGACGAAACTCGTTACCGCCGCATCGGTCACCACGGCCGAGCCCGACCGGGACGTCGCAGCCGTCGCAACCTGGCTGGAGCGCCTGCTCTCCGCCGATGTGCCTCCCGCCATCCGCACTGCCGCAGAGACCCTGTGCGCATGGGCCGAGCACCCCGGGCACGACAGCAACGCCCCCATCACCCGTCCTTCAGCTCGGCCGGCCATTGCGACGCCCGAGACACCCGCCGCCTCTGTTGGCACCGCGGTGCCCGCCCTGGCAGCACAACCGCTCGACGCACTCGCTCCTCTTATCAGCACCTGGGGCGAACGACAGCTCGCCATCGCAGCAGGTCGCACTTTCGGCCAGATCCGTACCTCGCTGGAAAGCCTGGGCGAGCAATTCGGAGTCAGCCGGGAACGAGCACGGCAGATACAGGTCGAGCTGGAGAAGAATCTCCAGCAGTGGCTGCATTCCGACGCTGGCCAGCCCTTCCTCAGCCACCTCCTCGCCGTCCAAGACCACCTTGGGCCGGTGGCCACCGAAGAGAGCCTTCGCGCCCTGCACCCCGCGCACGCACAGCCCGTTGTCGCTCTTGGCCTCCCGCTGTGGCAGGTCATCGCCTCACTACTGCCTGACCGCACCTGGAGGAGTGGCTGGCTGGTGCAAGGCGATCTCGACCAGCGCCTCGGACGGACACGCAGCGAGCTCGCAGCACGCTGCGCCACCTCCGTGCCCCCCTGGTCCGACGTCGTGGAGCTGCTGGCCCAGCAAGGCATCCGCGACGCCGACGCTGACGCCTGGCTGCAGGAGATCAAGGGCTTCCGCCTCATCGACGGGCACGTGCTGCCCTGGGGCCGCTCGATCAGTGACCGGGCCGAAGCCGTCCTGGCACTGGTGGGGCATCCCCTGTCGATGGAAGACCTCCTCAACCGCCTGGACGACAACACGGCTCTTGCCAGCCTGCGCAATCAGATCCAAACCGACGACCGCTTCCTGCGACGCGACCGCGACCTGTATGGCCTGCGCCGATGGGGTGGCACCCCCTACCTCGGCATCCGGGAAATGATCAACCGCGAACTCGAGAGCTGCGGTGGCGAGGCCCAGACCGAGGAGATCGTCACCTCGCTCTGCTCGCAGTTCGACGTGTCAGAGAAGTCGGTTCGTGCCTACCTCGCTGCCCCGGAATACGACCGCTTCCAGCGAGGCTGGGTCCGTCTGACAGCCCCCGACGATCCGACACTCACTGACTACCAGCCACGCCGTGACGTGGCGCAGACTCGGCGCTGCTTCCAGACCGGCCAAGGCACCTGGTGGTACCGCCTCGACGTCAACGGTGAACACCTGCGCGGCTCCGGCTTCACCGTCCCCGCCGGGTTCGCCGCTCACCTCGGCCTCGCCCCTGGCGGTCGACTGGAACTGTCCCACGAAGTCGGGACCACCCACCTCGTATGGCGCAACCAGCCTGCCTGCGGCTCCCTGCGCACCCTGCTCGAACACATCAAGGCAGGGGAGGGGGACCATGTGTTCCTGGCGGCCAAGGACGGCCACCTCAAAGCACTGCGCCTGGCGGAGAAGGACGAACACGACCTCACAGACACCCAGCGGGCCCTGCGGCTGATGGCCTTGTCCGGCCAGATCCTCGAGAAGGACATGCCGCCCGTCCTGGGCCGGCGTATCGGTCTCAACGACGCCACGACGATGGACGACGTCCTCACCCATCTGCGTACACGGGGCGATAAGGACATTCTCGAGCTACTCAGCCGGCAATACCCCAGCGCTCTCGACGGCGCCAAAGCGTCCGATCAGTCCGTCACGCCCGCCCCGAAACCCGCCGGCGCCCCAACCCTCGAGCCCGCCGACTCGCCCGATGCGCAGCTCGCCGACGATCCCGCGGCTGAAGCCCGCCAGCCTGTGACGCTGCGGGACCCTGCCTGGGACGAGGAGATCATCCCTCTGCTCGACCGAGACAGCGAAGCCGACCTGATCGACGTCGCCCGCGCAGTCGCCGCCCAGGGCAAGACAGCACCCGTCTTCGGCTACGAACTCGGCGATGGCGGATGGCAAGCCGACTTCGCGTGGGACCAGGACAGCACCAAGGTCGCCATCGTCTCCCGCTCGGCGCACGGGGGCCCGAGCCCGGATACCGAGCGCCGCGACAGCGCCTATCAAGCAGCTGGCTGGACCATCCGCAGTGCCACCGACTGGCTCACCCGCCTCGACGAACTACTGGCCTTGCTCCCCGACGCACCCGCTGGCAGCTGAAACAGTCCCAGGTAGATCCCTCACCATCCGGAAGACGCCCTCAGATGACCGTCCGCCTCAGCCTGTACCAGAAGGCCGAACACGAGCTCTACAAACTCGACCGCTCGGTGAAGGCCAAGTTCTACGACTTCTCCCACCGCTTCCGGGAGAACCCGCACGGCAACGGCCTGCAACTCAAGTCCCTCAAGGGCGACTCGCACATCTTCTCCGCGCGCATCGACGACTCCTACCGTGCCCTGCTCACGCGCACAGGGGCCGACGAGAACGGCGACGAGAACTGGCTGATCATCGCGGTTCGGCACCGCCGGGACGTCTATGAACAGCTCTCGGTCGCCATCAACCGGGTCTCCGGAGAGATCGAGTTCGTCGACCTGTCGGTCGTCGGGGAAAGTGCCCTGCGCCGCGCCGGCATCCAGCTCGTTGCTGCTGAACCGGACACCGCCGGTAAAGAAGAAGCCCAACCCCCCACACTGCCTGCACCGGCTGTCCCCGAGGACGGCGAATCGGCTGCCGCGGTGCCTCCCTTGCTGGCCGCCCATTCCCCCCAGCTGCTGAGGGAACTCGGCGTTGCCGAATCCCTTATCGACGTCGCGCTCACCCTCACCGACGCCGCCGACCTCGATCGCCTGGTAGCCGGGGCACCGCTGCTTTCCCAGGACATCCTCTATGGCCTGGCCGCGGGGATGAGCCCCGACGAGGTACGCGCCGAGATCACCGACGCAGTCGCGTCATCGGAGCACATCGACCTCGCCGACTTCGGAGCCGCCCTGGCTCGTACCACCGTCACGACCGTCGACGACGCACTGAAGAACGTTTTGGAAGCAGGGGACTTCCAGGCTTGGAAGGTCTTCCTGCACCCCACCCAGGCGCGCCTAGTGAACCGCGACTACAACGGCCCTGCCCGGGTCTCCGGCGGTCCCGGTACGGGCAAGACCATCGTGGCCTTGCACCGCATCCACCACCTTCTGCAGCAGCTCAAGCCCGGTCGGGACAAGCCGATCCTGCTGACCACCTTCACCAAGAACCTCGCCGCCGACCTGCGCTCCCGCCTCAGCGACCTCGTCGGCGATCCCGCTCTCCTGGCCCGCGTCGACATCACCCACATCGATGAACTCGCCTACAAGGTCATCACCGAGAACGCGCTCAGTGGCCGCAGCAAGCGCCGCATCGACGACCGCACGGCCCTGAACGAACTACGCGCGGTCCTGAACGAGCTTGGTAAGCAGCGTTCTTGGGAGCCGGAATTCCTCCTCGAGGAGTGGGAACAGGTCGTCCTCGGTCAGTCCGTGACCACCAGGGCCGCCTACTTCCAAACCCGCCGAGCCGGGCGCGGGCACCCACTCACGCGTCCCGAACGTGCCGCCATCTGGAACGTCCTCGACCGCTTCACGGCCAGCCTCGACAACAAGGGTGTCGAGACCTGGGGCCAAGCCGCTGAACGCGCCGCCCGCTACGAGATGGAACGCGCCGCCCGCATCCAAGCTCGCCAGGCGTACAAGGACCAGGTCGGTGGCCGCGACTTGATCCACCGCGACGCCGAGGCATCACCGCTCGACCTCAAACACCGCTACCGGCACGTCGTCGTGGACGAAGCACAAGATCTGCGCGCCGCGCACTGGAAAATGCTTCGGGCGATGGTCGCCCCTGGCGACAACGATATGTTCATCGCTGGCGACACCCACCAGCGCGTCTACGACAATCACGTCTCCCTCGGCTCCCTCGGTATCAACGTCCGAGGTCGCTCCGCACGCCTTTCCCTGAGCTACCGCACCACCAAGGAAATCCTCGCCCAGGCCCTGTCGGTGATGTCCGGCGAGATCTACGACGACCTCGACGAGGGAACCGACACCCTCGCCGGCTACCGCTCCGTACTCCACGGCCCCGTTCCCGAGCTACACGGCTACACCACCTGGGAGGACGAACTCGACGGCCTCGCCGCCGTACTGCGCACCTGGCGAGAGGAACTCGCCGCCCACGACGACGCCACCGAGCGCGGCACGCGCGGTCTCATCGGGGTAGCAGTCCCCGACCGCGACAAGGTCAGCCAGGTCATCTACCACCTCGCCACCAAAGCCGGCCTCGGCTATGCCCAGCTGACCTCCGACGGCCCCCGCGGCGATGGCGCCATCCACGTCGGCACCATGCCCCGTTTCAAGGGACTGGAATACCAGCGCCTCGTCATCGTCGGCGCCAACGACCGGCTCGTGCCACGGATGGAGGCCATCGACCGGTACCGCACGGAAGACCCCGCGCGCTACCGTCGGGAGCTGCGCAAAGCCCGCTCAATGCTCTTCGTCGCCGCCACCCGAGCACGCGACGCTCTCACCATCACCTGGCACGGAGACCCCAGCCCCTTCCTAGCGAGGACAACTGTGAACCTTCTAGCAGGCGAGGCGTAGCCCTTGCATAGTTGTATCCAGCTCGATCGCAGTGCATGGGGGACCGCGTGTGAGGCATTTGGCGGAAGTTGGAAGGTGTCAGGAAGGGAGCGACTCTGAACATCGCAATATCCGGTTGACGCGCATGAACAGGACGCCAGAAGCATGACACTCAATAGGAAGGATGTATCACATTGACTGCGAAACGGTACCGGGGTGTCTGCTTCGCGCAGACACCCCGGTCGAAGGAAGTAGTGCTCTTCGCTGCTCCTGCAACTGATGTTTGGGAGTGGTCGGGGATTCCACAGCGAGAGCTTCTTGACGACCTCGACGAACGTGAGACCATCGGATTTCAGAGGCAAGAAAACGACAAGCGTATTGAACAACTCCGCGAGTTTTATGGCGATCCGCGGAATATTGTTCAGAACCCATTGCTATGTGCTCGACGCGACGGTCGTGCGGCCTTTGAAGCAGATGAGGGGCAGGTAGGTGCGGTTCGATCCGGGTGGGTGATAATCGAGGACGAAGATCTTACATCCGTCCCCTTGTTGGACCTTTTTCGCCGGGTGGGCGAACAACTTCGTGCGCGCTCCGGCCAATTGGCAAGCGTGAAGCCAGATCCAGATCGCCTTGCCACCTTGCAGACTCGCCTAGGTGGTGACGTTACCTTTGTTAGCTCTCAGGCCGAAGATAATCAGGAAGACTCGGAAGATCCCACCCAAGGGCTCTTCGCGAACGAAACTCATATTCTCGAATTCTATCAAGAGATCATCTGTCGGCAAGCTATGCTAGATGCGCTTGACGACCAGTCTCGTGAAACGTACAAGGATCAGTTCCTCGGCTTCACGAGAGAGGTGCTCGAGTCGTATCTAAAGCCCGTATTCCTAGTGGATGGCCAGCATCGTCTCCGCGGCGCTGTACTAGCGGCTAATTCAGCAGCGGAGGACGATTCAAAGAATGCGGAAATCCTAGCTAAAATCGAGTCGGGAGAGGATGAAGAAGCTCTATTCAGTGAGCTGGCGCACAAGCATTCCAGGATATTGCCCGTCTCTCTCCTCATGGAAGAGAGTGTTGAGGAGCATGTATTCCAGTTCGTCGTAGTCAACCAGAAGGCAACCCCGATGGGGAACGCTCTCCTCGGCACTATCGTCTCGACCTCACTCTCTGAGGAGGAATTGAATGAGGTTACGGATAGGCTCAACGCTGTAAAGATCGATGTTGCCAACAGTCAGGCGGTTGCCTGGTTCACACGCAATCCGGCTAGCCCATTTCGTGGCATGGTTCAACAGGGCATGAGTAAGGAAGGTGGCGACAAACTTCCGTGGACAGTGCTGCGAGACCTCACGGCACAGTTCAGAAACTTGAGGGGAGCCAAGCTACCGCACTCCCAGCGGATCGACTACGCGGATAAATGGGGACGGGACCGACTTCCGGAATCTCGCCTCGTTGAGCAATTCGATGACCTATCGGCCAAGCGGGCCGCCTGGGCTGCACTGGATGGACCATGGCGAGACGTGTGTGCGACATTCTTCACCGAAGTGCGCGATTGTCTTGCCGATACATCAAATCCGTACGCGCCGAATGCTTGGGGCTCCACGAGGGAAAATCTGTACAACAAGGTCACTCTTTCGATCTTGGTCGCTGACTTCTTCCAGTTCCTCACCGATAAAGAGTTCACGATCCACAGTGTTCAACACTGCAGGGAGCTGACGGCGCGGTGGCTTGATCGCGTGGACAAGAACTACTTCGCCCGTAACTGGAACCTGAGCGGAGTTAAGAAGGATACGGCAGGAATCAAGGCTCAGTGGTCGGAGCTTTGGGTCGACTACCGAAAAGACCCTCAGCGGATTCCAGACGTCCGGCTTTTCCGTAAGGCGAGGCAGGTTTAGGTGCTCGGTGAAGTAACACACGCCATCTCTGAGGCAAGGGATGCTTTGCGATCCCCGTGGGATGCAGACGGAGTTCAGCGCCTGGCCGCTGTACACATGCCTGATGCCACCGGTGGAGCGCATGGCTGGCTTCTTCGTGGTGACGCGAAGCTGCTCCAGATACGATGGCTTGTTGAGTCAATTATGAACCCCGACCCGGGAGAGAATAAAAATCCTGCAAACAGCATGCGTTTGTATAAGCGTGCCTGGGTAACACTCGCAACTCTCCTTCCTGGATTGAACGACGCCGAGAGGAGGCGAGCAGCGTTGGAAATGCAAGAAATTGCGCTATGGCTCTGGCGGGCTAAGTCTGGCGCAAGCAGGACGTTGGCTTCTCGGCAAGATCGGTATGCCCTCGTAGTGTCTTACCCAAGCAGCAAGCCGCACTGTTGGATCTGCGGATTTCGATTCGAAGACCGATCGGTTGACGCCTTTCTTTCTGGTCAAGCTTACGCTTCCATGGCCCTTCCTCTCGTAGATTTTTTGTACCCGCGCGGGCGGAATGCAGGGGATTTGTCGATCGCGATAGATCATGTTTTCCCTGTTGCGGCTGGCGGGAGTGGAGACCTGGATAACCTTCGCCTGAGCTGCTCATGGTGTAACAGGAGCAAGTCGAGCATTCTCGACTTGTATGCGTCGACTACTTACAGGGCAGATTACAGGCATCCCGAATTCGGTTGGCTGAGTCTTCCCAACTATGGGTGGGCGTCGCGAGTGCTGGCTCTGTCTGGGGCATGTAGCAAATGTGGTCTTAGTCAAGGCGAAGGGGAATTGGTCTTGGCGGCTCCGGCTACAGCGCGGCGAATTAACCCAACATGTTTGCTGGTCTATTGTCGCGCGCACGACCCGTGGCATGACAACCGGATGGTCCCAGCGGGCACTGTGCCGCGATAGCGTGTGATGCCATATCGCTGGCTGTCGCTGTGGGGGTGAACCCGGAGGAGTAAGTTTCTACTTCGTACACCACATTCGATCGCGACCCGCAGGGGCCCAGAACGCCCCCACTGTTGGGTAGCCTCTGACGGCCCAGGGACGGCCCAGGGACGGCCCAGCGTGGACGGCTCATCAGCCCGTGGCTCGCCGTTGATCGGCCAGACATTCCGCCGACTGGGGTGCCGTGGCCCGGCTTGAACGGCGGCATGCATCGAGTAGCGGCACTCTGACGGTGCAGCCTTCCCGGCTGCGCGCTTTCGCCGTTAAGGCGACGACTCGACGTGAGGTCCGGCCGGTTCCCCCGCGTCGGGGCATCATCCGGCCCACCTCGACCGGCCTGCGGCTTCGGCTGCGCCTCGCTCCTGGGCAGGAACCGGCGGACGTCGCCGCCTCAGCTGAGCGGCTGCGGCATGCCTGGGGCGTCCACGCCGTGTACGTGAAGGACGTGAAGCCCGGAGTGGTGGAGCTGCGGCTCGTCGGCTTCGACGTGCTGCGCGACGTCCGGATGCCAAGGAAAGCAGACGGCGGGCATCTCAAAGTGCCGGTGGCGCTGAGGGAGGACGCGACGGCCTTCGTACGGGACTATCGCGCCGTCCCACATCAGCTAACGCTCGGCGCAACGCTCTCGGGGAAGTCGATGTACTTGCGGCACCTGGTGACCGGACTGGCGCGGCAACCGGTCGCCCTGGTCGGCATCGACTGCAAGCGCGGTGTGGAGCTGGCGCCGTTTGCCGCTCGTCTGTCGGCGCTCGCGACCGACCCGGAGCAGGCGGCCGAACTCCTGCCCGTGCTCATCAAGGAAATGGAGGACAGGTACGACCTGATCAAGACCCGGCAAGGCATCGCTCCCGGCACTCCCGCTGAGGACATCACCTCGGACATCTGGGGTCTGCCCGAAAGCGAACGTGCGGTGCCGGTCGTGCTCTTCGTGGACGAGGTGGCGGAACTCTTCCTCGTCGCGACGAAGAAGGACGAGGAACGGCGCGACGAGATGGTCACCCAGCTCATCCGCCTCGCCCAGCTCGGCCGGGCCGCCGGCATCTACCTGGAAGTCTGCGGGCAGCGCTTCGGCGCCGAACTCGGCAAGGGCGCAACCATGCTCCGCGCCCAACTGACCGGCCGCGTCTGTCATCGCGTCAACGACGAGGCCTCCGCCAAGATGGCGCTCGGCGACATCGCGCCCGAAGCCGTCATGGCCGCCTGTGCCATCGCTCCCGAGCGGCCGGGCCTGGCCGTGGCCGGCGACACCTCGGGCGGCTGGTCCCGCATCCGTCCGCCGTACCTCTCCCTCGGCGACGCGGCCCGCATCTGCCATGAGTCGGCGCACCTCACACCCGAGCTGGCCGCATTGGAACCGTTCCGGCCCGAACTCCCGGCCGGTCCGGCCGTGACCCCGGCACCGGTCGTCCGACCGGTCCCGGTCACCGACTGACGCTCTCATCTGCTCAGTCCTCGGTCGGCGTGACTTCTCGCGCCACGTCCCTACCCCGTCATGCCCGATTCCGGAAGGAGCCGCGTCATGCGTGCTCACCTGGCCCGTGTCGACGCGGTGCTCGTCCAAGCGCTCATCGCGGCGGCGCTGTCCTTCGCCCACCTGCACGACGTCGCCTCGGCCGCTGGGCAAGCCGGGTGGAAGGCATGGGCCTACCCCGTCTCCGTCGACCTCCTGCTCGTCGCCGCCTGGCGCCGACTGCGGTCAGGCGACGCGAAAGCATCCGGGTGGTGCTGGTTCGTGATCGCCCTCGCCGCCTCGCTCGGCGCCAACGTGGCCACCGCCGGTCTGCTCAACCTGCACCAGGTGCCGGCCTGGCTGCGCATCCTCGTCGCCGGATGGCCCGCGGTCGCCTTCCTCGGCGGGACGCTGCTCGCCCACACCACACACGAAACGGCCGAAGAGTCCACACCGGCTGCTCCGGAGCCGACCGCGACGGCCCCGGAGCCCGAACAACGACCGGCCGTCGCCCCTCGCCCGGTATCGGTCCCGGCCGCGCTCGTCGCTCACGCCCGCAAGGTCGCCGACGAACACCACGCCCGGACCGGATCGGCCATCGACACCTCAACCCTTCGCGCTCGGCTCGGCATCCCGGCACCACTGGCCGAAGCCATCGCCGCACAGCTCTGAGAGGAGCACACATGCCTGCCAACCGCCGATTCCGTCGAGTCATCCGCATCGGTCCCGTCCAGGTCGGCACGTACTACGACGGCCGGGGCCGCGAGAAGCACGCCGCCGTCTGCACAGCCCCGCGCTGCGGCTTCTCCGCCGACTACGACAGCCGCGCCGCCGCCGAACTGGCTGCCCGCACCCATCGCTGCCACGTCCGCTGATCCGCCCAGGGAGCTCCCGTGACCGTCTCGCTGCCGCTCGTCTTCGTCCTGGGCGTCATCGCTTGGGCCGCGATCAAGTTTCTCGGGGTCCGGCTTTGGGCCGCCGTCGTGATCGCGCTGTTCGGCTTCTTGCTCTCGCACACCTTCCTCGCTCCCGCCATCGAATCCGGCACCCGTTCCGGGGTCGGCGTCGTCAATGGCACCCACAAGTGACAAGGAGGTCCGCCGTGCTCCGCCCGAAGCTGCCCGACGTCCCGACTCTGCCGACGACAACCGTTACGCCTCAGCAGACGCAGGCTCCAGAATTCTCCGCCGGCCGCACGGTCGCTCCGTACGTGGGTGTCGGTGTCGGCGCGGTCGCCGCCGTGGTCGTGGTCGGAATCGTGCTCACCGCGCTCCTGGCGGCGGTCGCCGTTTCGGCCGTGTCCGTGGCGATCGCCGCCGTGGTCCTGCGCTCCCTCCTCAGCAGCGCGAACAAGCGCTGACCGGCCGCCGGGGCGGCAACAAGCCGCCAAGCATCCCGCCGCCCCGGGGCCGTCCCTCCCAACCGTCGCACCAGCCGAAAGGAACTGCCATCATCACCCGGCAGACTCCGCCCCCGCTGGCGGAACTCTCCATGTTGGCCTCCCTCGGCACCATGCCCGAGCTGGCCCACCAACTGTCCGGACGGGGCGGCTGCACCCACCCCGTCCGCCTCGACGGCCACCGCACTGAATACGCGGTGGACCAGACGACCGGTGAGATCGGCCGCGTCCTGCATCACCTGGACTCGTCGGCCCTGCCCGCCGGTCAGCTCCTCGTCCGCTGCAACAACCGTCGCGCCACCCGGTGCGCGGCCTGCGCCGAGACGTACCGCCGCGATACCTACCACCTGATCACCGCCGGACTCCGCGGTGGCAAAGGCACCCCGGAGAGGGTCGGCACGCACCCGCGTGTCTTCGCCACTTTCACCGCCCCGAGCTTCGGCCCGGTCCACAACCGACCCTCCGGCGGCCGGAACTGCCGTTGCGGCGTCCGGCACGAGGAAGGTGACGCTGTCCTGGGGACGCCACTGGACCCGGACTCCTACGACTACGAAGCGGCCGTGCTGTGGAACGCGCACGCTGGGGCGTTGTGGCGGCGCTTCTCGATCTATCTCCGCCGCGAGGTCGCCAAGCGGGCCGGCCTCACTCAGCGAGCATTCCGGCACCACGCCCGGATCTCCTTCGCGAAGGTGGCCGAGTACCAGAAGAGGGGTGCCGTCCACTTCCACGCAGTGATCCGCCTCGACGGCCCCGAGGGTGGCGACTCCGCTCCTCCCTCCTGGGCCACCGCCGAGCTGCTGACCGATGCCGTTCGGGCAGCTGCCACTACGGCGCGGGCCGGCGGCCCGGTGGTCGACGGGCGGCCTCATACCTTCGTCTTCGGCCGTCAGCTCGACGTCCGCACGATCCGATCCGCCGACTTCGACGACGGCCAGGAGCTGACCGAGCGGGCCGTAGCGGCGTACATCGCCAAGTACGCCACCAAGGGAGCAGAGACCGCGACCGGCACTCTGGACCGGCCTATCAAACTCCTGGCTGAGCTGGCGCAGGTCCAGATCAGCGAACACGCCCGGCGGATGATCCGAACCGCTTGGACCTTGGGCGCCCGTGCCGAGCTGGCAGAGCTCCGCCTGCGAGCCTGGGCTCACATGCTCGGCTTCCGCGGTCACTTCTCCACGAAGTCCCGCCGCTACTCCACCACCCTCGGCGCCCTCCGCGACGCCCGCGCCGACTGGCGCCGGGCCCAAGCTGCACCGCCCGTCCCGCAGGACGGTGAGACCACGCTCGTCCTCGCGCACTGGGTCTTCGCCGGCACCGGCCTGTCGAGCGCCGAAGCCTGGCTTGCCGAATCTCTCGAGCCCGCCCCCGGAACGGAAGGAGAACCGACATGGACGCCCGCCGCGACGAACTGATGACTGTTCGCCAAGTCCTGGCCGAGCTGGGCGGCGTTTCTCGGCGGACGTTTTACCGCTGGCGCGAGCTGGGACAGGGGCCGGCCGCGTTCAAGCTCCCCAACGGCGAGCTTCGGGTCTGGCGTAGTGACTTCGCCTCGTGGCTCCGACAGCTAGAGGAGGCTGCGTGAAGTCTCTCGACGTCAAGGTCTGGGGCGTACGTAAGCGGGACACCAAGACGCCGTCGTACGGAGTGCGCTGGTCTGTCGCGGGCAACGTCTTCTCGGACTCGTTCCGTACCAAGGCGCTCGCTGATCACTACCGAGCGAAGCTCATGAGTGCCATGCGGGGCGGCGAAGAATTCGATACGGAGACTGGTCTTCCGGCTTCGATGGAACAGAAGAAGTCGCCGTTGTCCTGGTACGACTTCGCCCTCAAGTACCTCGCGATGAAGTGGCCCCATGCTGCGCCCAATACGCGCGACGGCATCAACGAATCTCTTACGAGCGTGACTATGGAACTCCTCCTGGAGCGGCCAGGGCGGCCGTCCGACGAGGAGATCCGTAAGGCCTTACGCAACTGGGCCTTCGTGCTGCCAGGGCCCAACGAGCGGGAGGTCCCGGATAAAGTTCGGAACATTCTGCACTGGGTGGCAAAGGCCTGCCGACCGCTTGCGGATCTCGCTGAACCGGCAACGGCCCGTGCGGTGCTCGACGGGCTGAAGCTGAAGCTCGACGGCACTGCGGCGGCGGCCGAGACCGTGCGGCGGAAGCGACGGACTCTCGTCAACGCTGCGAACTATGCGGTTGACCTGGGGGAGCTGCGTGAGAATCCGATTACGGCGGTTCGCTGGCAGAAGCCGAAGGTCTCGAACCAGGTTGATCCGCGCGTTGTCGCCAACCCGGAGCAGGCTCGCAATCTCCTGGCAGCGGTGTCCTACGTGGGCGGCTACCGGCGTGCTCGCGGCCGGCGCCTCGTCGGGCTGTTCGCGGCGATGTACTTCGGTGGCTTGCGGCCCGCTGAGGCGGTCGGTCTGGTCGAGACTGACCTCGTCCTCCCCGAGCAGGGTTGGGGATCGGCGCTGCTCCACCGAACCCGTCCTTCGGTTGGCAAGCAGTGGACGGACTCGGGGGAGACCCACGACGACCGCGGGCTCAAGAATCGACCGACCGAGGACGTTCGGCGTGTGCCCATCCCGCCCCAGCTCGTCGCCGTGCTGCGCGAACACCTGGCCACGTTCGGCACGGCAGAAGACGGGCGGCTCTTCTTCAGTGAGAAGGGTTCGGTCGTCCCGTCCTCGACCTACTACCGCGTGTGGCAGGAGGCTCGTCTCCTGGCGCTTCCGCCGGCCGTCGCGGCCTCGCCGCTCGCGAGTAGGCCGTATGACCTTCGGCACTCGGCGCTGTCGACGTGGCTCAATGCCGGGGTGGATCCCACCGAGGTGGCCGAGCGCGCTGGCAACAGCGTTGAGGTCCTGCTGACCCGGTACGCGAAGTGCCTCGACGGACGGCAGGACGTCGCCAACCGGCGCATCGAGGACCTGCTTCGTGAGTACGAGTGAATTTCGCTTGAACGAGTCTGAGGCCCTTGGCACTGCCAGGGGCCTCGTCGTTTGTGCTACGCGTCAACGTGAACTGGCGCCCCGGGTGCGTTCTGCGGCGAGTAGGCGCTCAAGATTTCCCCTCGCGCTATTTAGCGCCGTCAGCATCTGCCTGCGAGTCTGCTCGAAGTGGGGGTCGACCTCTACGCCGAGATCATGTCGCAGGGTGACCCGTAGCAGCCACACACCATCGGACAGCGGGCCGCTGAACCACGCCTTCGCCCGCTTATAGGCTTCGTTGTGGTCAGGACTGCTAGGCAACTGCTTGACGACTGAGTACCCGACTCCAAGTGCCCTGTTTAGCTTCGAGGCTACTTCCAGGACGTCCTTCGTCAGCGCCATCTGCGCGTGAGAGTACTGGTCGGCCCAGGCTTCCTTGGCAGCGTCGAGAACCGCCGGGTCGCTGCTTTCACCGCGCTCGGCTGCCTGGACGGCGTCTCGGGCAGCGATACGGTACGCGCGCGCCGTCGTATTCAAATCGGCGTAGAGATCGCGCTTGGTTTGCAGTACCTGCTCGCGGCGTTCCCGTTCCCGTTCGCGATCAGCACGCTCGTCTTGCTCCCGGCTAGCGCGCTGGCTGAGCACTGCCCCACCCAGAGTTCCGCCTAGCGTTCCTCCGACGCTGATGAGCGTGACTGCAAGCGTGGTCACATCCACGAGGTCCCCCAACTCGTCCATTCGCTGACACACTGGCCGCTGGCTGCGACTGTAGAGAGCACGACATCCCGTCGGTCATGGTCGCCGTCCACGGCATGGTCTGAGGCCGGGACGAAGATAGCGAGGGGCAGGCCTGTCTGGCTTCAGCGGGTGGCTTCACCTGCGGCAACGCTCCAAGATCCCGTCCACGCCTCGTCCACAGACCCCGGCATACGGCCGCTCCGGGCCGCATACGGCTGCACATACGCGAAGACCCCGGCCTCAGCGTTTCCGCTGGTGACGGGGTCTTTGGGCACCTCATTCTGGGTGCCCCCGGCAGGATTCGAACCTGCGCACACGGCTCCGGAGGCCGTTGCTCTATCCCCTGAGCTACGGGGGCGTGTCGGGCGCTGAGCTTCTCGCTCGCGGCGACGTGTAGAACCCTAGCAGGTCTTCGGGGGTGATCAGGAACGGGTTTCCCGGGTGTGGCCGGGGTGGTTCCCTCGCAGGGGTGGAAGTGGGGAAAAGCCGGACGCGGTGGCCGGTCCGGACCTACCCTCGAGTTGTGCCAGGCGCTTCGGGTCGGGTGCTTGTTGTGGACGACAACAAGGTCATCCGGCAGCTGATCAGGGTCAACCTCGAGCTGGAGGGGCTTGAGGTCGTGACCGCGGCCGATGGTGCCGAGTGTCTCGATGTGGTTCATCAGGTGCGGCCCGATGTCGTGACCCTCGATGTCGTCATGCCCCGTCTCGACGGGCTCCGGACCGCCGCACGGCTTCGGGCCGACCCCCGGACGCATGATCTTCCTCTCGCCATCATCAGCGCGTGCACGCAGTACGAGGTCGAGAGCGGCCTCGACGTCGGCGTCGACGCCTTCCTCGCCAAGCCCTTCGAACCCGCCGAACTCGTCCGGCTCGTCAAGCACCTCATCGACCGCAGGCCCGAGGGCGGGGAGGAAGCGGGGGCGAGGAAGGGCGACAGTGGCGGTGGCGGTGGCGGTGACGGCGGCGGTGACGGCGACAGCGACGGTGGTGAGAGTGACGGGGATGGTCAGGGCGGCGGGGTAAGCGGAGATGTAGACGTTCCCAGCGGCGTCCCCTTCGGCGGATAAAGAACCTTCCCCCGGAACCTTCCCTCTCGGGCCCTTGAACCTTCTCTCTCGGCCCCCCGGAACCTTCTCCCTCGCCCCCGAACCTTCTCCCTCGCCCCCCGAACCTTCTCCTTCGGCAAGCTGCCTCCCCTTCGGTACACAGCCGGCACTCGGCCATGCAGCGTTCCCTTCGGCAGATCGTCGGCTGCCGCTCACCGCAGAGCGCCGCCCGCCACAAGCCCCCCTCCCCACAAGCCCCCCTCCCCAAAAGCTCCCATCTCGCCGCCAAAAACAGCTCCCCGTCCCGCCCCCCAAAAAAGCCCCCCATCTCACCCCCCAAAACCACCTCGCACACCCACCCCCCACCTCCCCTACGCTTGTCCCGTGACCCCCGTCGAGCTGTCCCGCACCGTGTTGTTCGCGGTGCGTCGTGCTGTCGAGCGGGGGGAGCTGCTGGTGAGCGTGCCGGAGCGGGTTGTGGTGACCGAGCCGGGGCCCGGGGGGTGTGGGGACTACGCCACGAACGTCGCTCTGCAGCTCGCCCGGCCCGCCGGGCAGACTCCGCAGCGGGTGGCCGGGATTCTGCGGGCCCATCTCGTCGAGGCGGACGGGATAGAGGACGTCGTCGTCACCGGGCCCGGGTTCCTCAACATCAGCCTCGGCGCGCAGGCCGACCCCGCCGTCGCGCTCGTGCGCGAGATCCGGGAGCGCGGGGCGGCGTACGGGCACGGTGACGCGCTCGCCGGGCAGGTCGTCGTGCTGCGCGTGCCGTTCGAGGCGCGGGCCGAGGTCGTCGCCGACGCCGTCGTACGGATCGTCGCGACCCAGGGCGGCCGGTGCGAGGTCGAGCACGGCGAGCCCGTGAACCTGCGGCCCGTTCCCGCTCCGGAGGATCCCGCGCCGCTCGGGGCCGACGCCGCCCAGTGGGCGCTGCTGCATCCCGCGCCGCACGACCGGCCCCGGATCACCGCCGACCACCTGGTGCAGCGGGAGAGCAATCCGCTGTTCCGGGTGCGTTACGCGCACGCCCGCATCCGGTCCGTCGCGCGGGGCGCCGGCCGTCTCGGGTTCGCCGCCGAGCCCGGACCCGTGGCGGACCGCGCCCTCCTCACCTCCCTCGCCGATCACCCCCGTGTCCTGACCGCGGCCGCCACCCATCGCGCCCCGGACCGGCTTGCCCGGCATCTCGTCACCGTCGCCGATGCCGTCCTGCCCTTCGTGCCGACCGTGCTTCCGCGCGGCGAGGAGAAACCCTCGGCCGCCCACCGTGCCCGGCTCGCCCTCGCCGAAGCCGCCGGGACGGTGCTGGCCGGTGGCCTGTCCCTGCTCGGCATCGACGCACCCGAACACCTCTGAGGGCCGAAGAAGACATGGGCCCCGGAGAGAGACAGAGAGTCTGAGAGTCACGTCATGAGCCGTTCCGCCCATCCCGCCGGGCCCCGTCACGCCGACGTCCTTCCCGAGGGGCACTACTCCGCCCCGCCCACCGACCTCAACGCCCTCGACCCCAAGGTGTGGGCCGAGACCGTCAGCCGGAACGAGGACGGCGTCCTCACCGTGGGCGGGATTCCGGCGACCCGGCTCGCCGAGGAGTTCGGTACGCCCGCCTACATCCTTGACGAGGCCGACTTCCGGGCCCGGGCGCGGGCCTGGCGGACCGCCTTCGGTGCCGACGCCGACGTGTTCTACGCCGGCAAGGCCTTCCTGTCCCGTGCCGTCGTGCGCTGGCTCGAGGAAGAGGGGCTCAACCTGGACGTCTGCTCCGGCGGGGAACTGGCCACCGCGCTGTCCGCCGGCATGCCCGGCGAGCGGATCGCCTTCCACGGCAACAACAAGTCGGTCGCGGAGATCACCCGGGCCGTGGAGGCCGGCGTCGGGCGGATCGTCCTCGACTCGTTCCAGGAGATCGTGCGCGTCGCCCACATCGCGCAGTCCCTCGGCAAGCGGCAGAAGGTCCAGATCCGGATCACCGTGGGCGTGGAGGCCCACACGCACGAGTTCATCGCCACCGCCCACGAGGACCAGAAGTTCGGGATCCCGCTGGCCGGCGGGCAGGCGGCGGAAGCCGTGCGGCGCGCCCTCCAGCTCGAAGGGCTCGAACTCATCGGCATCCACAGCCACATCGGCTCGCAGATCTTCGACATGTCCGGTTTCGAGGTCGCCGCCCATCGCGTGGTCGGGCTGCTGAAGGACATCCGGGACGAGCACGGCGTCGAGCTGCCCGAGATCGACCTCGGCGGCGGGCTCGGGATCGCGTACACGAGTGACGACGATCCCCGTGAGCCGCACGAGATCGCCAAGGCGCTGACCGAGATCGTCACGCGTGAGTGCGAGTCCGCCCGGCTGCGTACGCCCCGTATCTCCGTCGAGCCCGGGCGCGCCATCGTCGGGCCCACGGCCTTCACGCTCTACGAGGTCGGCACCGTCAAGCCGCTGGACGGGCTGCGGACGTACGTCTCCGTCGACGGCGGCATGTCGGACAACATCCGCACCGCGCTGTACGACGCCGAGTACAGCGTCGCTCTCGTCTCCCGGACGAGCGACGCCGAGCCGATGCTCGCCCGTGTCGTCGGCAAGCACTGCGAGAGCGGGGACATCGTGGTGAAGGACGCGTTCCTGCCCGCGGACCTGGCACCGGGCGACCTCCTGGCCGTGCCCGCCACCGGCGCCTACTGCCGCTCCATGGCCAGCAACTACAACCATGTGCTCCGGCCGCCGGTGGTCGCCGTGAAGGACGGCGAGGCCCGGGTGATCGTGCGGCGCGAGACGGAGGAGGACCTCCTGCGCCTCGACGTCGGGTGAGGGGCCGGCGCACCGCCGCTGAACAGCGGGAAACCGGGCCGGAAGATCTTCGGTCCACCCGTCCCGCCAGAATGAAATAGATGTCTCACGATCCGGACGAAGGGTAGAAACTCCCGTCCGGTGAGTGAGACTGGTCGAACCGTAGACGGTAAGAGGAAACGAGGTCGGATGATGCGTACGCGTCCGCTGAAGGTGGCGCTGCTGGGCTGTGGAGTGGTCGGCTCAGAGGTGGCGCGCATCATGACGACGCACGCCGACGACCTCGCCGCCAGGATCGGGGCCCCCGTCGAGCTCGCGGGCGTCGCGGTCCGGCGGCCCTCCAAGGTCCGCGAGGGCATCGACCCCGCGCTCGTCACCACCGACGCCACCGCGCTCGTCAAACGCGGGGACATCGACGTCGTGGTCGAGGTCATCGGTGGCATCGAGCCCGCCCGGACCCTCATCACCGCCGCCTTCGAGCACGGGGCGTCCGTGGTCTCCGCCAACAAGGCGCTGCTCGCCCAGGACGGCGCCGCCCTGCACGCCGTCGCCGAGGAGCACGGCCGGGACCTCTACTACGAGGCCGCCGTCGCCGGCGCCATCCCGCTGATCCGGCCGCTGCGCGAGTCCCTCGCCGGCGACAAGGTCAACCGGGTGCTCGGCATCGTCAACGGCACCACCAACTTCATCCTCGACAAGATGGACTCCACGGGTGCCGGGTACCAGGAGGCCCTGGACGAGGCCACCGCGCTCGGGTACGCGGAGGCCGACCCCACCGCCGACGTCGAGGGCTTCGACGCCGCCGCCAAGGCCGCCATCCTGGCCGGCATCGCCTTCCACACGCGGGTCCGCCTGGACGACGTCTACCGCGAGGGCATGACCGAGGTCACCGCGTCGGACTTCCGCTCGGCCACGGAGATGGGCTGCACCATCAAGTTGCTCGCCATCTGCGAGCGGGCCGCGGACGGCGGGTCGGTGACCGCCCGCGTGCATCCCGCCATGATCCCGCTGAGCCACCCGCTCGCCTCCGTGCGCGGCGCGTACAACGCCGTCTTCGTGGAGTCCGACGCGGCCGGGCAGCTCATGTTCTACGGCCCCGGCGCCGGCGGTTCCCCGACCGCCTCCGCCGTGCTCGGCGACCTGGTCGCCGTCTGCCGCAACCGGCTCAACGGCGCAACGGGGCCCGGTGAGTCGGCGTATGCCGCCCTGCCGGTCTCGCCCATGGGCGAGGTCGTCACCCGCTACCACATCAGCCTCGACGTCGCGGACAAACCGGGTGTACTCGCCCAGGTCGCGACCGTCTTCGCCGAGCACGGGGTGTCGATCGATACCGTTCGGCAGCAGGGCAAGGACGGCGAGGCCTCCCTCGTCGTCGTCACCCATCGCGCGTCCGACGCCTCCCTGTCCGGGACCGTCGAGGCGCTGCGCAAGCTCGACACCGTGCGGGGTGTCGCCAGCATCATGCGGGTTGAAGGAGAGTAACCAGCAATGACCCACCAGTGGCGCGGAATCATCGAGGAGTACCGGGACAGGCTGCCGGTATCCGACACCACGCCGGTCGTGACGCTCCGCGAGGGCGGCACGCCCCTCGTGCCCGCGCAGGTGCTCTCCGAGCGCACGGGCTGTGAGGTCCACCTCAAGGTGGAGGGAGCCAACCCCACCGGGTCCTTCAAGGACCGCGGCATGACCATGGCCATCTCCAAGGCCAAGGAGGAGGGTGCGAAGGCCGTGATCTGCGCCTCCACCGGCAACACCTCCGCCTCGGCGGCCGCCTACGCCGTCCGCGCGGGCATGGTCTCCGCCGTGCTCGTGCCGCAGGGCAAGATCGCCCTCGGCAAGATGGGCCAGGCCCTCGTGCACGGCGCGAAGATCCTCCAGGTCGACGGCAACTTCGACGACTGCCTCACCCTCGCCCGGGAGCTGTCCGACAACTACCCGGTGGCGCTGGTCAATTCGGTCAACCCGGTGCGTATCGAGGGTCAGAAGACCGCGGCCTTCGAGATCGTGGACATGCTGGGCGACGCGCCCGACATCCACGTCCTGCCGGTGGGCAACGCGGGCAACATCACGGCCTACTGGAAGGGCTACAAGGAGTACGCCGCCGACGGCATCGCCACCAGGACGCCTCGGATGTGGGGCTTCCAGGCCTCCGGCAGTGCCCCGATCGTGCGCGGCGAGGTCGTCAAGGACCCGTCGACCATCGCCACCGCGATCCGCATCGGCAACCCCGCCTCCTGGCAGTACGCGCTCGCCGCGCGGGACGAGTCCGGCGGTGCCATCGACGAGGTGACGGACCGTGAGATCCTGCGCGCCTACCGTCTGTTGGCCGCGCAGGAGGGCGTCTTCGTGGAGCCCGCCTCCGCCGCCTCCGTGGCCGGTCTGCTCAAGGCCGCCGAGCAGGGCAGGGTCGACCCGGGCCAGCGCATCGTGTGCACCGTCACCGGCAACGGTCTGAAGGACCCCGACTGGGCCGTCGCCGGCGCCCCGCAGCCGGTCACCGTGCCGGTCGACGCGGCCACCGCGGCCGAGCGCCTCGGCCTGGCCTGAGCAGGGCGAACCGTGGCAGGGTGCACGGGGGGCCTACGACACGCATCGTGCGCCTCCTGTGCGCCCTATGTCGCCACAGAACCTTCCTTCGATACGCTGTACTGAACCCGCCTACCGCATATGCCCCCGCGTGTGGGCACGGGCCGCGTCGTCTCCGCGACCCGACGGGTCTTCGTACGTCGTCGAATGTCCATCGAATCGGTCGGATGACATTCGAGTCCCTCGGATGTCATCGACAGTCACGCAGCTCAAGGAGAGTCTTCCAGCGATGGCCGGTCCAGCCTTCCGCGCCGCCGCCGTCCGGGTGCGCGTTCCCGCCACCAGCGCCAACCTCGGTCCGGGCTTCGACGCCCTGGGCCTCGCGCTGGGGCTGTACGACGACGTCGTCGTCCGGGTGGCCGACTCCGGGCTGCACATCGACATCGCGGGCGAGGGCGGTGAGACCCTGCCGCGTGACGAAAGCCACCTCCTCGTCCGCTCCCTGCGCACCGCCTTCGATCTGCTGGGCGGGCAGCCCCGCGGCCTGGAGATCGTCTGCGCCAACCGCATTCCGCACGGCCGTGGTCTGGGCTCCTCCTCCGCCGCCATCTGCGCCGGCATCGTCGCCGCCCGCGCGGTGACCATAGGCGGCGAGGCCCGCCTGGACGACGCCGCGCTGCTGGAGCTGGCCACCGAGATCGAGGGTCATCCGGACAACGTGGCGGCCTGTCTGCTCGGCGGTTTCACCCTGTCCTGGATGGAGGCCGGCGCCGCCCGGGCGATCAGGATGGAGCCCAACGATTCCATCGTTCCGGTGGTTTTCGTGCCCGGAAAGCCGGTACTGACCGAGACCGCGCGTGGCCTGCTCCCGCGCACCGTGCCGCATGTCGACGCCGCCGCCAACGCGGGCCGTGCCGCCCTGCTCGTCGAGGCCCTCACCCGGCGCCCCGAGCTGCTGCTGCCCGCCACCGAGGACCGTCTCCACCAGGAGTACCGCGCGCCGGCCATGCCGGAGAGCGCGGCGCTGGTGGAGCGGCTGCGGGCCGACGGGATCCCGGCCGTCATCTCGGGCGCCGGGCCCACCGTCATGGCCCTGGCAGACGTGGGCACCGCCGACAAGGTGGAGGCCCTGGCCGGCACCGACTGGGCCGCCAACCGGCTGAGCCTGGACGTCCAGGGAGCGAGCGTGCTGCCGCTTGCGACCTGACACACGGTTGCCGGATTTGGAGAGGGGGAATGTTTGTTGGATCCGGTAGTGTTAACCTCAAGTCTGCACCCGACCCCACCATGGCGAGGTGCTTCGTGTCCCCGTCCGGGACAGACATTCTTCCGGGAGCCTCCCACACCACTCCGTGTTCCGTGCGCCGTACCTGGGCAGTACGTCGTATGCGGGCACTGAGCGGGACACCGGGCACGCTCCGGAATCGGTGCTACCACGCCACGTGACACTGGGTGCCACGACTCGCGGAAGCGCCATCACCAGCAAATTCTCTTCCGCCGCGTTGGCGGACCACCGCCCCGGCACGGTTCAGAGACAGGACCGTAGCCGGACAGCACAACCGGTCGCCGAGCCAGACAGGCCGACGTCCGCTCCAGGGAAGGACCCTTCGTGAGCGACACCACCGATCTGATGGGCGCACGTGTCGAGGAGACCGCTGCCGCGCCCGCCACGGACGCCTCCGCGCCTGCCACCGGTGCCGGCTCCCGGCGGCGCCGCGGTACCGGCCTCGAGGGCATGGTGCTGGCCGAGCTGCAGCAGGTCGCCTCGGGCCTCGGCATCAGGGGCACCGCGCGCATGCGCAAGAGCCAGCTGATCGAGGTCATCAAGGAGGCCCAGGCCGCCGGGGGCGCCGCCCCCAAGGCCGAGGCCGCCACCGAGACCAAGCCCAAGCGCCGGACCACCTCGAAGGCCCGTACGGGCGAGGACGCGGAGAAGAAGGCCGAGGCCAAGAGCGAGGCCCCCGCCGAGAAGGCCGTGGCCCAGCAGCAGATCGAGATCCCCGGCCAGCCGGCCAGCGACGATGTCCCGACCGAGCGCCGTCGCCGGCGGGCCACCGCCGAGGCGGGCAGCCCGACCGCGACCGGTGCCGAGACCGTCGCCGCGGAGGCGAAGACCGAGACCAAGGCCGAGGCGCCCGCGCAGCAGGGCGAGGCCAAGGGCGACGCCGGTGACGGCGAGGGCCGTGGCCGCCGCGACCGCCGTGAGCGCGGGCGTGACCGTGACCGCGACCGCGACCGTGACCGCCGCGGCAAGGGCGACGACCAGCAGGGCGGCCAGGGCGGCCAGGGCGGCCAGCGGCAGCAGCAGGGCCAGCAGCAGGGCGGCGGCCGACAGGACCGCCAGCAGGACGACGACGACTTCGAGGGCGGCCGCCGGGGCCGTCGCGGCCGCTACCGCGACCGCCGTGGCCGCCGTGGCCGCGACGACATCGCCGAGCCGCAGCTGGCCGAGGACGACGTCCTGATCCCCGTCGCGGGCATCCTGGACATCCTGGACAACTACGCGTTCATCCGGACCTCCGGCTACCTGCCCGGCCCGAACGACGTGTACGTCTCCCTCGCCCAGGTCCGCAAGAACGGTCTGCGCAAGGGCGACCACATCACCGGTGCGGTCCGTCAGCCGAAGGAGGGCGAGCGCCGCGAGAAGTTCAACGCGCTGGTCCGCCTCGACTCCGTCAACGGCATGGCGCCCGAACACGGCCGTGGCCGCCCGGAGTTCAACAAGCTGACCCCGCTCTACCCGCAGGACCGGCTCCGCCTGGAGACCGACCCGGGCGTGCTGACCACCCGCATCATCGACCTCGTGTCGCCGATCGGTAAGGGCCAGCGCGGTCTGATCGTGGCCCCGCCGAAGACCGGCAAGACCATGATCATGCAGGCGATCGCCAACGCGATCACCCACAACAACCCCGAGTGCCACCTGATGGTCGTCCTCGTCGACGAGCGTCCGGAAGAGGTCACCGACATGCAGCGGTCGGTCAAGGGCGAGGTCATCTCCTCGACCTTCGACCGCCCGGCCGAGGACCACACCACGGTCGCCGAGCTGGCCATCGAGCGCGCCAAGCGCCTGGTGGAGCTGGGCCACGACGTCGTCGTGCTGCTCGACTCGATCACGCGTCTGGGCCGTGCGTACAACCTGGCGGCGCCGGCCTCCGGCCGCATCCTGTCCGGTGGTGTCGACTCGACCGCCCTGTACCCGCCGAAGCGGTTCTTCGGTGCGGCCCGCAACATCGAGGACGGCGGCTCGCTGACCATCCTCGCCACCGCCCTGGTGGACACCGGGTCCCGCATGGACGAGGTGATCTTCGAGGAGTTCAAGGGAACCGGCAACGCCGAGCTCAAGCTCGACCGGAAGCTCGCCGACAAGCGCATCTTCCCGGCGGTGGACGTCGACGCGTCCGGCACCCGTAAGGAAGAGATCCTGCTCGCCAGCGACGAACTCGCCATCGTCTGGAAGCTGCGCCGGGTGCTGCACGCCCTCGACCAGCAGCAGGCGGTCGAACTGCTCCTCGACAAGATGAAGCAGACGAAGTCGAACGCCGAGTTCCTGATGCAGATTCAGAAGACGACGCCGACGCCGGGCAACGGCGACTAGTCGGTAAGGACTCGGCAAGAAGCAGGGGCCGCCCCCCGTCACCAAGTGACGGGGGGCGGCCCTTTGGCGCTGAGAGGTATGGGACGCACCACGCGTCCCTCCCAGCTCACCTCTCCCGGGGGGAACTTCCTTGCCCACGCCCCAGCCCGGGCGGCACAGACGTCGAATACGTCTCGCCCTGCCCCTTGCCGCCGCCGGTGTCGCCGCCGCGGTCGCCGCCGCGGTCATGACGTCGTCGGCCGGCGCGGCCACCGCGCTGCCGAAGCCGACCACCGTGCCCGCGGTCGGCCAGCCCTCCCAGGCCACCCTGCAGCAGCGCATCGCGGGCGCCGCCGCCACCGACCCGAGCGACGCGTCGGAGAAGACCGGCAGCAGCCCCTCCGCGGTATCGCCGAAGATCATCGGCGGCAGCGAGACGACCGTGTCCGCGGCGCCCTGGATGGCCCAGCTCTGGTACTACGACGACAAGGGCACCAGCACCACCAGCGACGACATCGGCTTCTTCTGCGGCGGCTCGGTCGTCTCGCCGACGAAGATCCTCACCGCCGCGCACTGCGTCTGGGACGAGGAGCACAACAAGTCCTACGACTGGAAGGCCAACGGTGCCGTCGTCACCGGCACCGACCAGCTGCCCACCACCGACACCTCGGGCAACACCGACCTGCACGGTGGCCAGGCCACGGGCGTCCTGCGCCAGTGGAAGAACCCGTCCTACGACCCGGCCGCCATCAACAACGACATCGCCGTGCTCACCCTGGCCGTCCCGGTCAAGGCCACGCCGATCCGCATGGTCACCTCGGGCGACACCGCCTCCTACGCCGCCGGCACCAGCGCCAAGGTGTACGGCTGGGGCCGTACCAGCTCCACCAGCCAGGACATCTCCCAGACGCTGAAGACGGCCACGCTGCCGATCCAGTCGGACACCACCTGCGCCGGCTACTACCCGCACGACTTCGTCAAGGGCCACATGGTGTGCGCGGGCAAGCCCGCCACCGGCAGCGACTCCGGTACCACCTCCGCCTGCAACGGCGACTCGGGCGGCCCGCTCGTGGTGGGCGGCCGTATCGCCGGTGTCGTCTCCTGGGGCGTCGAGAACTGCGTGACGAAGGGCGCCTACAGCGTCTTCAGCAAGGTCTCCGCGTACGTCGGCGCGGTCTACCCGCAGATCGACGACAGCAACCTGAGCTACACCGACGGCAAGGCCGACCTCTTCGTGCGGGCCTCCTCCACGAAGACCGGCTACGAGAAGGACTCCAAGGGCACCTCGTTCGGCTCCCGGATCTCCTGGGGCGACTTCAGCGGTGTGAACCTGGTCCTGCAGGACGACCTCAACCGGGACGGCTACCAGGACCTGATCTACCGGGTCAGCTCCACCGGTGACGTGTACTGGGACCACGTCGTGCTCAACAGCTCGCGCACCCAGGGCACCTGGACCACGACGAAGCTCTTCACCGGCTGGAAGACCCGGACCCGGATCATCGCGCCGGGCGACGTCACCGGCGACTACCTGCCCGACGTCCTGTCCGTCGACTCCGGCGGCACGCTGTGGATCTACCCGGGCAAGGGCAACGGCACCTTCGGCTCGCGCGTCTCGGTCGGCACCGGCTGGAACCAGTACAACAGCGTGCGCGGCCACGGCGACTTCACCGGTGACGGCAAGGCCGACCTGCTCGCCCGCAAGTCCGGCAGCGACGACCTGTACCTCTACAAGGGCACCGGCAAGTCCGGTACCGGCGCCTTCTCCGCGCGGATCAAGGTGCGCAGCGGCTGGACCGGCTACAACGCCTTCGACGCGGTCGGCGACGTGAGCGGCGACGGCAAGGCCGACTTCCTGGCCCGCACCCCCGGCGGCACCCTTTACCTGTACAAGGGCACCGGAAAGGCCACAAGCGAGATCTTTGCCACAAGGGTCTCGGCCGGTACCGGCTTCCAGGCGTACGACATCTGGGGCTGAAACCGCAGGTGAGCACCGCTCACCCTGGACGAGACGGTCACGCACAGTGCCCACCGCCGCACGCGGTGGGCACTCTGCGTTGTGCAAGTCTGTCCCGAGTTCCCCGTCCGACCCGGCGGGGCGACGATGGAGCGGTGACGACCGCGCCTGACCCTGAAAGCAGGGGGTAACCGACCGTACGAGACCTAGGAGTGACGTGTCCGCCGAGAGCACGCCGGAGCCCGGCATACCGGAGCCGGCCGAGACCGGTCCCCGCCGCCGAGGCAAGGGCCGCCGCCGCAAGACCCGCAGCACGAGCCGCAAGGCCCTGCTTGTCACGGCCTGGACGGCCGCGGGCGTGGTCGTGCTGGCCGGCACCGGCTTCGGGTACGTCTACTTCAAGCTCAACGGCAATCTGAAGAGCGTCGACATCAACCAGGCCCTCGGCGCCGACCGGCCGCGGAAGGTCGACAACGGCTCCCAGAACATCCTGGTCCTCGGCTCGGACTCCCGCTCCGGCTCCAACAAGAAGCTCGGCGGCGGCACCGACGACGGCAACGCCCGCTCCGACACGGCGATGATCGTCCACGTGTACAAGGGCCACAAGCGGGCGAGCGTGGTCTCCGTCCCGCGTGACACCCTCATCGACCGCCCCACCTGCACCGACACGGGCGGCACCACGCATCCGGCAGCGTCCGGCGTGATGTTCAACTCCGCCTACTCCACCGGCGGCGCCGCCTGTGCCGTGAAGACGGTCGAGTCCATCACCGGCATCCGCATGGACCACTACCTCGAGGTCGACTTCGCCGGCTTCCAGAAGCTCGTCGACGACCTCGGCGGGGTCCCGGTCACCACGACCAAGGCCATCGACGACCCGCAGAGCCACCTGGACCTCAAGGCCGGCACCCACAACCTGGACGGGGAGCAGGCCCTCGGCCTGGTCCGCACCCGGCACGGCGTCGGCGACGGCTCCGACCTGGGCCGCATCCAGCTCCAGCAGGCCTTCGTCAAGGCCCTGATGAACCAGGTCAAGCACGTCGGCGTCTTCAGCAACCCCAAGAAGCTGTACGACCTCGCCGACACCGCCACCAAGGCCGTCACCGCCGACTCCGACCTCGGCTCGGTGAACTCCCTGGCCGACTTCGCCACCGGTCTGAAGGGGATCAGTTCGTCCCACATGAAGATGGTCACGATGCCGGTGCGGTACGACCCCGCCGACCCCAACCGGGTCCTGCTGCAGAAGAGCAAGGCCCAGCTGGTCTGGAACGCCCTGAGGAACGACCGTCCGATCCCCGGGGAGGCGACGGCCGGAACGGCCACCGGTGAGGCCAGGGGCGTGGTGAGCGGCTGAGGGGCGACCGCCCGATCACCGCCCGGAATAGAACACCCGCACCCCCGGTTTGGGTGGATGGCCCCAGTCCTGGCAGACTGGTACGTCGGCTCCGGTTCACGCCTTCGCATCCCGCGACGGCGACCCGGCGCCCTCCCGGAACCTAGGAGACACCTTGAAGCGCGACATCCACCCCGCGTACGTCGAGACGCAGGTCAGCTGCACCTGTGGCGCGTCGTTCACCACCCGTAGCACCATCGAGTCCGGCACCATCCGGGCCGAGGTCTGCTCCGAGTGCCACCCGTTCTACACGGGCAAGCAGAAGATCCTCGACACCGGTGGCCGTGTGGCCCGCTTCGAGGCCCGCTTCGGCAAGGCTGCCGCCGGCTCCAAGAAGTAGCGAGCCCCATTTCGCCGGTCCACGGTCGCGCCCCAGCGGGGTGTGCCCGGGACCGGCGTTTTTGGTCGCCCGCCAGCCGTTCACCCGCAGTACAGGAGCCGAAAGATGTTCGAGGCCGTCGAGGAACTCGTCGCCGAGCACGCCGACCTGGAGAAGAAGCTCGCCGATCCGTCGGTCCACGCCGACCAGGCGAACGCGCGCAAGCTGAACAAGCGCTACGCCGAGCTCACCCCGATCGTCGCCACGTACCGCTCCTGGAAGCAGACCGGCGACGACATCGAGACCGCGCGCGAGTTCGCCGCGGACGACCCCGACTTCGCGGCCGAGGTCAAGGAGCTCGAGAAGCAGCGCGAGGAGCTGACCGAGAAGCTGCGCCTCCTGCTCGTCCCGCGCGACCCGAGTGACGACAAGGACGTCATTCTGGAGATCAAGGCCGGCGCCGGCGGCGACGAGTCCGCGCTGTTCGCCGGTGACCTGCTGCGCATGTACCTGCGCTACGCCGAGCGCGTCGGCTGGAAGACCGAGATCATCGACGCCACCGAGTCCGAGCTGGGCGGCTACAAGGACGTCCAGGTGGCGGTCAAGGCCCGCGGCCAGCTCGAGCCGGGGCAGGGCGTGTGGGCCCGCCTGAAGTACGAGGGCGGCGTGCACCGCGTTCAGCGTGTGCCGGCCACCGAGTCCCAGGGCCGTATCCACACCTCGGCGGCCGGTGTCCTCGTCACGCCCGAGGCGGAGGAGGTCGACGTCGAGGTCAACCCGAACGACCTCCGCATCGACGTCTACCGCTCCTCCGGTCCGGGCGGCCAGTCGGTGAACACCACCGACTCCGCCGTGCGCATCACGCACATCCCGACCGGAGTCGTCGCCTCCTGCCAGAACGAGAAGAGCCAGCTGCAGAACAAGGAGCAGGCACTGCGTATCCTGCGCTCCAGGCTGCTCGCCATGGCGCAGGAGGAGGCCGAGCGGGAGGCCGCGGACGCCCGCCGCAGCCAGGTCCGCACCGTCGACCGCTCCGAGAAGATCCGCACCTACAACTTCCCGGAGAACCGCATCTCCGACCACCGGGTCGGCTTCAAGGCCTACAACCTGGACCAGGTCCTGGACGGCGACCTCGCCGCGGTGATCCAGGCCTGCGTCGACGCCGACTCGGCGGCGAAGCTGGCCGCCGCGTAAGAGGCACGTACGAGTTACCACGGAGGACTTGCGTGCAGCCATCACCCGGGGGACGCACCCCGAACCCCCGAAGCCTGCTGCTCGCCGAGGTGGCCCAGGCCACCCAGCGGCTGGCCGACGCCGGCGTGCCCTCTCCGCGCACCGACGCGGAGGAGCTCGCCGCGTTCGTGCACGGGGTGAAGCGGGGCGCGCTGCACACCGTGAAGGACTCCGACTTCGACGCCCGCTACTGGGAGGTCATCGCCCGCCGCGAGCAGCGCGAGCCCCTGCAGCACATCACCGGGCGGGCCTACTTCCGGTACCTGGAGCTCCAGGTGGGCCCGGGCGTCTTCGTGCCCCGGCCGGAGACCGAGTCCGTGGTCGGCTGGGCCATAGACGCCGTACGCGCCATGGACGTCGTCGGGCCCTGCATCGTCGACCTGTGCACCGGCTCCGGCGCCATCGCGCTCGCCCTCGCCCAGGAGGTCCCGCGCTCGCGTGTGCACGCCGTGGAGCTGTCCGAGGACGCCCTGGTGTGGACCCGCAAGAACGTGGCGGGCTCCAGGGTCGACCTGCGTCAGGGCGACGCCCTGACCGCCTTCCCGGACCTCGACGGACAGGTCGACCTGGTCATCTCCAACCCGCCGTACATCCCGCTCACCGAGTGGGAGTACGTCGCCCCGGAGGCCCGCGACTACGACCCGGAGCTGGCGCTGTTCTCCGGCGAGGACGGCCTCGACCTCATCCGCGGCATCGAGCGCACCGCGCACCGGCTGCTGCGCCCCGGCGGCGTCGTCGTCATCGAGCACGCCGACACCCAGGGCGGCCAGGTGCCGTGGATCTTCACCGAGGAGCGGGGCTGGGCCGACGCGGCCGACCACCCCGACCTCAACAACCGCCCCCGCTTCGCGACCGCCCGCAAGGCGCTGCCGTGAGCATCCCGACGACTTCCAGCCCGCAGCACGTGTACGAGGAGGCCAGCTAGACATGGCACGGCGATACGACACCAACGACGCGACCGACCGTGTGACGGGTCTGCGTGAGGCCGCGTCCGCCGTCCGCCGGGGCGAGCTGGTGGTCCTGCCGACCGACACGGTGTACGGCATCGGCGCCGACGCGTTCTCCTCGGAGGCGGTCGCCGACCTGCTCGCCGCCAAGGGCCGGGGCCGCAACATGCCCACGCCCGTGCTCATCGGCTCCCCGAACACGCTGCACGGCCTCGTCACGGACTTCTCCGAGCTGGCCTGGGAACTGGTCGACGCGTTCTGGCCGGGCGCCCTGACGCTGGTCGCCAAGCACCAGCCGTCCCTGCAGTGGGACCTCGGCGACACCCGCGGCACGGTCGCCGTGCGCATGCCGCTGCACCCGGTCGCCATCGAACTGCTGACCGAGGTCGGCCCCATGGCCGTGTCGTCCGCGAACCTGACCGGCCACCCGGCGCCGGAGAACTGCGACGCCGCCCAGGAGATGCTCGCCGACTCCGTCTCCGTCTACCTCGACGGCGGCCCCACCCCCGGCAACGTGCCGTCGTCCATCGTGGACGTCTCCGGCCGGGTTCCGGTGCTGCTGCGCGAGGGCGCGATCTCCCCGGACGAGCTGCGGAAGGTCGTACCCGACCTCGAGGTGGCGAATTGACGGCCCCTGAGGCGGGGCGTGGCATAGGCAACGGGGAACGCGCAGCGGAGATCACGACCACCTTCGTCGGGCTTCCGCGCGACACCTTCCGCATCCTCCACGTCAGTACCGGCAACGTGTGCCGCTCACCCATCACCGAGCGGCTGACCCGTCATTTCGTGGCGGAGCGGCTCGGCGTGCTCGGCGGCGGGCTGATCGTGGAGAGCGCCGGCACCTGGGGCCACGAGGGCGCGCCCATGGAGGCCAACGCGGAGGCCGTGCTGGCCGAGTTCGGCGCGGACACCTCCGGCTTCGTGGGCCGCGAACTGCTGGACGAGCACGTCATCATGGCCGACCTCGTCCTGACGGCCACCCGCGACCACCGCGCCCAGGTCATCTCCATGGGCCACTCGGCGGGCCTGCGCACCTTCACGCTCAAGGAGTTCACCCGGCTGGTCCGCGCCATAGACCCGACCACGCTGCCGCCCCTGGAGGACGGCGTGGTCGTGCGCGCCCGCGCCCTCGTCCGCGCGGCCGCGGCCCTGCGCGGCTGGCTGCTGGCCCCGACCGCCGAGGCCGACGAGGTGTACGACCCCTACGGCGCGCCCCTGACCTTCTTCCGGTCCATCGGGGACGAGATACGGGACGCGCTGGATCCGGTCGTCACCGCGCTGACCGGTCTGCCGGCCCGGATGTGAGGGGTCCCGGCACGGCCGTACGGCCCGTACCGACGCCGACCCGAAACGGACGAAACGACCGCGCGTCCCACCCACCCCGGGCCTACATTGGACCTACGTCACCGTCGACCGCCCGGAGCCCGTCATGTCGGTCACACCCGTCCTCGAGACCGATGTCCTGCGGCGGCAGGACCCGGAGCTGGCCGAGATCCTGCGGGCGGAACTGGAGCGGCAGTCGACGACGCTTCAGCTGATCGCCGCCGAGAACTTCACCTCGCCGGCCGTGCTCGCCGCCCTCGGCTCGCCGCTCGCCAACAAGTACGCCGAGGGCTATCCCGGGAACCGGTACCACGGCGGCTGCGAACTGGTCGACGTCGCCGAACGCCTCGCGGCCGACCGGGCCAAGGCACTCTTCGGCGCCGAACACGCCAATGTCCAGCCCCACTCGGGCTCTTCCGCCGTCCTGGCCGCCTACGCCGCCCTGCTGCGTCCCGGCGACACCGTGCTCGCCCTCGGGCTGCCCTACGGCGGCCATCTGACCCACGGTTCGCCCGCGAACTTCTCCGGCCGCTGGTTCGACTTCGTCGGGTACGGCGTCGACGCCGAGACCGGGCTCGTCGACCACGACCAGGTGCGCCACCTGGCGCGCAACCACCGGCCCAAGGCCGTCGTGTGCGGTTCGATCGCCTACCCCCGCCACCTCGACTACGCCTTCTTCCGCGAGGTCGCCGACGAGGTGGGCGCGTACCTCATCGCCGACGCCGCGCACCCGATCGGCCTGGTCGCCGGGGGAGCGGCACCCAGCCCGGTGCCGTACGCGGACATCGTGTGCGCCACCACCCACAAGGTGCTGCGCGGGCCGCGCGGCGGGATGATCCTGTGCGGGAGCGAGCTGGCCGAGCGGGTCGACCGGGCGGTGTTCCCGTTCACCCAGGGCGGTGCGCAGATGCACACCATCGCGGCCAAGGCCGTCGCGTTCGGCGAGGCGGCGACACCGGCGTTCGCGGCGTACGCCCACCAGGTGGTCACCAATGCGAGGGTGCTCGCCGGTCACCTGGCCGCCGAGGGGCTCGCCGTCACCACCGGCGGCACGGACACCCACCTGATCACCGCCGACCCGGCCCCGCTCGGCGTCGACGGGCGCGGCGCGCGCGGCCGGCTCGCCGCCGCCGGGATCGTCCTGGACTGCTGCGCGCTGCCGCACGGCGACGGGCGCGGGCTGCGCCTGGGTACGGCCGCGGTGACCACCCAGGGCATGGGGGAGCCGGAGATGGTCCGGATCGCCGCACTGATGGCCGCCGTCCTGCGCGGCGACAGGGATCCGGTCGGGACGCGCGACGAGGTGCGCGAGCTGGCCGGCAGATTTCCGCCGTATCCCGGCTGAGCGGGGGTAGACGCACTGCCGTACACCCCGGTGTGACCTGTGTGCACAGCCACACGTGCAACCATCGTCGCCACCCGGAAGTCCTCATCCATATGCGTCCATCGCTAGGGTGTGAGGCTGTGATGGCCAGCGAGACCTGTGGGGAAGCCCGTGCGTGAATACCTGCTGACGCTCTGTATCACGGCCGCGGTGACGTATCTGCTGACAGGGCCGGTACGCAAGTTCGCGATCGTGGCCGGAGCCATGCCGGAGATCCGGGCACGTGACGTGCACCGGGAGCCCACTCCGCGCCTCGGCGGTATCGCCATGTTCTTCGGCCTGTGCGCGGGCCTGCTGGTCGCGGACCACCTCACCAACCTCAACGAGGTCTTCGCCAAGTCCAACGAGCCGCGGGCGCTGCTCTCCGGGGCCGCCCTGATCTGGCTGATCGGCGTCCTGGACGACAAGTTCGAGATCGACGCCCTGATCAAGCTGGGCGGTCAGATGATCGCCGCGGGCGTGATGGTCATGCAGGGTCTGACCATCCTGTGGCTGCCGATCCCGGGCGTCGGGAACGTGGCGCTGACCCAGTGGCAGGGCACGCTCCTGACGGTGGCCCTGGTCGTCATCACGATCAACGCGGTGAACTTCGTGGACGGCCTGGACGGCCTGGCGGCGGGCATGGTCTGCATCGCGGCGGCCGCGTTCTTCCTGTACTCGTACCGGATCTGGTACTCGTACGGCATCGAGGCCGCGGCCCCCGCGACCCTCTTCGCGTCGATCCTGATGGGCATGTGCCTGGGCTTCCTGCCCCACAACATGCATCCCGCGCGGATCTTCATGGGCGACTCGGGCTCGATGCTGATCGGCCTGGTGCTGGCCGCGGGCGCCATCTCCATCACGGGCCAGGTGGACCCGGACGCCCTCGCGCTGTTCACGGGTTCGGAGAAAGCGGCGGTCCACCAGACGGTGCCCGTGTACATCCCGCTGCTGCTGCCGCTGACGATCATCGCCGTGCCGGCCGCGGACCTGGTCCTGGCGATCGTGCGCCGCACCTGGCGCGGACAGTCGCCGTTCGCCGCCGACCGCGGCCATCTGCACCACCGTCTGCTGGAGATCGGCCACTCGCACAGCCGGGCCGTGCTGATCATGTACTTCTGGTCGGCTCTGATCGGTTTCGGTGCGCTCGCCTACTCGGTGAACTCCGCGTCGATGTGGATCGTGCTGGGCGTGGTCTTCCTGAGCGCGGTGGGCCTGGTCCTGCTGCTGCTCCCGCGCTTCACCCCGCGCGCCCCGAGGTGGGCGGAGCGGTTCGTGCCGCCGCGCTACCGGCGGCGCGGACAGGCCGCGGAGGCGCCCGCCCTCGCGGAGTCCGCGGTGGAGCAGACTCCCGAGACCGAGGAGCGGGCCCCTGTCACGGCCGGTACGACGGGTGTCAACGGGGCGACCGCCATCGGTCCCCGTTCGCGTATCGGTAAGGGCCGCAAGGTAAGAATCTGACTAGAGCATTGCCATCTCGTGGGGGAGCAAACTCCCCCAATATCAGACAAGTGGGCGCGGTTTTTGCACAGACGCGCGCTGTCACTCTCATGTGTGACAGCAAGCACACCTACCAGGTAAAGACCTCATCAAATAGTTTGTGATACGGTTCACGAGAACCCGGGATGGAACCGAAGGACCGTAGTGCGACGGTCCATTGGTGTGAGGTCTCGATCACTCGGCCCGGGACTACGCTCGTCCATGACGACACCCTGCCCCCTGTGAAAGCGGAGTTGCCGCCATGCCGTCCAATGACGCCCGGAATCTTCTGCAGATCGCTGTGCCCTCAGCGGCCGCCGGCGTGATCGCCGTCGCCGTGAGCGCCGCGGTCGCCGGAGGCAAGGGTGCGCTCGGAGCGGCCGTCGGCACTGCGCTGGCCATCCTGTTCATGGGAATCGGCCTCTACGTGCTGCAGCGGACGGCAAAAACGCTCCCGCAGCTGTTCCAGGCCATGGGGCTGATGCTGTACATGGCTCAGCTGCTCCTGCTCTTCATCTTCGTCGCCGTCTTCAAGGGCACCTCTCTCTTCAATCCGAAGGCATTCGCCTTGTCGCTGGTCGTCACGACCGTCGTGTGGATGGCCGCGCAGGCGCGCGCCCACATGAAGGCCAAGATCTTCTACGTCGACCCGGACTCCGCGAAGAGTGAGAAGCACGAGAAGACGGGGCCGTCGTCGTGAGGGGTAGGGGCGGGATAAAGGCTTGTGAGATCTCCTGCTATCGTCCGGTGCCAACTGCGGCATCGCGGGCGCGGGCATCTGAGCTGACGCCTGCTCAATCGCGAGGCTCGATGCCCCTAAGCCGCCCCCACATCCGTAACACCAGTCCGGTGCCGCTCCGCGGCCGTGTGCCGCGCCGACACAACGAGGTTGCCGTACCCATGCGTCACGCCGAAGGAGCCCGCGGTGAGTGCTGACCAGACCCAGCTCGCCTTTGACTGGAGTTGTCGGATCATGTCCGACAACGGGTGTGGCTTCCCGGCTCCGGGCCTGCACTCCTTCCTCTTCAAGCCGATGGCCACGGTCGGCGGCTTCGAGTTCAACAAGGTGATGCTGCTCGCGCTCGTCGCCTCCGTGGTCGTCGTCGCGTTCTTCTGGGCCGCGTTCGGCAGGGCCAGGGTGGTCCCGGGCAAGCTGCAGATGGTCGGCGAGGCCGGCTACGACTTCGTGCGCCGCGGCATCGTCTACGAGACCCTCGGCAAGCGCGAGGGCGAGAAGTGGGTACCGCTCATGGTCTCCCTCTTCTTCTTCATCTGGATCATGAACATCTGGTCCGTGATCCCGCTGGCGCAGTTCCCGGTCGCGTCGGTCTTCTCCTACCCGCTCGTGCTGGCCCTGCTGGTCTGGGTCCTGTGGGTCGGCCTGACCTTCAAGCGCCACGGCTTCGTCGGCTTCTTCAAGAACGTCACGGGCTACGACAGGTCGCTCGGTGCGGTGCTGCCGCTGGTCATGGTCATCGAGTTCTTCTCGAACCTGCTGGTCCGCCCGTTCACGCACGCGGTGCGACTCTTCGCCAACATGTTCGCCGGTCACCTGATGCTGGTGATGTTCACCGTCGCCTCCTGGTACCTGCTGAACAGCTGGATGATCCCGGCCGCCGGTGTCTCCTTCGTGATGACCATGGCCATGATCTGCTTCGAGCTTTTCGTCCAGGCCGTCCAGGCGTACGTCTTCGTCCTCCTGGCCTGCTCGTACGTTCAGGGCGCTCTCGCCGAGCACCACTGAGCCCCACCCCCCCCGGTCGTCCGGTGGCCAACCCCCACCGGTCCGTAAAGAGAAGGAAGATTCAGCATGGCTGCCACTGAGACCCTCGCCGCTGTCTCCGGTTCCATCGGTTCTGTCGGTTACGGCCTCTCGGCCATCGGCCCCGGCATCGGCGTCGGCATCATCTTCGGCAACGGCACCCAGGCCCTCGCCCGTCAGCCCGAGGCGGCCGGTCTGATCCGCGCCAACCAGATCCTGGGCTTCGCCTTCTGTGAGGCGCTCGCCCTCATCGGCATCGTCATGCCGTTCGTGTTCGGTGCCAAGTAAGACCTCCGTACCGACACGTATCGACGAAAGGCACTGATGTGATCGCCAACCTGGCACAGCTGGCGGCCGAGGAGACCGAGCAGAACCCGCTCATCCCGGCCGGCCCCGAGCTGCTCGTCGGCACCATCGCCTTCGCCATCGTGTTCTTCTTCTTCTGGAAGAAGCTGCTTCCGAACATCAACAAGGTTCTGGAGGAGCGCCGCGCGGCGATCGAAGGCGGTATCGAAGAGGCCGACGCCATGAAGGTCGAGGCCCAGAGCGTCCTTGAGCAGTACAAGGCTCAGCTCGCCGAAGCCCGGCACGAGGCCGCGCGCCTGCGCCAGGAGGCGCAGGAGCAGGGTGCCGCGCTCATCGCCGAGATGCGTGCCGAGGGCCAGCGGCAGCGCGAGGAGATCGTCACCGCCGGTCACTCCCAGATCGACGCCGACCGCAAGGCCGCCGCGTCCGCTCTGCGTCAGGACGTCGGCAAGCTCGCCACCGAACTGGCCGGCAAGCTCGTCGGCGAGTCCCTCGAGGACCACGCCCGCCAGAGCCGTGTGATCGACCGCTTCCTCGACGAGCTCGAGGAGAAGGCCGAGGCGACCCGATGACGGGTATGCACGGAGCGAGCCGCGAGGCCCTGGCAGCCGGACGTGAGCGTCTCGACGCGCTGACGGACTCCACGTCCGTGGACGCCGCCGTGCTCGCCGAGGAGCTGGCGGCCGTCACCGCGCTGCTCGACCGCGAGGCCGGCCTGCGCCGGGTCCTCACCGACCCGGCGCAGCCCGGAGAGGCCAAGGCGGAGCTGGTCCAGCGCCTGATCGGCGGCCAGGTGAGCGGCACGGCCGCCGACCTGGTGTCCGGCCTGGCCCGCGCCCGCTGGTCGCAGCCCCGCGACCTGGTCGACGCGCTCGAGGAACTGGCGGACATCGCCGACCTCACCGCCGCGGAGAAGACGGGCACGCTCGACGACGTCGAGGACGAGCTGTTCCGGTTCGGCCGGATCGTGTCCTCCAACACCGAGCTGCGTGCCGCGCTGACCGACCGCGCCGCGAGCACCTCGGCCAAGGTCGAGCTGCTGCACCGGCTCCTCGGCGGCCGGGCCAAGCCCGCCACCGAGCGTCTGGTGGCCCGCCTCGTCACCGCGCCGCGTGGACGTAGCCTGGAAGCGGGACTGGAGTCCCTGTCCAAGCTCGCCGCCGAGCGCCGGGACCGTCTGGTGGCGACCGTCACCTCCGCGGTGCCGCTGAGCGACCCGCAGAAGCGACGCCTGGGCGATGCCCTGGCGAAGCTCTACGGCCGCCGGATGCACCTCAACCTGGACGTGGACCCCGAGGTGATCGGCGGTATCCGGGTGCAGGTCGGTGACGAGGTCATCAACGGCTCCCTCGCGGACCGGCTGGACGACGCCGCCCGCCGCATGGCGAGCTAGCAACTCAAGAAGTACGTACTGATGACGGCCCTGGTTGGGCCGTGCAGAGGATTCACCTCCTGATGGGGGGAGTCCCCATCCCCCCAAAGTGAAACTTCGGGCCCAACAAGGAGAGCAGGGAACCCAGATGGCGGAGCTCACGATCCGGCCGGAGGAGATCCGGGACGCGCTGGAGAACTTCGTCCAGTCGTACAAGCCGGACGCGGCCTCGCGCGAGGAGGTCGGTACGGTCACCCTTGCCGGCGACGGCATCGCGAAGGTCGAGGGCCTCCCCTCGGCCATGGCCAACGAACTGCTGAAGTTCGAGGACGGCACCCTCGGCCTCGCCCTCAACCTCGAGGAGCGCGAGATCGGTGCCATCGTCCTCGGCGAGTTCAGCGGCATCGAGGAGGGTCAGCCGGTCACCCGTACCGGTGAGGTCCTCTCCGTCGCGGTCGGCGAGGGCTACCTCGGCCGCGTCGTCGACCCGCTCGGCAACCCGATCGACGGCCTCGGCGAGATCGAGACGTCCGGCCGCCGTGCCCTCGAGCTGCAGGCCCCCACGGTCATGCAGCGCAAGTCGGTGCACGAGCCGATGGAGACGGGCTACAAGGCCGTCGACGCGATGACCCCGATCGGCCGTGGTCAGCGTCAGCTGATCATCGGTGACCGCCAGACCGGCAAGACCGCGCTGGCCGTGGACACGATCATCAACCAGCGCGACAACTGGCGCTCGGGCGACCCGAAGAAGCAGGTCCGCTGCATCTACGTCGCCATCGGCCAGAAGGGCTCCACCATCGCCGGCGTGCGCCGCGCGCTGGAGGAGAACGGCGCCCTGGAGTACACCACCATCGTCGCCGCCCCGGCGTCCGACCCGGCCGGCTTCAAGTACCTGGCGCCGTACACCGGTTCGGCCATCGGCCAGCAGTGGATGTACGAGGGCAAGCACGTCCTGATCATCTTCGACGACCTGTCGAAGCAGGCCGACGCCTACCGCGCCGTGTCGCTGCTGCTGCGCCGCCCGCCGGGCCGTGAGGCCTACCCGGGTGACGTCTTCTACCTGCACTCCCGTCTGCTGGAGCGCTGCGCCAAGCTCTCCGACGACATGGGTGCCGGTTCGATGACCGGTCTGCCGATCGTCGAGACCAAGGCCAACGACGTCTCGGCGTTCATCCCGACCAACGTCATCTCCATCACCGACGGCCAGTGCTTCCTGGAGTCGGACCTGTTCAACGCCGGTCAGCGTCCCGCGCTGAACGTCGGTATCTCCGTCTCCCGAGTCGGTGGTTCCGCGCAGCACAAGGCGATGCGCCAGGTCTCCGGCCGCCTCCGTGTCGACCTCGCCCAGTTCCGTGAGCTGGAGGCGTTCGCCGCCTTCGGTTCCGACCTGGACGCGGCCTCGAAGTCGCAGCTGGAGCGCGGTTCGCGCATGGTCGAGCTGCTGAAGCAGGACCAGTACCAGCCGATGGCCACCGAGGACCAGGTCGTCTCCGTCTGGGCCGGCACCAACGGCCGTATGGACGACGTCCCGGTCGCCGACATCCGCCGCTTCGAGCGCGAGCTGCTGGACTACCTGCACCGCAAGGAGGCGGGTCTGCTCACCTCCATCCGCGAGGGCGCCAAGATGTCGAACGACACGATCCAGGCGATCGACGACGCGGTGGCGGAGTTCAAGAAGCAGTTCGAGACCTCGGACGGCAAGCTGCTCGGCGAGGACACTCCGGCCGCTGCCGCCAAGTGACGTAAGGAAGGGACCTGACTCATGGGAGCCCAGCTCCGGGTCTACAAGCGTCGCATCCGATCCGTCACCGCGACCAAGAAGATCACCAAGGCGATGGAAATGATCGCCGCCTCGCGCGTCGTCAAGGCGCAGCGCAAGGTGGCGGCCTCCACGCCGTACGCGACCGAGCTGACGCGCGCGGTCACGGCGGTCGGTACGGGTTCGAACACCAAGCACCCGCTCACCACGGAGACGGAGAACCCGGCTCGTGCCGCGGTCCTGCTCCTCACGAGCGACCGCGGTCTGGCCGGCGCCTTCAACTCCAACGCCATCAAGGCGGCGGAGCAGCTGACCGAGCGCCTGGAGCGCGAGGGCAAGCAGGTCGACACGTACATCGTCGGCCGGCGCGGTGTCGCCCACTACAACTTCCGTGAGCGCAAGATCGCGGAGTCGTTCACGGGCTTCACCGACGAGCCGTCGTACGCGGACGCCAAGAAGGTGGCGGCGCCGCTGATCGAAGCGATCGAGAAGGACACGGCCGAGGGTGGTGTGGACGAGCTCCACATCGTCTTCACCGAGTTCGTCTCGATGATGACGCAGACGGCGCTCGACGCACGGCTGCTTCCGCTGCGCCTCGAAGAGGTCGCCGAGGAGGCCTCGCCCAAGGGCGAGATCCTCCCGCTGTACGACTTCGAGCCCTCGGCGGAGGACGTCCTCGACGCCCTGCTGCCGCGCTACGTGGAGAGCCGCATCTACAACGCGCTGCTCCAGTCGGCCGCTTCGAAGCACGCCGCCACGCGGCGCGCGATGAAGTCGGCCACCGACAACGCGGGCGAGCTGATCAACACGCTCTCCCGTCTTGCCAACGCGGCCCGCCAGGCCGAAATCACCCAGGAAATCAGCGAGATCGTCGGTGGCGCCAGCGCCCTGGCCGACGCGACCGCGGGGAGTGACCGATAAATGACCACCACTGTTGAGACCGCGACGGCTACGGGCCGCGTCGCCCGGGTCATCGGCCCGGTCGTCGACGTGGAGTTCCCCGTCGACGCGATGCCGGAGATCTACAACGCGCTTCACGTCGAGGTGGCCGACCCGGCCAACGCCGGCGAGAAGAAGACGCTGACCCTGGAGGTCGCCCAGCACCTGGGTGACGGCCTGGTCCGCACGATCTCCATGCAGCCCACCGACGGTCTGGTCCGCCAGGCCTCGGTCGTCGACACCGGCAACTCCATCACGGTGCCCGTCGGTGACTTCACCAAGGGCAAGGTGTTCAACACCCTCGGTGAGGTGCTGAATGTCGACGAGCAGTACGAGGGCGAGCGCTGGGGCATCCACCGCAAGGCCCCGAACTTCGACGAGCTCGAGTCGAAGACCGAGATGTTCGAGACCGGCGTCAAGGTCATCGACCTGCTCACCCCGTACGTCAAGGGCGGCAAGATCGGCCTGTTCGGCGGTGCCGGCGTCGGCAAGACGGTGCTCATCCAGGAGATGATCTACCGTGTCGCCAACAACCACGACGGTGTCTCCGTGTTCGCCGGTGTCGGTGAGCGCACACGTGAGGGCAACGACCTGATCGAGGAGATGTCGGACTCCGGCGTCATCGACAAGACCGCGCTGGTCTTCGGTCAGATGGACGAGCCCCCGGGCACCCGTCTGCGCGTCGCGCTGGCCGGCCTCACCATGGCCGAGTACTTCCGTGACGTCCAGAAGCAGGACGTGCTGTTCTTCATCGACAACATCTTCCGCTTCACGCAGGCCGGTTCCGAGGTCTCCACGCTGCTCGGCCGTATGCCGTCCGCGGTGGGTTACCAGCCGAACCTTGCCGACGAGATGGGCCTCCTGCAGGAGCGCATCACCTCGACCCGTGGTCACTCGATCACCTCGATGCAGGCGATCTACGTCCCCGCGGACGACCTGACCGACCCGGCCCCGGCCACCACCTTCGCCCACCTCGACGCGACGACGGTTCTCTCCCGTCCGATCTCCGAGAAGGGCATCTACCCGGCCGTGGACCCGCTGGACTCCACGTCCCGGATCCTGGACCCGCGCTACATCGCCGCGGATCACTACAACGCGGCCATGCGCGTGAAGACGATCCTGCAGAAGTACAAGGACCTCCAGGACATCATCGCGATCCTCGGTATCGACGAGCTGGGCGAGGAGGACAAGCTCGTCGTCCACCGTGCCCGTCGTGTGGAGCGCTTCCTGTCCCAGAACACCCACGTCGCCAAGCAGTTCACCGGCGTGGACGGTTCGGACGTGCCGCTCGACGAGTCGATCGCCGCGTTCAACGCGATCTGCGACGGTGAGTACGACCACTTCCCCGAGCAGGCGTTCTTCATGTGCGGTGGCATCGAGGACCTCAAGGCCAACGCCAAGGAGCTGGGCGTCTCCTGAGCCTCGCGCTCGTGTGAGGGGGCGGGCGCGTCCTGCCCCCTCATCCACGCCCTCTAGAATTGACCCCAACACCCGGCACTACCGCCGGGTGGTGACCCGAGGAGCCACCCTTGGCTGCTGAGCTGCACGTCGAGCTGGTCGCCGCCGACCGCCAGGTCTGGTCCGGCGAGGCCACCCTGGTCGTCGCGCGCACCACGTCCGGCGACATCGGCGTCATGCCCGGTCACCAGCCGCTGCTCGGTGTGCTGGAGTCGGGCCCGGTGACCATCCGTACGAGTGAAGGTGGAACGGTCGTCGCCGCGGTGCACGGCGGTTTCATCTCGTTCGCGGACAACAAGCTGTCCCTGCTGGCAGAGGTCGCCGAGTTGTCGGACGAGATCGATGTCCAGCGCACGGAGCGCGAGCTCGAGCGCGCGAAGGCGGAGGACGACGCGGAGGCCGAGCGCCGCGCGGACGTCCGTCTGCGGGCCGCGACGGCGGCCCGTTGATCCACCGCCCCGTGTGATGACGTCACTCAGCCGCGGTCGGCCCGGAGCAATCCGGTGCCGACCGCGGCTGAGGCAGATGTGGGTGTCTTTTCCGTTCCATTACCTAGTTCGAGCCTAGTTCCACTACCTGGGAGACGAGGAGGTCGGTGCCGATGGTCCTCGCTCTGACTGTGTGCGGGATCGTGATCGCGCTCGTGGTGGTGGGACTGTTCCTGTTCGGGCTGCGCCGCAGACTGATCCAGCGTTCCGGCGGCACCTTCGACTGTTCCCTGCGCTGGGACGTCCCCGAGAAACCGGACGCCGGCGGCAAGGGCTGGAGCTACGGGGTCGCCCGCTACAACGGCGACCGCATCGAGTGGTACCGGGTCTTCTCCTACGCCCCCCGCCCCCGCCGCACGCTGGAGCGTGCCGCGATCGAGGTGGCCGGACGCCGGCTGCCCGAGGGCGAGGAGGAGCTGGCGCTGCTCTCCGACGCGGTGGTCCTCGCCTGTACCCACCGGGGCACGCGCCTCGAACTCGCGATGAGCGAAGACGCGCTGACCGGATTCCTCGCGTGGCTGGAAGCAGCCCCGCCCGGACAGCGAGTGAATGTGGCGTAGCCACATTCACTCGCTGGGTGGGGGTCCCCCCGGACGAAGTCTGGGGGAGCGTCAACGTCGCTTGAGGCTTGTTGCCTCTTCGAACCGTCCTACGACAGTCCGCTGTTGATGGCGCTCACCAGCTCGCCGTTGCTGGTGTCACCGCTGAACTCCCAGAAGAACGCACCGCCCAGGCCCTGGTTCTTGGCCCATGCCATCTTGCCGGCGATGGTGGAGGGGGTGTCGTACGACCACCAGTTGCTGCCGCAGTGCGCGTACGCCGTGCCCGCGACGGTGCCGGTGGCCGGGCAGGACGACTTCAGGACCTTGTAGTCCTCGATGCCCTGCTCGTAGGTGCCCGCCGCCGGGCCCGTCGCGGTGCCGCCCGGGGCGTCCTGGGTGACGCCGGTCCAGCCGCGGCCGTAGAAGCCGATGCCGATGAGCAGCTTGCTCGCGGGGACGCCGATCGCCTTGTACTTGGCCATCGCGTCGGCGGTGGTGAAGCCCGCCTTCGGGATGCCGCTGTACGAGGTGAGCGGGGAGTGCGGAGCCGTCGGGCCCTGGGCGTCCCAGGCCCCGAAGAAGTCGTACGTCATCACGTTGTACCAGTCGACGGAGGCGGCGGCGCCCGCGTAGTCCGCGGCCTCGATCTTGCCGCCGGAGGAGCCGTCGGCGGTGACCGCCGCCGTGACGAGGGCCTTGGAGCCGAACTTGGCGCGCAGCGCGGACATCACGTTCTTGAAGGCCGCCGCCCCGCTGGTGTCGCAGGACAGACCGCAGGCGTTCGGGTACTCCCAGTCGATGTCGATGCCGTCGAAGACGTCGGCCCAGCGCGGGTCCTCGACCAGGTTGTAGCAGGACTGGGCGAAGGCGGTCGGGTTGGCCGCCGCCTGCCCGAAGCCGCCGGACCAGGTCCAGCCGCCGAAGGACCAGATCACCTTGATGTTCGGGTACTTGGCCTTCAACTCGCGCAGCTGGTTGAAGTTGCCGCGCAGCGGCTGGTCCCAGGTGTCGGCCACGCCGCTCACCGACTGGTCGGCGGTGAACGCCTTGTCGTAGTCGGCGTAGGAGTCGCCGATGGCGCACTGGCCGTTGGTGACGTTGCCGAAGGCGTAGTTGATGTGGGTGATCTTCGAGGCGGAGCCGGACGTCACCAGGTTCTTGACGTTGTAGTTCCGGCCGTAGATGCCCCACTCGGTGAAGTAGCCGAGCTTGACCTTGTCGCCGGTGGGCGGGGGAGTGGTGCCGCCGCCGGTGGTGTGGACCGCGACCGCGCCGCTGACCGGCCCGGTCTGGTCGGCGGTGTCCCGGGCCTGCACGGTGTAGGAGTAGTCGGTGCCGGCGGTGAGGCCGGAGTCCGTGTACGAGGTCGTCGTCACGGTGCCGACGACCTTGCCGTCGCGCAGCACGTCGTAGTTCTTGACGCCCTTGTCGTCCGTGGCCGCGCTCCAGGAGAGTTTCACCGAGGTGTCGGTGATGCCGGAGGCGGTCGGGGTGCCGGGTGCGGAGGGCGCCGCGTCACCCGGCGTCGTCGTACCGTCACAACTGTCGCCGTTGAGCTTGCAGTTCGACGGGGAGCCGGGACCCGCGCCGTTGAAGCCGAAGGAGACGGAGGCGCCGGGGGCGATGCTGCCGTTGTAGGACTTGTTCTTGGCGGTCCAGTGGGTGCCGGAGTTCGTGACGTCCGCGTCCCACGCGGAGGTGACGGACGTACCGGAGGGGAAGTCCCACTCGACGGTCCAGGAACTGATGGCGCTGGTACCGGTGTTCTTCACGGTCCACTGGCCGCCGAAGCCGGTGCCCCAGTCGCTGGTCTTGGTGAAGCTCGCCGTCGCGTCGGCCGCGGCCTGGGCGGGGCTCGCGAGACCGACCAGGCCGGCCAGGGGAAGCAACAGGGTCGCGAACCCTGCCGCGGCTCTGTGTCTGAAGCGCATGCTGCGCCTCCCTCTTCATCGGGGGTGTCAGGGGCATGACTGAGCCTTCACGCCCACGGTGCCGCGAGAATAGAAAGGTCTGGACCACAGGTCAATAGGTCTGGACCACTTGCCCTCGTGGCCTACTTGATCCCCAACTCCTGCGCGAGCACGGCCGCTTGAACGCGGCTGCGCAGCTCCAGCTTCGCCAGTAGTCGGCTGACGTGTGTCTTGACCGTGCCCTCCGCCATCCGCAGCCGTTCGCCGATCTCGGCGTTGGACAGCCCCTCGCCGATGCACGACAGCACCTCGCGCTCGCGCCGGGTGAGACCGTCCAGCACGGCCGGGTCGGCCGCCGGCTCGCGCACCGGCCGCGCCGCGAACTCGGCGATCAGCCGCCGGGTGACGGCCGGGGCGACGACCCCCTCGCCGCGCGCCACCGTACGCACCGCCTCCAGCAGATCCCGGGCCTCGGTGTTCTTCAGCAGAAACCCGGCCGCCCCCGCCCGCAGCGCGCCGAACACGTACTCGTCCAGGTCGAAGGTGGTCAGCACGAGGACGTCCGCGAGCCGCTCGGCCACGATCTGACGGGTCGCGGACACCCCGTCGAGCCGGGGCATCTGGACGTCCATCAGGACCAGATCCGGCCGCAGGGTCCGGGCCAGCGCCACCGCCCGCTCGCCGTCCGGCGCCTCGCCCACCACGTCGATGTCGGGCGCACTGCGGAGAATCAGGACCAGTCCGGCGCGTACGGCGGACTGGTCCTCAGCGACGAGGACGCGGATCATGCGGGGTCTCCTTCGGTGAGCGGAAAGGCGGCCCGTACCGTCCAGAGGGAGCCGCGCGGACCGGCCTCGAACCGACCCCCGAGCAGGGCGGCCCGCTCCCGCATCCCGGCGAGACCGGAGCCGGAGCCGGGGGCGCGGGGAGCGTCGCCGGGCCGGTAGGGACTGGTCACCCGCACGTGCAGGGTGCCGTTCTCCTGACGCAGGGCGATGTGGACACGCCCCCGCGCCGCATGCTTCAGGGCGTTGGTCAGCGACTCCTGCACGATCCGGTAGGCCGCCAGCTCGACCGGGGCCGGCACGCTGTCGTGGCCGGCGTCCACAGTGACGTCCAGGCCGTTGGCGCGGGCGCCCTCGACCAGGGCACCGATGCCGTCCAGGGTGGGGGACGCGGCGGGCTCGCGGTCGCCGGAGCCGTCCCGCAGGATCCCGATCAACCGCCGCATCTCGGCCAGCCCCTCGACGCTGTTCTGCCGGATGACACCGAGGGCCTCCCTGGAGGTCCTCGCGTCGTCCAGGGAGAGCGCGGCCGTGGAGTGGATGGCGATCGCGGACAGGTGGTTGGCGACCATGTCGTGCAACTCCCGGGCGACCCGCGCCCGTTCCGCGGCGACCGCCTGCGTGCGGTCCATCTCGGCCAGCAGCGCGGTCTGTTCGGCACGCAGCCGGGCCGCCTCGGCCGCGTCGCGGTGGTCGCGCACCACCCATCCGGTGGTGGCCGGCGCGAAGGCGACCACCCCGACGGCGACCCCGATCAGCAGGGCGTGCGGATCCCGCCACAGGGCCGCCGGTACGACGCCGCCGAGGACCGTCAGCATCCCGGTGATCCAGGGGATGCGGCGGGCGGAGCCGGGGCTGCCGTACAGGACGGCCGCGTAGACCAGGTCGGTGTACATCACGACGGTGACGATGCTGCCCATGGTCACCGTGTCCAGGGTCAGCGCGGCGGTGCCGACCAGCAGAGCGGTGCGCGGCCGGATGCGGCGCAGCGGTTCACAGGCGGCGGTCACCGCCATCGGCACCAGCGGAGCCCATGGGGCGTGCCACAGTACCAGGGTGTCGGCACCCACGCGCGCGTGGATGCCGAGCGCCCACAGCAGCACCCCGCCGAGCAGCCCGCCCACGGCGATGCGCAGGTCGTCGCGGTGCGGGCGGGGGATTGCGAGGGCCATGACCCCATCCAACACGGCTCACCGCCAGTGCGCCTGGGCCCTGGGAAGGGTCCCGGACTGCGACTTTCGATTACGGCGAGTTCGTCTGCGGCGACGACGAAAGCGGTGCGCACGACGGCGAGGCTGGAGCCGTGACCGAAAGGAGCGAACCGTGACCGTCGGGTTGATCGTCGCCTGTGAGGTGGCCTTCTGGGTGCTGCTGGCCGCCGGGCTGGCCTTCCGCTACCTGTGGCGCATGCCCCGAACGGGCCTCGCGCTGCTGCTGTGCGAGCCGCTGCTGGAAGTGGTGCTGTTCGCGGTCACCGCCGTCGACCTCAGGAACGGCGCGGAACCCGACTGGCGGCACGGGCTCGCCGCGGTCTACATCGGCTTCACCGTCGGCCTCGGTCACTCCACGATCAAGTGGGCGGACGCCCGAGTCGCCCACCGCTTCGCCGGCGGCCCGCCGCCCGTGAGACCCCCGAAGTACGGCACGGCCCGCGCCGTCCACGAATGGAAGGTCGCGGGCCGCTGGATCCTCGCCGCGCTCGTCGCCACGGCCCTGCTGCAGGGCGCGGTGTGGTACGTCGGCGCCGACGGCGGGACCGGCTCGCTGCGGGCGTGGCAGCAACGCATGCTGTGGGTGATCGCCATCAACGTGATCATCGCCGCGAGCTACACCCTGTTCCCCAAGCGCCGCAGCTGACGCTCCGCTCAGGCACCCGCAGGGCCGGCTGCCTCTGCCGCGTTCGCCGCCCGGTACCCGCGGCACGTCCCCGGTGTTCTTGTTCGCCGTCCTCGCGAGGATGCTGCATCCTCCGGGGGCGACCCCCGGACCCCCGGCCGCGGAGGGCGACTCACTCGCGTTTGCCGCCCGGCTCCCGAAGGACTCCGCCGGCGTTCGCGGTGCCGGCCAGGACGCCGCGTTCTCCGGGTGCGACGCCGGGTCCCGCCCGGGCAGGGGCGTCTCACCCGGGTTCGCTGCCTGGCACCCGCAGGGCCGGCTGCTTCACCCGGGTTCGCCGCCCGGTACCCGCAGGGCCGGCTGCTTCACCCGGGTTCGCCGCCCGGTACCCGCAGGGCCGGCTGCTTCACCCGGGTTCGCTGCTCGGTACCCGCAGGGCCGGCTGCTTCAGCCGCGTTCGCCGCCCGGTACCCACAGCACGTCCCCGGTCTTCTTGTTCGCCGTCCTCGCGAGGATGAACAGGAGGTCGGAGAGGCGGTTGAGGTACGTCGCGGTGAGGGGGTTCATGTGGTCGCCGTGGGTCTCCAGGGCCGCCCAGGTGGAGCGCTCGGCCCGGCGGACCACCGTGCACGCCTGGTGCAGCAGGGCCGCGCCGGGCGTGCCGCCGGGCAGGATGAAGGAGCGCAGCTTCTCCAGCCGCTCGTTGAAGCGGTCGCAGTCCGCCTCCAGCCGGTCGACGTAGAACTGCTCCACCCGCAGCGGCGGGAACTGTGGGTTCTCCACCACCGGCGTCGACAGGTCCGCGCCCACGTCGAACAGGTCGTTCTGGACGCGGGTGAGGACCGTGACGACCTCTTCGTCCAGACCGCCCAGCGCGATGGCGGTGCCGATCACCGCGTTGGCCTCGTTGGCGTCGGCGTACGCCGAGATCCTGAGGTCGGTCTTGGCGACCCGGCTCATGTCGCCGAGGGCGGTGGTGCCCTGGTCGCCGGTCCTGGTGTAGATGCGCGTCAGATTGACCATACGGCCAGCCTAGTTACGCTCCGGCCGTCCGGAACACGCGTGTGCCGACTGTCACGGACACTCCCGCGAAGCCGAGGGCCACGAGAACGCCGTACAGCATCGGCGTACTCGTGTACTGGCCGACGTACGCGGCGCGCACCGCGTCCACCAGATAGCGGAACGGGACGAAGTGCGACAGCACGTCCAGCCAGGTGGGCGCCAGCGTCATCGGCAGCATCAGGCCGGACAGCAGCATCGACGGCATGGACAGCGCGTTGATGAGCGGCCCGAACTCCTGCGGGGTGCGGACCTTCATGCCCAGCGCGTACGACAGCGAGGCCAGCGACAGCGTGAGCAGGGCGACGAACGCGAAGCCGATGAGGATGCCCGGCAGCGGTGCGCGCAGCCCCATCGCCACCGCCGCGAGCACCAGCAGCACCGCCTGCAGGACGAACACCGTGGCGTCCCGCAGCACCCGGCCGAGGAGGAGGGCGAGACGGCTGACCGGGGTCACGCGCATCCGCTCCACTACCCCCTGGGCGTTCTCCATGATGATCGTGAAGCCCGCGAACAACGCGCCGAAGAGGCCGAGTTGGAGCAGCAGTCCGGGCACCAGCACCTGCCAGGAGCTGCCCCGCCCGCCCAGCGGCAGATCCGTGAGCAGCGGGCCGAAGAATACGAGATAGAGCAGCGGCGTCAGCACCCCGAAGAGCAGGGCGAAGCGGGAGCGCAGGGACTGGCGGAGATAGCGGCCGTAGACCAGGGCCGTGTCGTGTACGAGCATCTGTGTCGTCCTATACGGCTACGGGGGCGGGGTCGGCCGTGGCGGGGCCGCGGCCGGTGACGGCGAGGAAGGTGTCCTGGAGGGTGGCGTCGACCGAGCCGCCGTGCTCCAGCTTGAGCGCGCTCGGCGTGCCCTCGGCCACGACGACACCACGGTCGACGATCACCAGCCGGTCGGCGAGGGCGTCGGCCTCGTCCAGGTAGTGGGTGGTCAGGAAGACGGTCGTGCCGTGCTCGTCGCGCAGCCGGCGGACCAGGTCCCACAGGTCGGCGCGGCTGCCGGGGTCGAGGCCGGTCGTCGGCTCGTCCAGGAACAGCACCTTCGGGCGGTGGGTGAGCGCCATCGCGATGTCCAGGCGCCGGCGCTGGCCGCCGGAGAGTGCGGCCGTCCTCCGGTCGAGCAGACCGGTCAGGTCCAGGTCCCGGGCGAGTTCCGCGGCGCGCTCGACCGCCTCGGCCTTGGACAGGCGGTACATACGGCCCTGGGTGACCAGTTCCTCAGCCACGGTGATCTGCGGGTCGACGCCACCGGACTGGGCGACGTACCCGCAGACCCGGCGCACCGCGGCAGGATCGTTCGCCAGATCGTGCCCGGCGATGGTCGCCGCGCCGCCGGTGGGCCTGAGCAGGGTGGTGAGCATCCGCAGGGTGGTCGTCTTGCCGGCGCCGTTGGGGCCGAGGAAGCCGAGGATCTCGCCCTCGCGGACGGCGAGGTCGACGCACCGTACGGCTTCCACGGGACCGGACTTCGTCTGGAAGGTGCGGGCCAGGCCGGCCGCGCTGATGACTGCTGCCATGCCCCCAGAAAAACAGAGTCGCTGAAAATTTGCAATGAGCCCAAGTTTTCACCGGCACCAGCGAAGTTAGGATGCGGACATGGCTGAGGGGCTCAGGGAGCGAAAGAAACGGCAGACCAGGCAGTACATCTCGGATGTCGCCACGGGGCTGTTCATCGAGCGCGGGTTCGACGCGGTCACGGTCGCGGAGATCGCCGACGCCGCCAACGTCTCCGTGAACACCGTCTACAACTACTTCCCCGCCAAGGAGGACCTCTTCTTCGACCGCTCCGCCGGCATGGTCGACCGGCTCGCGCGCTGGGTGCGCGGCCGTCACGACGGTGAGTCCGCCGCCGCCGCGGTCCTGCGCGAGCTGCGCGAGGAGGTCGAGGCGGTCTCGCCCCGGCTCGGCCTGATCCCCGGTTACGCGAGCTTCATGCGGGTCGTCGAGGAGGCACCCGCCCTGCGCTCCCGGCTGTGGGCCATCGCCCAGGATGTGCAGGCCAACCTGGAGGGCGTGCTGCGCGAGGAGGCGGGGGCCGCCGCCGAAGACGAACTGCCCGGCCTGATGGCAGGTCAGATCTCCTGGGCGCACAGTTCGGTCATGGCGGTCATCTCCCGCGAGATGGTCAAGGGGCGCGAACCGCGCGAAGTGTCACGAGAGGTACTGGTCCTCCTGGACGACATCGAGGACCTGTTGAGCGAAGAGGTCCTCAACTACGCCGTCCGGGGCGCGGTCTAGGGGGGGGTGACCGCGGCTCGGCAGGCCCGCCCGCGAAATCGGCGGAGCGGCGCCGCACCGTCATCGCTCGTCCGTTCCCCTCTCGTACCGTCTCCCGAGGGGAAGGGGCTTCGTTGCGCGGGACGAGGGACGGCACGCCTTCGAACTGGCGAACACTGGCCCGCGGGCATGCAATTGGGACGTGACCGGTGTCTCACGCGCTGAGACAGTGACACGCATTACTTACCGTCCTCAAGAGGGCACACGAGCGCTATGGTCCGCCGAAGAGGCAGACGTCAACAGTGTTCAGGGAGTCGGAGTGGCACGGAAGCTCGCCGTCATCGGGGCCGGTCTCATGGGGTCCGGCATTGCCCAGGTCGCCGCGCAGGCGGGCTGGGACGTCGTTCTGCGTGACGTCACCGACGAGGCGCTGAAGCGTGGCACCGACGGCATCAAGGCCTCGTACGACAAGTTCGTGAGCAAGGGGAGGATGGAGGCGCAGGACGCCGAAGCCTCCCTGGCCCGTATCACCGCGACCACCGACCTGGACGCCGCCGCCGACGCCGACATCGTCGTGGAGGCCGTCTTCGAGAAGCTGGAGGTCAAGCACGAGATCTTCCGCGCGCTCGACAAGCTCGTGCGCGAGGACGCCGTGCTCGCCTCCAACACCTCCGCCATCCCGATCACCAAGATCGCGGCGGCCACCGACCGCCCCGAGCGGGTCGTCGGTGTGCACTTCTTCTCGCCGGTGCCGATGATGCAGCTCGTCGAGCTCGTGCGCGGCTACAAGACCAGCGACGAAACCCTCGCCACCGCGCGGGAGTTCGCCGAGTCCGTCGGCAAGACCTGCATCGTCGTCAACCGGGATGTCGCCGGGTTCGTCACCACCCGGCTCATCTCCGCCCTCGTCGTCGAGGCGACCAAGCTCTACGAGTCCGGCGTCGCGACCGCCGAGGACATCGACCTCGCCTGCAAGCTGGGCTTCGGTCACGCCATGGGCCCGCTGGCCACCGCGGACCTGACCGGCGTGGACATCCTGCTGCACGCCACCGGCAACATCTACACCGAGTCGCAGGACGAGAAGTTCGCCCCGCCGGAGCTGATGCGCCGGATGGTGGACGCCGGTGACATCGGGCGTAAGAGCGGGCAGGGCTTCTACAAGTACTGACCCGTACACGACCGGACACACGCCCCAGGAGTTTCACTCCTGGGGGTGAATTCGGTATCGGTTCGCTTACAAACAGCAACCACTCTGCCGCTCAGGCAGTCAGACGTTGCACAACATGAGCACCGTCACGGAGTACGCCACACCGCACTCAACGGGGAGCGCATATGTACATCAGGGGCGACCACGCCGAGCTGGTCGTCGGGGGCCGCCTCGACGTCCGCAGCGCGGCGGACGCCCGTACGGCCCTGCACTCGGCCGTCGACGACGGAGTCGGCGACCTGGTGCTCGACCTGTCCGAACTGGACTCCTGGGACGCCACCGGACTCGGGGTGATCATGGGTGCCCACCGGCGGGCCGGCCGTTGCGGCCGCCGCCTCGTGCTGCGTGGTGTCCCGCAGCAGATGCAACGCCTGCTGGTGGCCACCCGGCTGCACCGCATCCTCGCCATCGAGGGCGGCATCGCCGTGGAGTCCGTGCCTCGGGTGTAAGGCGACGATCGGGTGTGAACCGGGCGACGGGGGAGACACGGACGCAGACGTCGAACCGCACGTCGAGGGCAATCCTCACCGGACTGTGACGTCTCGGGCCGCGCGCCACCCCACCCTGTCGTAGATACTGTGCGAGGGTTTAGGGTTCGGTCGCCCGCTGCCTCATGAACCCTCGAGCGGGACCGGACCAGAAGCGACAGCGCGGTGTGCAACAGGCCGGGAGGGGCCGGTATTGAGTGCACACGACGCTTTTGGGGGGCAGGAGCCTATGGACCCGATCACTCCGGGACCCGAGGAGCACGGCCAGGCGCACAGCCGCCGCCCGCCCCGGGAATCCCTCACCTCCGACTTCGGTCAGAGCGCACCCGCGCTCGCCCGCACGGTGCAGCTCGTCTCCGGCGACTTCCTGCTGACCGTCAACCCCGTCGACGGCAGCGAGATAGAACCCTGCCCACCCCATGAGCGGCCCGGCCGGCCCCGCAAGCGCGGCGCCGCCGAGCGCACCGAGACGGAGCGCGCCGCCCGGCCTCCCGTTCCGCCGGGCCCGGCGCAGCCCGTACTCGCCCTCCTGGAACGCCAGGACGAGCGCGAAAGTCTGGTGCGCCTGCTGGCCCGCGGCCGTTCCGTGCGCCTCACGGGCCCCGGCGGCTCCGGCCGTACCGCCCTGCTCGACCTGGTCGCCGAGGACTGCCTGGACCTCGCCCCCGACGGCGTCGTCCGGCTGACCGGCTTCCACCGCACGGCCACCGACCTGCTGAACGACCTCTTCCACGCCGTGTACGACGCTCCGCGGCACCGGCCGGAACGGGAGCAACTGCTCGAACTGGTCGGCGAGATCGGCGCGGTCGTCGTCGTGGACGACCTGGAGTTCGGCGGCGCCGCGCTCGACGAGCTGCTCGACGCCACCCCCGAGTGCGCCTTCCTGCTCGGTGCCACCCCGGACGTCCCCGCGCCCTCCGCCGAATCCGAGGTCGAGGACGTCTTCCTCAGCGGCCTCGACCGCGCGGCCGGTGTGGAGATCCTGGAGCGTGCCGTCGGCCGCGTCCTCACCGAGGAGGAGGCCAACTGGGCCGGTGACCTGTGGTTCGAGTCCGAGGGGCTGCCCCTGCGGTTCGTCCAGGCCGGTGCCCTGCTGCGGCAGCGCGAGCAGCTGCGGGCCAGCACCGGCGCGGTGGACGAGTACGGCGTCTTCGAGGACGTACGGTCCCCCGTCGACGCGGTGCTGGAGGCCGGCGAGGGCGACCGGGTGCCCCTGCCCTCCCTCGGCGAGGCGGCCGCGCCCGCTCCGCTGCTCGCCTCCCGGCTCAGCGCCTCCGCCCGTGCCGCCCTCCGCTTCGCCGTCGCCCTCGGCGGTGAGGTGCCGCACCAGGCGCATCTGCCCGCGCTGGTCGGCGACACCCACGCGGACGCGGCGCTCGGTGAACTCGCGGGCTGTGGACTGGTCTCCCCGGTCGGTTCCCGCTACCGTCTTGCGGCCGGTGTGCTGGCGCAGCTGGAGGCGGCCGACTACGACGCCGACGCTCCCGCCCGGGCCCTCGCCGCGGCCGAGCACTACGCCTGGTGGGCCGGGCACCCTTCGGTGACGCCCGAGCGGGTGTGCGCCGAGGCCGACGCGGTCCTCGCCGCGCTCGCCGCGGTGGTGCCGTCCACGGTGCCGCCCGCCGAGGGTGAGGAGAGCGTCGCGGTACGGCTCGCCCGTACGGCCTCGCCCGCCTTCGCCGCGGGGCTGCACTGGAGCGCCTGGGAGCGCACGCTGCGGTCCGGCTCCGAGGCCTCCACGCTGTCCGGCGAGGTCCCCGAACAGGCCTACTTCCACCATGAGTTGGGGATTCTCGCGCTCTGTGGCGGACGGCTCGACCGGGCCCGGGCCGAGCTGGAGGCCTCGGGCGGTCTGCGCGGGGCGCTCGCCGACAAGCGGGGCACGGTGGCCGGCCGGCGCGCCCTGGCGCTGGTCGCCGACCTGTCGGGCGAGGCGCCCGGGTCGATGGCGATGGCGGGCGAGGAGGTGCCGGACGCACGGCACGAGGAGTCCGCGTCGCCTCCCGGCGGCGTGCCGGCCTACCTGCCCTACGGCTCCACCGGCGAGACCCTGGTCACGCACCAGCCCCCGGCGGGCAAGTCGGCGGGCGGCATCCGCCGTCTGGCCCGCCGCAACATGGTGGCGGCCGGCTCCGGCGCTCTGCTCGCCGTGGTGCTCGGCACGGTCGTGACCCTTGGGATGACGTCCAACGACAACGCGGACCGGAACCCGGCCGGCAAGGTCGACGTCAACCCGTCGGCGAGTCAGGGCCTGGACGACGGCAGCCTGGGCGCCGACCCGAAGCAGGACACCGGCGACAGCGAAAGCACGGGTGCGCCCAGCAGCAGCCCGACCGACCCGGGCCCCGACGGCACGTACGGCACTTCGGACGATCCGACACCGCCGGCGACGAAGCCTTCGGCCAAGCCGACCGGCACGAAGGGGTCGGGCGGCGGGGGCGCCACTCCGAAGCCGTCCAGGACGACGAAGAAGCCGAGTTCACCGACTCCGACGAAGACTCCGTCGAGTCCGCCGAGCAGTCCTTCGCCCAGTCCCGACCCGTCGGTCTCGGTGTCTCCGTCCACCAGCCCGTCGTCGTCCCCGGCGACGTCCACGTCGGCGAGCGGACCGGCCGCGTCGAGCAGCTCGGCGGGCGCACCGGACACCGGCGGCTTCGGCGCGGTGATGTAGCGGGCGGGAGGCCGGACCGGCGGAGCGCCTGGCGGCGCACCCATCCGCTGCCACGGCGATCAGCCCGTGCGGCGGTCGGCACCGGTGCCGAACCGCCCACCCCGGTTCGGCACCGCCGGCGCGCGGGATCGTGGTTGCGCGCCGCCGCGGCGGAACGAGGCGGCCGGACCGGCGGAGCGCCTGGTGGGGCATTTCTCCGCCGCCAGGGCGATCAGCCGGTGCGGCGGTCGGCGCCGGTGCCGGATCCGGCTGAGCCCGGTTCGGCACGGCAGGTCCGCGGGAGTGTGGTTGCGGGCCGGGCGCGGCGGAACGAGGCGGCCGGACCGGCGGAGCGGGGAGCGTCTGTTCAGAACAGTCGCAGCTTGTCGTCCTCGATGCCGCGGAGGGCGTCGTAGTCCAGGATCTGGCAGTTGATGCCGCGGTCCGTGGCGAGGACGCGGGCCTGGGGCTTGATCTCCTGGGCGGCGAAGACGCCGCGGACCGGGGAGAGGTGCGGGTCGCGGTTCAACAGTTCCAGGTAGCGGGTGAGTTGCTCGACGCCGTCGATCTCGCCGCGCCGCTTGATCTCGACCGCGACCGTCTGCCCGTCCGCGTCCCGGCACAGGATGTCCACCGGGCCGATCGCGGTCATGTACTCGCGGCGGATCAGGGTGTAGCCGTCGCCCAGCGTCTCGATGCGGTCGGCGAGCAGCTCCTGCAGGTGCGCCTCCACGCCGTCCTTGATCAGACCCGGATCCACGCCCAGTTCGTGCGAGGAGTCGTGGAGGATCTCCTCCATCGTGATGATCAGTTTCTCGCCCGCCTTGTTGACGACGGTCCAGACGCCCTCGTCCTCGCCCGTGCCCTCCTTCAGAGTGCAGGGCGGCGACATCCAGTTGAGGGGCTTGTAGGCCCGGTCGTCCGCGTGGATGGAGACGCTGCCGTCCGCCTTGACCAGGATCAGGCGGGGCGCCGAGGGCAGGTGGGCGGTGAGCCGGCCGGCGTAGTCGACCGAGCATCGGGCAATGACGAGACGCATGGTCGGCAACGCTACTCGACACACGCGGGTGCACGCGATTCGCCCTCCTCCCGGCCACCTCCGCCGTCAGTGCCGCCCCGCTGGGCCACCCCTTTCATCCTGGAAACTCTTGTTCATCCCTGGCCGATTGTGCGCGCAAAGGGACCGTTCCATATACGCAATCTGCTGGTGTGGTCACCGACCGTTGCCTACCGTAGGGAACGGGAGGTCGCGACGCGTGTACTGAGCGTGTTCGAAATCGCGAACTTCCTTATCTGTCCGGCAACCCCTGCTCGCCGGGGGTGCGAGAGGAGAACCCATGTCGCTCGACGTCTCACCGGCCCTACTCGAACAGGCCGAGCGAGGCGAGGTCGACGAAGCAGCATTCGTCGACTGCGTCCGGACCTCCCTGCCCTATGCGTGGGAGATGATCAGCTCCCTGGTGGCCCAGCTGAAGGTCGACGGCGGTCCCTTCGCCGACAACCAGACGCCCCCGCCGGACGAGCAGGCGCGCGGTCAGCTGCTGCGCGCGCTCGCGAGTGACGCCATACGCGGCGCGCTGCAGCGGCACTTCGGGGTGCGGCTGGCCTTCCAGAACTGCCACCGGGTGGCGGTGTTCCCGCTGGACGCCTCGGTCGACGAGACGCTGGCCCGCTTCACCTCGGTACGCAGCCAGTTGCTGAACCAGTCGCCGGAGCTTCGGGACTGCTGACGCGCGGTTCCCGGGCTGCCGACGCAGTGAGCCGCTTGCTTGCCGCTCCACCCGCGGGAGGTGCATTCAGTACTGGGGCGGCAAGCCCCCCTGCGGCAGCGCCGAAGCCCCCCGTGCCGCAAGGGAGTCCGCGGCGGGTCAGCGCAGTTGGGGCAGCACCTCGGTGCCGAGCCGCCGCAGGTTCTCCTCCGTCGCAGCGAGATCGCCCGAGCCCTCGACGAGCAGGGCGAAGCGGGAGATGCCGGTGCGCTCCGAGGTGGCCGCGAGCCGGTCGGCGGCGAGCCTCGGGGTGCCCACCGGGTGCAGCCCGCAGAGCAGTTCGGTGTAGGCGAGCGGGTCGCGCATGGAGCGTGCCCGGCCGTCGACCGTGACGTGGGCGTCCAGGCCCTGCTTGAGCCAGCCGGGCATCGCCTTCAGCAGCGTCTCCGCGGCGTCGGTGCGCCGGTCCGCGATCTGGCAGACGCCGGCCGAGACATGCGCCGCACCCACGATCTCGTCGGCCGGCCGGCCCGCGGCCCGCGCGAACTGCCGCCAGAGGGTGACGATCTCGGCCTTTTCCTCGTCCCCGATGTGCATCCCGAGCAGCATCGGCAGCCCGCGCTCGGCGGCCAGCCGTACGCTCGCCGGCGAGGTGCAGGCGACGACGACCTCGGGTCCGGGTGTCTCCGTCAGTGCCTCCGAGGGGCGGGGCACGACCGGGACCTCACGGAAGGAGAATCGTTCACCCGAGGCGGACACCGACGGTTCGCGCAGCCAGCGCACCAGCAGATCGAGTGATTCCGGGAACCCGTGCTCGTACGCGTCCAGGCCCGCGCCGAAGACCTCCAGGTCCACCCACGGTCCGCCGCGCCCGACGCCCAGCGTGAACCGCCCGCCGCTCGTCAGGTGCAGCAGCGCGGCCTGTTCGCCGAGGGCGACCGGGTGCGCGGTGGGCAGTACGCTGACCGCCGTACCGACCCGGATGCGCCGGGTGCGGCCGAGCAGCAGGGCGGCCAGCGTGACCGCGGACGGACAGGTGCCGTACGGGACGAAGTGGTGCTCTGCCAGCCACACCGCGTCCAGGCCGGCCTCCTCGGTGACTTCCGCCGAGCGGACCGCCCGGTACAGGGCCTCGCCCTGGCCCTGGCCCGGGAACTGGGCCGCCAGCACAAAACTTCCTACGTGCATCGCATTTCCTGCTTCCTTGGCTCCGACCGGAGCTCCCCCACCCGGCATAACCGTCTGACACGTGCCGAGGACACGGCCTGGCGGGGAGATTTGCGGATTGTCTGCAGAATGGGCCGCCCCGGAGGGGGACTTGTACGGGTTGGTGCCCTCTGCGTACCCCTCTGGGGGCCGCGTAGGCTGGATGCAGCCGTGCTTCCTGTATAGCCCCGAGAGGTGTCCCGTGTCCCCGCGTCGCAACCGACCGAAGGCAGCCGGATCGTCCGGCCGGAGCGCCGAGGACGACCGGGCCGGCCGGTACGGCGGCTGGCAGTCCACCGAGAGCTGGCAGGGCGAGGAGTGGAGCGTGCGCCATGTCGCCGGGGCGAGCGCGGAGGGCAAGACCTACCGGTGCCCGGGCTGCGACCAGATGATCTCCTCCGGTGTCCCGCACGTGGTGGCCTGGCCGGAGCACGCGGGCGTCGACGACCGCCGCCACTGGCACAAGGCGTGCTGGAACGCGAAGGACCGCCGCACCACCAGGGTGCAGCGGTCCCGCAACGCGCCTAAGTTCTGAGCCTCTTAGACGTCCCGGCTCTGCAGCAGCGCGTAGGCGCCCGCGTACGCGGCAGCCGTCACGCCCAGGATGATCCACAGCGGGTCCCAGCCCGTCGGTCCCGACTGGCTCAGGGTGTTGTCGTAGAAGACGCCCATCTGGCTCGGGATCGAGTACTCCAGCAGCGCCCGCTGCACCTTCTCCAGCGACTGGGCGTTCATGAAGAGGGCGATCACCAGCGGGGCCAGCACCGCGCCGATCATGATCGTGATGGCGCCCGCCGAGTGCCGGATGATCGAGCCGACCAGCAGCGAGAGCAGCCCGAGCAGCGCGATGTAGAGGCTGATGCCGACCGTGGCCTTCAGCCATTCCCCGCTGGACGGGGTGCGCGCGCCGTTGCCGTCCAGCATGGACGACTGCAGCATCGCCACGAACGAGACGGTGGCCAGCGTCACCACGAAGGCGAGGACGAAGAACACGATCGACTTGGCGGCCAGCACCCGGCCCCGGCTCGGGCACGCGGTCATCGTCGTACGGATCATGCCCGTGCCGTACTCGGACGCCGTGGTGAGCACGCCGAGCGTGATGATGCACATCATGCCGATCAGCAGGCCGAAGAAGCCGAGGGTCAGCGGGCTCTGGCCGCCCATGTCGCCGGAGCCCCGGACCGCGACACCGGCCATCAGGCCGATGCCGACCACGAGCAGGATGAACACGCCGAGCGTCCACATCGTCGAACGCACCGACTTGATCTTCGTCCACTCCGAGGCGAGCGCGTGCCCGAGGTGGGTGCGCACGATCGGGATGGGCGAGCTGTAGCCGGGGTACGGGCCGCCGGGCGCCGCCTGCCAGTCGGGCGCGGCTGCCGGTGCCTGCGGCATCGGGGGCTGGTGGGTGCTCATCGGGCGTCCTCGGGCTGGGTCTGGTCGGCGGCGGGGGCCGTGGGAGCGGGCTGGGACGGTTCTGCGGCCGGGGCCGGGGGAGCGGCCACCGGCGGCTGCGCCTGGGCGGCCGGTGCTGCGTACGGGTTGGGGGCTCCCGCGCCGGGAGCGCCGTACGCGCCCGCCGGGGCGCCGCCGTACGGCCCCGAGGGAGGCGCCGGCATCTCGAACGGCCGGCCGCCCTGCTGGGGCGGCGGCGGGGCGTACCAGCCCGGCTGGCCCTGGCCGGGCACCGGCATGGGCGGCTGGGCGCCGGGCGGCAGCGGCTGCTGCAGGCCCGCCTTCTGGTCGATGGTCGAGCGGTAGTCGACGGCGCCCTGCGTCATCCGCATGTACGCCTCCTCCAGCGAGGCCTGGTGCGGCGACAGTTCCCACAACCGGACGCCCGCCTCGTGCGCGAGGTCGCTGATGCGGGGCAGCGGCAGGCCGGTCACGCGCAGCGCGCCGTCCTGCTCCGGCAGGACGTGGCCGCCCGCCTCGGCGAGCGCGGAGGAGAGCTTCTCGCGCAGCTGGGGCTCGGTGTCGGGGGTGCGCACGCGCGCGAAGTCGGCCGAGTTGGTCGAGATGAAGTCCTTCACGCTCATGTCGGCGAGCAGCTGTCCGCGCCCGATCACGATGAGGTGGTCGGCGGTCAGCGCCATCTCGCTCATCAGGTGCGAGGAGACGAAGACCGTACGGCCCTCGGCAGCGAGGGCCTTCATCAGGTTGCGGACCCAGAGGATGCCCTCGGGGTCGAGGCCGTTGACCGGCTCGTCGAAGAGCAGCACCTGGGGGTCGCCGAGCAGGGCGGCGGCGATGCCGAGCCGCTGGCCCATGCCGAGCGAGAAGCCCTTGGATCGTTTCTTCGCCACCTCCTGCAGGCCGACGACCCCGAGCACCTCGTCCACCCGGCGGGCCGGGATGCCCGACAGCTGGGCGAGGCTGAGGAGGTGGTTGCGCGCGGCCCGGCCGCCGTGCACGGCCTTGGCGTCGAGCAGCGCGCCTACCTGGCGGGGGGCGTTGGGCAGCTTGCGGTACGGGTAGCCGCCGATGGTCACCGTGCCGGACGTCGGGTTGTCCAGCCCGAGGATCATCCGCATGGTCGTCGACTTGCCAGAGCCGTTCGGCCCGAGGAAGCCGGTCACGGCCCCCGGCCGCACCTGGAAGGAAAGGTTGTACACGGCGGTCTTGTCGCCGTAGCGCTTGGTCAGGCCTACAGCCTCGATCATGCTCCGCACCCATCGAAAGGTTCAGGACAGCGGGGCACACGCCCCCGTAAGGGTTAGGAGGATATCCGGGCGCTGACGGTTCCGCTCAAGAGAATGCAAAGCCAGAGCATCACCGAGCGTGTGCACAAGGCTCACTGGGCGTCCCGCCGTCTGAGCAGGAGGTAGCCGCCCGCGACCGCCGCGACCACCCACAGCACCATGATGCCGAGCCCGCCCCAGGGGCCGTAGGGCGTGTCGTCGCCGACCGTCGGCACCACCTGCATGATCCGGCTGCCGGCCTGGTCGGGCAGGAAGCGGCCGACCTTCTTCGTGGCGTCGACGTTGCCGAGGATGTTGGAGATCAGGAAGAAGAACGGCATCAGGATGCCGAGCGAGAGCATCGGCGAGCGCAGCATCGCGGCGACGCCCATGGAGAACACCGCGATGAGGGCCATGTAGAGGCCGCCGCCGATGACCGCGCGCAGCACGCCGGGTTCGCCGAGCCGGGTGCCGAGGGGGCCGAGCATCGCCTGCCCGAGGAAGAAGGCGGCGAAGCCGGTGACCATGCCGACCGCCAGGGCGAGCGCGCCGGCCACCGCGATCTTGCTGAACAGGAAGGTGCCGCGCCGCGGCACGGCCGCCAGCGAGACGCGGATCATGCCGGTGCTGTACTCGTTGGAGACGACGAGCACCCCGAACACGATCATGGCGAGCTGGCCCAGGGTCATGCCGGCGAAGCTGACGACCGTCGGGTCGAAGGAGAGCCGCTCCGTCACGGGCATGTTGTCGAACTGGCTCCTGGACAGCGCGGAGATGAGCATGCCGAGCGCGAGCGTGACCACCACGGCCAGCGACAGCGTCCACACCGTGGACGCGACGGACCGGATCTTGGTCCACTCGGACCGGATCACCTGGACGGCCGCCATGGCTCTCAGGCCCCCTTCCAGCCGGCGCCCCACTCCTGGGGGGCGGGCGCGGGTGCGGCGTGCGCGTGGTACTCCACCGACTCCGCCGTCAGCCGCATGAACGCCTCCTCCAGCGAGGCCTGCTGCGGGCTCAGCTCGTGCAGCACGACCCCGTGCCGGGCGGCCAGCTCCCCGATCCGCTCGGACTTGCCGCCCTCCACCTCCAGCGCACCGGCGCCCGCCTCCACGACGGTGATGCCGGACTCGCGCAGCACGTCCAGCAGCCGCTCGCGCTGCGGGGAGCGGATCCGGACATAACTGCGCGAGTGCTGCCGGATGAAGTCGGCCATGGAGGTGTCGGCGAGCAGCCGGCCCTGCCCGATCACCACCAGGTGATCGGCGGTCAGTGCCATCTCGCTCATCAGATGGCTCGAGACGAACACGGTCCGCCCCTGCGCGGCGAGCGACTTCATCAGGTTCCGGATCCAGTGGATGCCCTCGGGGTCGAGCCCGTTGACCGGCTCGTCGAACATCAGGATCTTCGGATCCCCGAGCAGCGCGCCCGCGATCCCGAGCCGCTGCCCCATCCCGTACGAGAACCCCTTGGCCTTCTTCCGCGCCACCGGCGTGAGCCCGACGGTGTCGAGCACCTCGTCCACCCGCAGCCGGGGGATCCCGTTGCTCTGCGCCAGGCACAGGAGGTGGTTGTAGGCGCTCCGCCCGCCGTGCACGGCCTTCGCGTCCAGCAGCGCCCCGACGTACGTCAGCGGGTCCTTGAGCTGGGCGTAGTGCACGCCGTCGATCCGGACGTCACCGGCGGTGGGCCGGTCGAGGCCGAGGATCATCCGCATGGTCGTGGACTTCCCGGCACCGTTCGGCCCCAGAAACCCCGTCACGATGCCCGGGCGCACGGCGAAGCTGAGATGGTCCACCGCGACCTTCTCGCCGTACCGCTTGGTCAGCCCCTCGAGCTCGATCACGCGGCCACGCTATGACCGGTCCGGGGAGGCTGCCACCGGGGCGGCCCGCGGGTGGCCGGGACGCCGTACCCGCCGCCGCGTTATGCTCCAGCCCCCTGATCACCGGGGGCGGTGCCGGGGAGCGCCGGAAAACAGAACACGGGCGGGGGCGGCAGTGGTTGAGGACAGCAGACCGCGCACGGGGCGGGGCGCGGTGCGGGCGGGGCTTGCGATCGTGGCGGCCGGGGCCGCGGCCGGGCTCGCGGTGGAGTTCCATGTGCTCGGGTGGTCGTCCATTCCCGGCAACTCCTGCGGCGGCAGGTACGACTCCTGCCCGGACGGCACCGCACCCACCATCGTTCTCGCGTTCGCGCTGACCTTCGTCGGCTACATCTCCCTCCTCGTCACCATCGGCAGGTTCACCGACCGGCGTCCCGGCAAGGCGGTGCCCGCCGTCCTCGCCGTGGCGGGCGTGCTGCTCGCGCTGTGGCCCGGCCGGCAGGCGTACCTGTGGATGCGCGGGCCGGTGCTCGACAGCGCCTGGGAGACCGGACGGGACCGGCCGTCGACCGCACGGGCCCAGGGCGTGTGGACCGTCGGCGCGGACGCGTCGACCGTGGTCCGCGTGCGCACCGACGCGCTCGTCGCCTACGACTCCCACGACGGGGACCGCCGCTGGATGCTCCGCGCCCCCGTGCGCGAGTCGGTCTGCGGGATGAGCGACCGGGTCGTCGACGGCATCGGCCTGGTCGCCTTCGCGCGCTACCGGAAGCCCTGCGACACGGTGTGGGGCGTCGACACCCGCACCGGACGCAAGGTCTGGGAGCAGCCCGTCAAGGGCGTCGCCGGGTTCACCTCCGGCAGCGACGGCCTGCTCGCGGCCGACGGGGACGTGGCCCTCGCGCTCACCGACGACGGCGTCCGGGCGTACGGCCTCGCCGACGGCCGCCCGCGCTGGCACGCCGATCTGATCGGGAAGAGCCGCGGCGGCGAGACGTGCGCGCCGAACGTCGCCTCCGCGACCGGCGGTGTCACACGCGTCGTCGTCACCTGCGCGACGGGGGACGGCGGCAGCGGACGACTGGTGACCCTGGACAACGCCACCGGCAAGCGGCGCGCCGGCCTGGACCTGCCCATCGAGAGCCCCGCCGACACGGTCATGGTGCTCTGCGCCGACCCCTTCACCCTCCTGCTGAAGGAGAGCGACAAGCGGGGCGTCGCCGCCGTCCTGGCCTACCCCGACCACGAAGGCGACCCGGTGCGGATCCCCCTCACCGGCGACGACGAGGACCTGACGCCCCTTCCGGGCAACTACGAGACCTTCACGGCGCGGCCCGCGCTGTGGGCGACCGTCAGCGGGGACACGCTCGTCGTCGCCGGCGCCGAGCCGGGTGCCTCGGCCCCCGACCGGGTCTCGGGCTACGCGCTGCGCGACGGCCGGCACCTGTGGCACGTCGACGTGAACGAGGTCGCCGCACTGGCCCCGGCCGGACGCGACCGGGTGGCGGTGCTCGGGGACGGCCGGCTGTGGACGCTCGAGGCGGCCCATGGGCACCGCATCGGTGAGGACGACGGCACGACGGTGCGCACGGACAAGTACGCCACCGGCGGCCAGCTGCTGCGCGCCGGCGACACCTGGGTCGTCGTCAACGGCGACGGCACACAGGAACCGCCCCTCCTGGGACTGCGCTAGCCCGCCCGCGCGGCACCCCGCGCACACCGAAGGGGGCGGTGGGACCAGGTCCCACCGCCCCCTTCGGCGTCGTGCGACTACCCGTGGCTACCGGGACTGCTGCGCCGGAACGCCCCGGGAGATCGGCTCGTCCTCGGCGGGGGAGCCGGCCGCGGCCACCGCGGCACCGGTCAGCGTGGCGAGCATCTCGCGGACGTTCGTCAGCTGGGCGTTGATCGAGTCGCGGCGGTTGGTGAGGGCGGCCAGCTCGCGCTCGGATTCCGAGCGGATGCGGTCGGCCTTGGCGTTGGCGTCGGCCACGATGTCCTCGGCCTGGCGCTGGGCCGTCTCCACCGTCTGGCGGGCGCGGCGCTCGGCGTCGGTGCGCAGCTTCTCCGCCTCCAGACGGAGCTGCTCGGCGCGGTGCTCGATCTCGGCGAGGCGCTTCTCGGCCTTCTGCTGACGCGAGGCCAGGTCGCGCTCGGACTGCTCGCGACGCTTGGCGAGGTTCGTCTCGAAGTCGGCGGCGGCCTGCGCGGCCTTGGCGCGGGTCTCCTCGAAGAGGGCGTCCGCCTCCTCGCGCTTGGACTGCGCGTCCTTCTGCGCGTCGGCGCGCAGCTGGGAGGCCTCACTCTTGGCCTTCTCGACGATCCGGACGCCCTCGTCCTCGGCCTTGGCCTTGCGCTCGGCCGCGAAGGACTCGGCGTCGTTGCGGACCTGCTGGGCCGCCGACTCGGCGAGCTCGCGGTGCTGCTCGGCAGCGCGCCGGGCCTCGTCCCGCAGGTCCTTCGCCTCTTCCTCGGCGAGGCGCAGGATCTTCTCGACCCGTGCGCCGAGCCCCGCGTACGACGGTTCCGCGTCGGTGATCTGTGCCTGGGCGTTCTGCGTCTCGAGATGGAGCTCCTCGATGCGCTTCTCCAGGGAGGTGATGCGAGAGAGAGCGCTGTCACGGTCGGAGACGAGCTTGGAGATACGTTCGTCCACCTGAGCGCGGTCGTACCCACGCCGCACAAGCTCGAAGCCGTAGGGGGAAGTGTCGCTCATGGGGTTCCTGTCGAAAGAGACCGGTGAGGTGATAGGTGGAATCCTAGGGGCCGAAGCGGTGTGTCATCGAGCGGATACGTGTTTGATCTGGAGAATGACACCTCTTTTGGGTGGCTGACCGTCGGACGGCTTGCCAAGGACCAGGGCAAAGCCCCCCAGAAGACACCCGAACCCCCCTCGTCCGCTAGCTGTCCGACGACTTGCCACCCGATCGAGGGGGACCGACGGTGGCGCCCGCCTTGACTCCGCCGTCCTTGCCGGCCGACGGGGTCTCGAAGGACTCGAGCGCCTCCAGGACGTCCTGGACCCGGGAGATCTCGGTGTTGATGTCCTCGCGCCTGCGCACCAGGATCTCCAGTTCGCGCTTGCCCTCCTCGACCGTCCGCCGTGCCTCGCGGATCGCCTCGGCCTTCAGCTCCTCGGCCTCCCTGACCAGCGTGGCCTTCTTCTGCTCGGCCTCCTTGAGCAGACCCTCCGCCTTCTTGACGGCGGCGATACGGACCTTGCCCGCCTCGGAGCTCGCCTCCGACACCAGCTCCTTGGCCTTCGCCTGCGCCTTGGCCAGCTGCTCCTCGGCGGCCTTGATGAGCGCGTCGCAGCGGTCGCCCGCGGACTTCATCGTCTCGGCGGCCTCGCGCCGGGCCCGCTCGTGCAGCTCCTCGATCTCGGTGGTGAGGCGGTCGCGCAGCTCCTCCGCGCGCTCCCTGATGGCCGTCGCGTCCCGGCGGGCCCCGACCAGCAGCTCGTCCGCGTCCGTGCGGGCCTTCTCCACCCGCGTATTGCCCTCGACGGTCGCCTCGGAGACGATCCGCTCGGCCTCGCTGCGGGCCGCGCCCACCATCGTGTCGGCCTGCGACTCGGCGTCGGCGGTGGTCTTCAGCGCCTGCTGCTGGGCCTCGGTGAGCAGCTTGTCCGCCTCGGCCGTGGTCTCCGTGATGAGCGTGTCGACCTGCTCGGCCGCCTCCGAACGCCGCTTGTTGGCGTCCTTGCGGGCCTCGTCGAGGGTCCGCTCGGCCTCCTGGCGCGCGGAGTTGACCAGCCGATCGGCCTCCGCCTCCGCGTCCGCCCGGAGCCGCTCGGCCTCGCCGCGCAGCCGCTCCGCGTGCTGCTGGGCCGAGCCGACCGTCTCGGCGGCGTCGGCGCGCAGCCGCTCGGCGTCGCCGGTGGCGTCCGCGACGAGCTGCTCGGCGTTCGCGGTGGCCTCGGCACGGACGCGCTCGGCCGCGGCGGCCGTCTCGGTGCGCAGCCGCTCCGCCTCGTTGCCGGCCTCGGTGATGAGCGTGTCCACCTGGGTCGCCGCGTCCGAGCGGATGCGGTTGGCGTCCTCGCGGGCGTCCGCCCGGGTGCGGGCCGCGGCCTGGTCGGCCTCGGCGAGCGAGTCCGACGCCTCCGTGCGCACCCGCTGGGCGTACTCGCCCGCCTCGGAGCGCAGCCGGTCGGACTCGGCGATCGCCTCCCCGACCGTACGCTCGGCCAGCGCCCTGGCGGCCTCCGCCTCCTCGTTCGCCTCCCGCCGGATCCGCGAGGCGTCCTCGCTCGCGCGCTCCCGCTCGGCGTAGGCGTCGGCGCGGACCCGGTCCGCCTCCTCCTCGGCCTCGCGGCGGGTACGGTCCGCCGCGTGCTCGGCGGCCGAGCGCAGCCCGGTGATCTCCTCCTGCGCCTGCTCGTGCAGCCCCGTGACCGAGTCCCGCACCTGCTGGGCGTGCTGCTCGGCGGCGGACACCATCTCGGTGGCGCGCCGGTCGGCCTCCTCGACCAGCCGGGTCGCCTCGGTCTGCGCGTCCTCCACGCGCCTGCGCGCCGAGGCCAGCAGCTCCTCGCTCTGCTCGCGGGCCCGCTCGCGCTCCTGGTCGGCCTCGCCGCGTGCGGCACCGAGCAGTTCCTCGGCCTCACGGCGGCGCCGGGCGGCCTCCTCCTGGGCGGCGGCGAGCGTCTCGGACGCCTCGGTGCCCAGCCGCTCGGCGGCGGCCTGAGCCTCCGCGCGGACCCGGTCGGCGGTGTCCTGGGCCTCGACCTTCAGCCGCTCGGCCTCGGCGGCGGCCTCCGAACGCAGACGTACGGCGACGGCCTCGCCCTCGGCACGCGAGACGGACGCGTCCGACGCGGCCTCGTCGCGCAGCCGTTCGGCCTCGGCCTCGGCCTGCTGCTGGAACGTACGGATCCGCTCGGCGGACTCCGCGCGCAGCCGCTCGGTCTCCTCGGCGGCCTCCCGGCGGATCCGGGCCGCCTCCGCGCGGGCGTCGGCGAGCGCCTGCTCGGCCGCCGCCAGCCGCTCCTGGGCCTCCGTCTGCAGCCGGGTCAGTTCCTCGGCGGCCTCGGCGCGACGGGCCTCGACCGCCCGCTCGGTCTCCTCGTGCAGCTCGCGCGCCGCCTTCTCGGCGTCCGCCCTGACCGTCTCGACCTCTTCGGCGGACTCCGCGCGCAGCCGCTCGGCCTCCTTGCGGGTGCGCTCCAGGGTCTCCTCGGCCTGCCGGCGCAGCGCGGTGGCCCGCTCGATGGCCTCGGTGCGGACCTTCTCGCTGTCGCCGGCCGCCTTCTGCCGCAGCTCGTCGGCGTCCGCCTTGGCCTTGGCCAGCAGCTCCTCGGCGGACCTGGCCGCCTCCTCGATCTGCACCACGGCCTCGCGGCGGGCCTCGGCGCGGATGGACTCGCCCTCGGCGACCGCGTCGGCGCGCAGCTGCTCGGCCTCGCCGCGCAGCCGGCGGGCCTCCTCCTGCAGTTCGACCGTCTTGGCGCGGTACTCCTTGGTGTCGTCCTTCGCCGCGCCCTTGAGCTGCTCGACGATGTCGTGCGCCTCGGCGCGCAGCCGGTCCGCCTCGGCCTCGGCCTCCGTACGGATCCGCTCGGCCTCCTCGGTGGCGGCCTTGGTGGTGTTCCTGGCCTCCTCCGACGCCTTGTTGAGGACGTCCTCGGCGGTCTTGGCGGCCTTGGACAGCTGGGTCGCGCTCTCCTCGGCGGTGATCGTGCGGGCCTTCTCGGAGGCCTCCGCGACGATCTTCTCGGCCTCGGCACGGGCGTCCGCGACGAGCTGCTCGGCGTCCGCCCTGGTGGTCTCGGCCTCCTTGGTGGCCTCCTCGACCAGCCGGGCGACCTGCTCCTTGGCCGTGCGCGTCCGGGTCTCGTTGGCGGCCTCGGCACCGGAGAGCGCCTTGGCGGCCGCGGTCTCCGCCTCGGTGACCAGCTTCTCGGCCTCGGACTGCGCCTTGCGCAGCGCCTCCTCGGCCTCGGCCATGCGCTGCTCGGCGGCCCGGCTCAGCTCGCCGGCCTGCCGGCGGGCGGAGTCCGACTCGGTGGCGGTGGAGCTGCGCAGCTGCTCGGCGTGGTCGGTGGCCTCCTGGGCCTGCGTGGAGGCGGCGTTCAGCAGCCGCTCTGCGTCCGTGCGGGCACGGCGCAGGATCTGCTCGGCCTCCGAGCGGGCGCTCTCGGCGTCGCTCTGCAGCCGCTCGCGGGCCTCGCGGGTCAGCCGCTCGGCCTCGGCACGGGCGGCGGTCATCGCCTGCTCGGTCTCGGCGCGCGACTCGTCCAGCAGCCGGCGGGCCTGCTGCTCGGTGCGGGAGCGCAGCTGCTCGGCCCACGCCACGTTCTCGTTGACGTGCGACTCGACGGTCTGCCGGCGCTCGGCCAGCTCCTGGTCCAGCTGCTGCCGGCGGGTGACCGCCTCCTGGTGCAGCTCGGCCTGGAGGCGGGCGGCCTGCTCGGCGTGCTCCTGCAGGATGCGCTGGGTCTGCGCGCGGGCCTGGCTCAGCTCCCGCTCGGCGTCCTGGCGCAGCTGATCGGCCTGAATCTGGGCGTTGCGGAGCAACTGTTCGGCCTGATAGCCGATGTCACCGCCGTCGTAGGCGGGCCGGGTCATCAGGGTGCGGCGCGCCTCGTGCAGCTTGGCGCGCAGCACCTCGACCTGGTAGCCGAGGTCCTCGGCGTGCTGGATCGCCTTTTCCCGCTCGGTCTTCAGCCGCTTCATCTCGGCCTCGAACCGAGAGAGGTGGTCGACGTCAGCCGCCGGCTCTCGCTCCTGGCTCTCGTAGCCCCGCACTGCGCGGTCCCATCCGTCCCCTGGTCAGCTTCTCCAACGAGCTCCGTCCATCCGCCGAACGGGGCCCCCGGGGAATGGTGTCAGATCAACGGCGGAGCACGGGCTGCTGCCCCGACGCTCGTCCCCCGAAACCCGGACCCCGGTGGTCCCTCCGTCAAAGGTGACGTCGTCCGCCCGGAGGGCGGGCCTCGCGGCGTCCGGTGCGTGCGATCGCAAGGCGCTGGAAGGTCCTCGTAGCGGAGCTACCAGGGCCTTCCGGCAACGCGGCGAGCGTGCGTGCCAGGCGTCGCGAGGCAGACGTCACCTTTGACGGAGGGACCGGGTCGTCCCGGTTGTGGCGACGACCGCCCCCAACCCTACCGGCCCTTATGTACGGGGGTCAGTGCTCGGGCGACTCAACCGGGGCCGAAGTGACCAGTTCTGTCAGGACGCCGTGGCAATCCTTGGGGTGCAGAAAGGTGATCCGCGACCCCATGGAGCCACGTCGTGGCTCGTCGTACAGAACGCGTACGCCCTTGCCGCGGATCTCCGCGGAGTCCCCGTCCACATCCGCCGTACCGAACGCGATGTGGTGGACGCCCTCCCCGTTCTTCGCCAGCCACTTGGCGACCGTGGAGTCCTCCCGGGTCGGTTCCAGCAGCTGGAGGTAGGAGGCGCCGCCGTCGGACGTCTCGTTGATCTTGAGCATGGCCTCGCGTACGCCCTGCTCCTCGTTGACTTCGGTGTGGAACACCTCGAAGCCGTACGTGGCCCGGTAGAACTCGACGGTGGCGTCGAGGTCGTGGCAGGCGATCCCGATGTGGTCGATTCGCGTCAGCATGGATTCAGTGCAGCGCCCCGGAGGTGGTTACGCAACGTGCGCGCGATCACACCGTAAGGCCGATGACGGGTTCCGGTACCGGTCAGTACATTCGAAGTAAACCCTCGTTCACTCCTCGGCTGTGCAGGCCGGTAAGGGGATCGCAGCTCATGTCTTCTGGAACGAACACCTCGGTGATCGTCGCGGGCGCTCGCACGCCCATGGGACGGTTGCTCGGCTCGCTGAAGTCCTTCTCCGGAGCCGATCTCGGTGGCTTCGCGATCAAGGCCGCCCTCGACCGTGCGGGGATCGGTGGCGACCAGGTGCAGTACGTGATCATGGGGCAGGTGCTGCAGGCAGGTGCCGGGCAGATCCCGGCCCGCCAGGCCGCCGTCAAGGCGGGCATCCCGATGAGCATCCCGGCGCTCACCATCAACAAGGTGTGTCTGTCCGGCCTGGACGCGATCGCGCTGGCCGACCAGCTGATCCGCGCCGGCGAGTTCGACATCGTCGTGGCGGGCGGCCAGGAGTCGATGACCAACGCCCCGCACCTGCTGCCCAAGTCCCGTGAGGGCTTCAAGTACGGCGCGGTCGAGATGCTCGACGCGATGGCGTACGACGGCCTGACCGACTCCTTCGAGGGCATCGCCATGGGCGAGTCGACGGAGAAGCACAACACGCGCCTCGGCATCGCCCGCCCGGAGCAGGACGAGATCGCCGCCCTGTCCCACCAGCGCGCCGCCGCCGCGCAGAAGAACGGCGTCTTCGAGGCCGAGATCACCCCGGTCGAGATCCCGCAGCGCAAGGGCGAGCCGGTCGTCTTCAGCAAGGACGAGGGCATTCGCGGCGACACGACCGCGGAGTCGCTGGGCAAGCTGCGCCCCGCCTTCACCCGGGACGGCACGATCACGGCCGGCACCTCCTCGCAGATCTCGGACGGCGCCGCGGCCGTGGTCGTGATGAGCAAGGCCAAGGCCGAGGAGCTGGGCCTGGAGTGGCTCGCGGAGATCGGCGCGCACGGCAACGTGGCCGGGCCGGACAACTCGCTGCAGTCGCAGCCGTCCAACGCCATCCAGCACGCCCTGAAGAAGGAGGGCCTGGGGGTCTCCGACCTCGACCTGATCGAGATCAACGAGGCCTTCGCCGCGGTCGCCGTGCAGTCAATGAAGGACCTCGGCGTGTCCACGGAAAAGGTGAACGTCAACGGCGGCGCCATCGCCCTCGGTCACCCGATCGGCATGTCCGGCGCCCGTCTCGTGCTCCACTTGGCGCTGGAGCTCAAGCGCCGCGGCGGCGGTGTCGGCGCGGCCGCGCTGTGCGGTGGCGGCGGTCAGGGCGACGCCCTGATCGTGCGGGTACCGAAGGCCTGAGTTCCTCTGTACGTCTGCGAAGTGAACGGAGCTGTTTGATGCAGGACGTCTCCTCTCTGGTGGCCCAGGCCAGGGAAGGCCGGCCGCGTGCCGTGGCCCGGCTCATCTCCCTGGTGGAGGGGGCGTCCCCGCAGCTCAGGGAGGTCATGGCGGCGCTCGCGCCGCTGACCGGCAACGCCTACGTGGTGGGCCTGACGGGCTCCCCCGGCGTCGGCAAGTCGACCTCCACCTCCGCCCTCGTCACGGCGTACCGCAAGCAGGGGAAGCGGGTCGGCGTCCTGGCCGTCGACCCGTCGTCCCCGTTCTCCGGCGGCGCCCTGCTCGGCGACCGGGTCCGCATGTCGGACCACGCCTCCGACCCGGGTGTCTACATCCGCTCGATGGCCACCCGGGGTCACCTGGGCGGTCTGGCCTGGGCCGCGCCCCAGGCGATCCGCGTGCTGGACGCGGCGGGCTGCGACGTGATCCTGGTGGAGACGGTCGGCGTCGGCCAGTCGGAGGTGGAGATCGCCTCCCAGGCGGACACGAGCATGGTGCTGCTGGCCCCGGGGATGGGCGACGGCATCCAGGCCGCGAAGGCCGGCATCCTCGAGATCGGCGACGTCTACGTCGTCAACAAGGCGGACCGCGACGGCGCCGACGCCACCGCCCGCGAGCTGAACCACATGCTCGGCCTCGGCGAGTCCCGCGGCCCCGGCGACTGGCGTCCGCCCATCGTCAAGACGGTCGCGGCCCGCGCGGAGGGCGTGGACGAGGTCGTGGAGGCCCTGGAGAAGCACCGGGCCTGGATGGAGGAGCGCGGGGTCCTCGCCGAACGCCGCAGGGCCCGCGCGGCCCGCGAGGTGGAGACCATCGCCGTCACGGCCCTGCGGACACGCATCGGCGACCTGCACGGCGACCGCCGCCTCGACGCGCTCGCGGAGCGCATCGTCGCCGGGCGACTGGACCCGTACCGCGCGGCGGACGAGCTGGTGGCGGGGCTGACGGAGAGCTGAACGTCGTCAACACGGCCCACTCGCTGCTAGGTTGACGGCATGTTCCTCTCCTTGGCGTAGAGCGCACCGGATCGCGGGGCCCGACGGTACGGGCCACCGCGTCCCTCGGTGTCCCCTCTCCGCCTCTCCCCGAGGAACTCCAGCGTGTCCACGCACCCTGCGCGGCCCTCGTACGCCGCCGTCCTGCGCGTCCCGCATGCCCGCCGGACCTTCGCCGCTGCCCTGATCGCCCGCCTGTCCTACGGCACCGTGTCACTCTCGGTGATGCTGTCCGTCATCCGGGCCACCGGGTCCTACCCGGTCTCCGGCGCCGTGATGTCCCTGTTCGGCGGCGCCACCGTCTTCCTGATGCCCCTGCGGGCGTCCCTCGTCGACCGGTACGGTCCGCGCCGCGCCCTGCGCCCGCTGGCCGCCCTCCACGGCACCTTCCTGTGTGCCCTGGCAGCGCTCACCTGGCGCCCCGGGGCGCCGGCGCCGCTCATCGCCGCGGCCGCCGCCCTGGCGGGCGCTTGCGCACCTCCGCTGGGGCCCACCATGCGCGCCCTGTGGGCCGAACTGGTCGCCGACCGGAGCCTCCTGCAGCGCGCCTACGGCCTGGACGGCGTCGCCGAGGAACTGCTGTTCGTGTCCGGGCCCGCGCTGATCGGTGTGCTGGCCGGCTTCGCACCGCCGGCGTCCGGCATCCTGCTGAGCGCGCTGCTGAACGTCGCCGGCACCTGCGCCTTCGTCATGTCCCCGGCGATGACCGGGCCGCACCCCGCCCCGCGCCGGAAGGAGTCCGGCGGCGGGCGTGGCCTGCTGCTCCCGGTCGCCGTGGCCACCTCCGTCGGACTGGCCCTCAGCGGCGTCGAACTGCTGGTGACGGCCTTCGCGGCCGAGCGCTCGTACGACACCGCCCTGGTGCCCTGGGTCCTGGGCGCGCTGTCGGCGGGCAGCGCGGTGGGCGGGCTGGTCAACGGGGCGGTGCGGTGGCGTACGGCCGCCCGCGTACGGCTGTGCCGGTGCGCGGTGGCCCTGGGCCTGGTGATCGCCGCGGCGGGCCTCGCGCCGGGCCTGTGGACCCTCACGGCGGCCATGGCCTGCGCGGGTGCGTTCGTCGCTCCGGCCCTGACGACGGCCTACCTGCTGGCCGACGAGACCGCAGCGGAGGGCTCCCGCACGCGGGCCGGGGCATGGGTGAACACCGGGGTGAACGCGGGAAGCGCGGCCGGAGCGCCGGCGGCGGGGCTGCTGATCGGAGCGCTGCCGCTCGGGACCTGTTTCCTGCTGTCCGGGGCGGTGGCCGTGCTGGCTGTGCTGGCGGTGTTGCCGACGAGGTCCTGGCAGCGCCCAGGGCTGGGCTCCCCCGCTGCCCGGGTGCCTCCTGCCCAGCTCAGGGACGCCCCCGCTGCCCCCTCAGATGCTCGGCGATCGGCTTGAGCGCCTTGTCCAGCTCTATCAGCGCCTCCGGCGAGAGCAGATCGATGAAGTGCCGTCTGACCGACGCCACGTGATGCGGCGCGACCTTCTTCATCGTCTCCATGCCGTGCTCCGTCAGCACGGCGTACAGCCCCCGCCGGTCGGACTCGCAGTTCTCGCGCCGCACCAGGTTCGCGTTCTCCATCCGTGTGATCTGGTGCGAGAGCCGGCTCTTGGACTGCAGGGTCGCGGAGGCCAGGTCGCTCATCCGCATCCGCACGTCGTCCGACTCGGAGAGGTTCACGAGGATCTCGTAGTCGTTCATTGTCAGGCCGAACGGCTGCAGATCCTTTTCGAGCTGGTACGTCAACAGCCTGTTGACCTCCAGGTGGGTGCGCCAGGCGCACTGCTCCGCATCGGTCAGCCAGCGCGTGGCCGTCTCGGTCTCCATGAATGAAGTCTACCTAAGAAGTTGAATGGCGAACTACTTCGGGTGGTGTGACTGTGCGCACGCGTTCGACGTCACACTCCGCAGACTACCGCTCACAGCCCGAAGCGACGCTGGAGGTCCCCCAGCTGTCCGGGAAGGCGCGGTACCCCCGACGATTGCGGACCGTGTCCACCCGGTGCCGCTCCGCCACCGCCGGGGACCCCCGGTTCGGGCGGAACCACTCCTGTCGCCTGCTCGGCCATGAGGGTCTCACTGGACTGCAGCAGGACCGTCCCCGCCCCCACGAACTCGAACTGGTGCTCCTCGCCGGAAGCCCCGCCGAGGCCCGTCATCGCACGTAGACCGCCCATGACACCCGTCAGATACCCGTGGTCGTAGTGATGACAGGGTGACGGGCAGTCGGCCCACCCGACGAGCGCCTGGGGGTCCACCCGGATCGGAGGTTCCATGAACACCACCGGACCGTTAGATGCGGCCACAAACTTCCCGGTTCCGATAAGGGTCAGAAAACCTGGCACGATCGATTGTTTGAGCGCGAGACTTGGCTGAAAAGCGAGCAGATTGCCAGCGCGAATGGTCAAGTTCCCGTCGTCCAGGTCATAGGAGTTGACGTCGAAGGCCCGGTCGGCCAGCAGCATCTTGCCCGAGCCCTCCGCCACGACCCAGTCGCTCGCGTGCAGTGGCGAATGGAACGAGGTACGGACAAGTCGGTCGAGTCGGCCGTGCCCGACGCCGTTGAACTCGATCGCCCCGTAGTAGGCGATCATCTTCCCCTTCTGCAGGAACCACTGCCCGCTCCTGAGCTCGACGCAGAACGTGTACTTGTTCACGTTGTCGTCGGCGGGGAGGGTCATCGGGTCGTGCACCACGGGGCCGCCGGGGGTTCCGTACGCGCTCACAGCTTCTCCTCCGAGGCCTGGACGTACACTGTGCCGCTGCCGCTCAGCTCCAGCTGGAAGGCCTCGCCGGAGCCGCGGCCCACCATGTCGCGCCAGCCGAGCGCGGTGGAGAGCTTGTTGCGGACGTCGCCGTGGTGGGCGACGTAGGCCTGCGGGTCGACGTGGACCGGGCGCTGCGGGGTGATCGGGATCTCGAAGACGCCGCCGTGCGCCATCACCGCCACCGAACCCTGGCCCTGGAGGGTGGTCGTGAACAGGCCCTGCCCGGTGACCTGCCCCCTGACCAGGCCCATGACCCCGCCCTGCGAGCCCATGAACATCGTGCCCTGCCGCAGGGTGCCCTCGAAGGCGAGCAGCCGGTCGGCCTCGACGTACAGGGTGTCGCCGGAGAGGTTGATGACGTGCACATGGTGGCCGCCGTGCCCGAAGAAGACGGACCCGCTGCCCTCGACGCTCATCAGCGGGGTCGCCTCGCCGGCCACCCGCCGCCCGAGCATGGACATCAGCCCGCCCTGGCCGCCCTGCAGGTTGGGCGTGAAGGACACGTCCCCCCTGTAGGCGAGCATCGCGCCGCGCTGGCTGAACAGCCGCTGCCCGGGCAGCACGGTCGCCTCCACCATCTTGGAGTTGATCTCCCGGAAGCTCATCTCACAGGTCCCCCGCGATCGTGTTCCGCTCGCTCGGTTGCACGTACACCAGCCCGTCGCCCTCGAAGCGGATCTGGAAGGCCTCGCCGCCGCCCTCGCCGAAGAGCGTGCGGAACGTCACACCGGACTGGAAGGACTGCCGCACATTGCCCTGGTGGGCGATGTAGGCGCCCGGGTCGACGATCAGCGGGTACTGCGGGCTGACCCGGAGCACCACGGCCGGGCCGTCGGACATGATCGCCGCCTGACCGTGTCCCTCGACGGTGGTCGTGAACAGCCCGTTGCCCTGCGAGGCGCCGCGCAGCCCGGTAAACGTCGTACCCGTCCGCAGCCCCGCGTCCGTCGCCAGCAGGTTGCTCGACTCGACGTAGAGCTTGTCCCCCTGGAGTCCGACCAGGTTGATCTCGGACGCCCGGTCGGCGAACCAGCAGGTCCCCTGTCCCCTCACCTCCATCACCGTCATCTGCTCACCGGTGAGCCGCCGGGTCACCATCCCGCGCAGCCCCTCGCCGCCACCGCTCAGCTTCTTGAAGGCCATCTGCCCGTCGTACGCGACCATCGAGCCGTTCTTCGCCTTCACGGCGTCCCCGGTCATGTCGACGGCGAGCACCTTGCTCCCTTGGAGTCGGAACATCGCCACGCTGGGAAAGTAGCGGCCGAGCGGGTGGGCGGAACAGGGCCCGTGGGTGGACCGCGACCCTGAGCGCACCCCCAGGGGCGAGGTTTGTCAGAATGAGGGAGCGCTTGTGCGTGCGTTCACAAACCGGCAGCCCCTCCTCGCAAACTCCCACCGAAGGTGATCCGTGGACATCAAGACCGCCACCGCCCTCCGCCGCCTCCGCCTGGTCTCCGCCCCGGAGGCCGTGTCCTTCCTGGTCCTGCTCGTCTGTTCGGTGCTGAAGCGCACCACGGACTTCAACGCGGTGCCCGTGATGGGTGCGGTCCACGGTGTGCTGTTCGTCCTGTACGTGATCTTCTGGGCGGACGCCTGGAACCGGACCAAGTGGGGCTTCGGCACCGCAGCCCTCTACTTCGTCCTCTCCGTGCTGCCCACCGGCGGCTTCTTCGCGGAGCGCAGGCTGCGCCGCGAGGCCGAGGACGCCGTCATCGCGGCCCGCGCCCGCAAGGAAGGGGTCGTGAACGCATGATCGTCGCCTTCTCCGTGACGCCCCTGGGGGTCGGTGAGGACGTGGGGGAGTACGTCGCCGACGCCGTCCGCGTGGTCCGCGAGTCGGGCCTGCCCAACCGCACCGACGCGATGTTCACCTCCGTGGAGGGTGAGTGGGACGAGGTGATGGACGTCGTGCGGCGAGCCGTCGCCGTCGTCGAGGAGCGGGCGCCCCGTGTGTCGCTCGTCCTCAAGGCCGACATCCGGCCCGGTGTGACGGACGGGCTCACCTCCAAGGTCGAGACAGTCGAGCGGCATCTGGCGCAGTAGCGCCGGCCGGCGCGCGCGAACCCCGGTCCCGGCGGGCCGGGGTTTTCTTCCGCCCTCGTCTTTGAGCGATCGCTCAAAGGGGTGTACTTTGCCTCTCAGGCACAGTTTGAGCACTCGCTCAAAAGCCGCTCTGACGTGGGGGAACAGCATGGGTCTCTATATAGAGACGTATATTCGCGCCGACCTGGACGAACTCTGGGCGCGTACCCAGGACCCCGCCCGGCACCAGCGCTGGGACCTGCGGTTCACCGAGATCGCCCACCTCCCGCGCGCGGAGGGCGAGCCGCAGCGCTTCCGGTACGCCACCCGTCTGCTGCCGTTCCTCACGGTGTCGGGCACCGGCGTCGCCGCGGGCGAGAGGGACCGCCCCGATGGCACCCGCACCTCCGCCCTGCGCTTCGCCTCCCCGCACCCGCTCTCGCTGCTCGCCGAGGGCAGCGGCTACTGGCGGTACGTGCCCGACGCGCACGGCGTCCGCTTCCTCACCGGCTACGACTACCGCCCCCGCTGGGGCGCCTTCGGCGCGTTCGCCGACCGGCTCGTGTTCCGGCCGCTGATGGGCTGGGCGACCGCCTGGTCCTTCGATCGGCTGCGGCTGTGGCTGGAGCGAGGCATCACCCCCGAGCGGGCCCTGGTCAACTGGCTGGCCGAACTGGCGGTCCGCGCGCTGGTGCTCACCGCGTGCCTGACCGGTCTGGGGCTGAAGTCCGTCATCCGCGTCTTCGGCCCGTTCGGGGCCGCCGTGGCCTACCTGTGCCCGCTGCTGCTGGTGGTCGTGATGTCGCTCGCCCTCCTCAAGGCGCCGCTCGCCTGCACCCCGGCCGCCCGCCGCTGCCTGCGCGCCCCGGTCACCCGGACGCGCGCACCCCGCCTCCTGCGCACCCTGGAGAAGCACGGATGACCACGACGGCGCCGCCGCGCTCGATGTTCCGCACCGTGCTCGGGGACGACTTCGACCGGCTCCACCCCCGGCTCAGGCGCCGCTTCTCGGTGGGCCTGGCGAGCGGCGAGGCCTGCACCGGCCGGGGCGTCATGGACCGGATCTGGCACGGCCCGGCGTTCGTGAAGCCGTTCCTGGCCCTCGGCGCCACCCGCAACATCCTCGTCCCGCGGCCCGGCCGGAACATCCCCTTCGTCATCGAGAACGTGCCGTACACGGACACGTTCGGCCGTGAGACGGTGACCTTCGTGCGCACCTTCGACCTGCCCGGCCGAGCCCGCCGCTTCGACGCCCAGATGGTGCTCAGCCCCAAGGGCGACCGCATCCTCGACTACCTCGGCACCCACCAGCACCTGGCCAGCGAACTCCACTTCGCCGCCGAGCCGAACGGCTCGCTGCTCATCCGCTCCGGAGAGCACCGCTTCCGGGAGGGCCCGGTGGACGTCCGCGTACCCGAGCTGATCGGCGCCACGGCCGAGGTCCGCGAGTCCTACGACGACACCGCCGGCCGCTTCCGCATCCGGGTGAGCGTGGTCAACCGCCGCTTCGGACCGCTCTTCGGCTACGAGGGCTCGTTCACGGCGTCGTACACGAGCGTCGGCGCCGGCGGAGTGCGCCCAGGACTGCGCCCGGTGCGGGAGGAGGCGCGCGCATGAGCCCGGAGACGGCGAAGTCCCAGGAGACGAAGACCAGGCTCCTGGAGGGCGCGCTGCGCACGCTCACCGAACAGGGCATCGCGAAGACCTCGGCCCGCACCGTGGCGGCCGCGGCCGGGGTCAACCAGGCGCTGGTCTTCTACCATTTCGGATCCGTGGACGAACTGCTCGCGGCCGCCTGCCGCTACGGCGCCGAGAAGGCCGTGGCGCACTACCGCACCCGGCTCGCCGCCGTCTCCTCCCTCTCCGAGCTGCTCTCCGTCGGCCGCGAGATCCACGAGGGGCAGCGGGCCGACGGCCACGTCGCGCTCCTCGGCCAGCTCCTGGCCGGCGCGCCCACTCATGCCGCCCTGGGACCGGCCGCGGCCGGCGGCCTCGAGCTGTGGATCACCGAGATCGAGCAGGTCCTGCGCCGGGTGCTGGCCTCGACCCCGTTCGGCGAGTTCGCCGACCCGGCCGGCCTGGCCCGCGCCGTCGCCGCCTCCTTCGTCGGCATCGAGCTGTACGAGGGCGTGGACGAGGCGGGGGCGCACGCCGCCCTGGAGGCCCTGGAACAGCTGGGCGCGCTGGCCGCGGCCATGGAGGAGCTGGGTCCGGTCGCGCAGCGCGCGGTCCGCCACCACCTGCGCCGCACGGGCCGCCGCTGACCCGCGGACGGCGCTCCCTCCGTCAGCGGCGCCAGGAACCCCCGGGAAGGAATCGTGACGGATCTCACCCGGATGTCCGCCGGGCGACCGAAAGCCGAGACAGGGCTGACCGGCATATGACCGGCCGGTAGGGTCTGATGACGTGCCGAAGCCTCTCAGCCTTCCCTTCGACCCCATCGCCCGCGCCGACGAGCTCTGGAAGCAGCGCTGGGGAAACGTGCCCTCCATGTCCGCGATCACCTCGATCATGCGGGCGCAGCAGATTCTGCTGGCCGAGGTCGACGCGGTGGTCAAGCCGTACGAACTGACCTTCGCGCGCTACGAGGCCCTGGTGCTGCTCACCTTCTCCAAGGCCGGCGAGCTGCCGATGTCCAAGATCGGCGAGCGGCTGATGGTGCATCCCACGTCCGTGACGAACACGGTGGACCGGCTGGTGAAGTCCGGTCTGGTGGCCAAGCGACCCAACCCCAACGACGGTCGCGGCACCCTGGCCGTCATCACCGACAAGGGCCGCGAGGTGGTCGACGCGGCCACCCGTGACCTGATGGCGATGGACTTCGGTCTCGGGGTGTACGACGCCGAGGAGTGCGCGGAGATCTTCGCGATGCTGCGCCCGCTGCGGATCTCGGCACACGACTTCGACGAGGAGTGACCCGGGGCAAGATCTCCCGGAACGGGCGGTTACGCTCGACGGCATGAAGAAGAGCGTGCTGACCCGCTACCGCGTCATGGCCTATGTCACCGGTGTGCTGCTGGTCCTGCTGACCCTGGGTGTGATCGCCAAGTACGGGCTGCACATCGACGGGGCGGAGAAGTTCACCACCGTCGTCGGCATCGCGCACGGCTGGCTCTACGTCGTGTACCTGGTCTTCGCCTTCGACCTGGGCGCCAAGGCGAAGTGGCCGGTCGGCAAGCAGCTGTGGGTGCTGCTCGCGGGGACGATCCCGACCGCCGCCTTCTTCGTCGAGCGCAAGGTCAGCCGCGAGCTGGAGACCAGGGTCGCCGACCCGGCCCCGGCCGTCGCCGAGGCGTAGCCTCCACCGCCGCACGGGTGTCGTGTGGCGGTTCCCCATCGACATTTACTAGGACGTCCAAGTAAATTCGACGGTATGGACGCTCACGCCATCGAGGAGGGCCGCCGCCGCTGGCAGGCCCGATACGACTCCGCGCGCAAGCGCGACGCAGATTTCACCACGCTCTCCGGCGATCCCGTGGAGCCGGTGTACGGGCCCCGACCGGGGGACGCGTACGAGGGATTCGAGCGGATCGGCTGGCCCGGGGAGTACCCCTTCACGCGCGGGCTCCATCCGACCGGCTACCGCGGGCGCACCTGGACGATCCGCCAGTTCGCCGGGTTCGGCAACGCCGAGCAGACCAACGAGCGGTACAAGATGATCCTCGCCGCGGGCGGCGGGGGCCTCTCGGTCGCCTTCGACATGCCGACGCTCATGGGCCGCGACTCCGACGACCCCCGCTCGCTCGGCGAGGTCGGGCACTGCGGGGTCGCGATCGACTCGGCCGCCGACATGGAGGTCCTGTTCAAGGACATCCCGCTCGGTGACGTCACGACGTCGATGACGATCAGCGGGCCGGCCGTTCCGGTCTTCTGCATGTACCTGGTCGCCGCCGAGCGGCAGGGCGTGGATCCCGGGGTGCTCAACGGGACCCTCCAGACCGACATCTTCAAGGAGTACATCGCCCAGAAGGAGTGGCTCTTCCAGCCGGAGCCGCATCTGCGGCTCATCGGCGACCTCATGGAGTACTGCGCGGCCGGCATCCCCGCCTACAAGCCGCTGTCCGTCTCCGGCTACCACATCCGTGAGGCGGGCTCGACGGCCGCGCAGGAGCTGGCGTACACGCTCGCGGACGGCTTCGGGTACGTGGAGCTGGGGCTCTCGCGCGGAATGGACGTCGACGTCTTCGCGCCGGGACTGTCCTTCTTCTTCGACGCGCACCTCGACTTCTTCGAGGAGATCGCCAAGTTCCGGGCGGCCCGGCGCATCTGGGCCCGCTGGATGCGGGACGTGTACGGCGCGAAGAGCGACAAGGCGCAGTGGCTGCGATTCCACACGCAGACCGCCGGTGTCTCGCTGACCGCGCAGCAGCCGTACAACAACGTGGTGCGTACGGCCGTGGAGGCGCTGGCCGCCGTGCTCGGCGGGACCAACTCGCTGCACACCAACGCCCTGGACGAGACGCTGGCGCTGCCCAGCGAGCAGGCCGCCGAGATCGCGCTGCGCACGCAGCAGGTGCTGATGGAGGAGACCGGGGTCGCCAACGTGGCGGACCCGCTGGGCGGTTCCTGGTACGTCGAGCAGCTGACCGACCGGATCGAGGCCGACGCGGAGAAGATCTTCGAGCGGATCAAGGAGCGGGGGCTCAGGGCGCACCCGGACGGGAAGCACCCCATCGGGCCCATCACCTCCGGCATCCTGCGCGGCATCGAGGACGGCTGGTTCACCGGCGAGATCGCGGAGTCCGCGTTCCGCTACCAGCAGGCGCTGGAGAAGGGCGAGAAGAGGGTCGTGGGCGTCAACGTCCACACCGGCTCCGCCACCGGGGACCTGGAGATCCTGCGGGTCAGCCACGAGGTGGAGCGGGAGCAGGTCCGGGTGCTGGGCTCCCGGAAGGCCGCGCGTGACGAAGCGGCGGTTCGCGGGGCGCTGGACGGGATGCTCGACGCCGCACGGACCGGGGCCAACATGATCGAGCCGATGCTGGACGCCGTGCGGGCGGAGGCCACGCTGGGCGAGATCTGCGGAGTGCTGCGGGACGAGTGGGGGGTGTACACCGAGCCGGCGGGCTTCTAGGCGCCGTCGCCCGGTGTGGGCGTACCAGGGGGCTCCGCCCCCTGGGCCCCCGGCCTCATGCCCATCCACCGTCCGACTCGGCCGGCCGGGAAGGTACCCCGTCGGCCTGCTGGGACGTCAGGCCCAGGAGCAGCACCCGGGTGAAGCTGCGCACCCAGTCCTCGTCCGCCGGCTTGCCGCTGACCAGGGTGCGGTGGACCACCGCGCCCGCCACCATGTCGAAGATCAGGTCCACGGTGCGGGCGGCCTCGGCCGGATCCGGTTCGGGGGGGAGTTCGCCGCGCCGCTGGGCCCGGGCGCGGCCCTCCAGGACCAGCCGCATCTGGCGGTCCACGATCGAGGCGCGGATGCGTTCGCGCAGGGCGTCGTCCCGGGTGGCCTCCGCGACCACGGCCATCAGGCCGCTCCTGGCCTCCGGCCGCGCCAGGATGGCCGCGAACTGCAGGACCACGCCCTCGATGTCGGCGGCCAGACTGCCGCGGTCGGGCAGCTCCAGCTCGTCGAAGAGCTCGGCGACCGCGTCCACCACCAGCTCGTGCTTGCCCGCCCAGCGGCGGTACAGCGTCGTCTTCGCGACCCCGGCCCGCGTGGCCACGTCTCCCAGCGTGAGCCTGGACCAGCCCAGTTCGACCAGCGCCTGGCGCGTGGCGGCCAGGATCGCGGCGTCCGCGGCCGCGCTGCGCGGGCGTCCGGTACGGCCGACGGGGGTGCGACTCTGCATCTTCCGACCATAACCGGCGGGTCCTGCGGCGTCGTGAGGGAGATCACCGAGGCGTGGTGTCGCGCGGGGTCCTCCTGCCATTACGCTACGACTCGTAGCGAAAGCTCGTGTGGGACGTACACGGGCGACGACCACCGGCGTGGGGTGGGGACCCGGCGCCAACCACACCGCTTTTTCATTCATGCGCGGGAACGGGGGAGGATAGACGCATGCAGCCACGGAACATGTCCATGAGCGGCGTCGTCGACCTCGCCGCGGTGAAGGCGGCCCAGGAGGCCAAGGCCAAGGCCGAGCAGACGCGCGCCGAAACCGCCCGGCAGGGCGGGGTGGGGGCCGTCTCGCCGGCCGATCTCGTCATCGACGTCGACGAAGCCGGCTTCGAGCGCGACGTCCTGCAGCGCTCCGCCGAAGTCCCGGTCGTCATCGACTTCTGGGCCGAGTGGTGTCAGCCCTGCAAGCAGCTGAGCCCGGTCCTGGAGCGGCTGGCCGTCGAGTACGACGGGCGCTTCCTCCTCGCCAAGATCGACGTCGACGCCAACCAGATGCTGATGCAGCAGTTCGGGATCCAGGGGATCCCGGCCGTCTTCGCCGTGGTGGCCGGGCAGGCCCTGCCGCTCTTCCAGGGCGCCGCCGACGAGCAGCAGATCCGGCAGACCCTGGATCAGCTCGTACAGGTCGCCGAGCAGCGCTTCGGGCTGACCGGCCTGACCGTCGACCCGGACGCGCAGCCGGGCGGGGCGCCCCGGCACGAGGTGCCGGTGGGGCCCTACGACGCCCTGCTGGAGGCCGCCGTGCAGGCTCTCGACGCCGGCGACCTGGGCGGGGCCGTCCAGGCCTACCAGAGCGTACTGAGTGACGACCCCGGCAACACGGAGGCCAAACTCGGGCTCGCGCAGGCCGAGTTGCTCCAGCGGGTGCAGGGCATGGACCCGCAGCGGGTGCGCAAGGAGGCCGCCGAGCAGCCGGGTGGCGTGGACGCGCAGATCGCGGCCGCCGACCTGGATCTGGTGGGCGGTCATGTCGAGGACGCCTTCGGGCGGCTCATCGAGACCGTGCGGCTCACGGTGGGTGACGACCGGGACGCGGTGCGGCGCCGGCTGCTGGACCTGTTCGAGGTCGTGGGCCCCGAGGATCCGCGGGTGATCGGGGCGCGCCGGGCACTGGCAAGGGCGCTGTTCTGACCAGTCACTAAACGCCACGGCTTGTGATGCCGGGGTGAAAGATTTGCCGACGAGGCGTCAGGGCGGCCGCGCTTTACCAAATCTTGGTAATCGCGGCTGCTGTTACTGCGAGTAAATCGAGGCCGTTGGTCTGTCTGGTTTCGTCCAGGGATCAACGGCTTTGCTCTGCCCCTTGATGCGACCCAGCGTGGCACTCCGAGACCGGTCGGTCGTCCTCCGGTTATCCGGCCGTTACTAGCCAGTAACGAACCCCCTTGTGCCCGGCGCGAGAATGCACCACGATCGGCGACGCTCGGTCCATTCCCGTACCCCGGCATCCGGTCGGGTCGCGGGAGACTCTGGGTCCCCACCGGGCAGAGCCGGCGGCAGTGGCGCCGGCTCTAGGACAGGGGGGTCTTCGCCACCGGCGAAGCCTGTCCAGAAGGTTGTGCGTGATGCGTGTCAGGCGCGACCAGTGGTTGTCGCTCGGGGGTGATCGCCGGTGATTGGGGCGCGGTTCGCGCCTCGGAGCGCAGGCGCTCTCCTTCCCGAGGACGTAGCACTTCTCCCATCCCTGCCTGGCTGAGCCGCCGACTGGGGCGAGTCCGGGCCAGGAGATGTACGTCCGAGAAGGAGGAAATATGGAGTCCCAGGTGCGTGGCGGGACCAGATGGAAGCGGTTCGCTGTGGTCATGGTGCCCAGCGTCGCCGCTACGGCCGCGATAGGTGTCGCCCTGGCACAGGGCGCTCTCGCTGCATCGTTCAGCGTGTCCGGCCAAGAGTTCAAGGTGACGGCCGACACTCTCCACGGCGAAGGTTTCGCGCAGTACGGGGCAGTCGACGCCGGTTACACGCTCGACGGGAAGAAGACGGCCCACGCCGTCGCCGTCTCGTCGTTCAACGACGCGACCATCACCAACATGTGCCAGTCCGTGGTCACCCCGGACGTGCCGTTCCTCGGCAATGTCACCCTCCGCCTGGAGGCTGGTGGCGCCGGTCACGACAAGGTCCAGGCCCACAACCTGTACATCGACGTCGACGACCTGCAGGCCGACGCGACGTTCAACGGCATCGACATCGGTGTGGCCGCCAAGGACGCCAGCAAGGGTCCGGGCATGAAGGGCAACGGCGAGCAGGCCAACCCCTTCGGCTTCGCCCAGCAGGCCGACTCGGCCGACCTGAGCAACGTGAGGCAGACGGCGTGGGCGACCACCGCCGGAACCTTCAAGCTCAGCGGTCTGCACATGTCGCTGCACAAGGGCGACGGCAAGGGAATCGAGTGCTACTAAGCACTCGGTGACGGGCGGGGGAGCCGACGGTGCCCCCGCCCGTCGCACCTTTCGGCCGCGTCTTCACGCGCGGCACACATCATCACCACAGCAACGCCGCACCAGGGAGCTGTTTTCCATGAGCGCCGAGATCTCTGCCGCCGAATCCGGCCAGTTCCACCGTCGGAGGCTGCAGTTTCGCGCCTGGCGGGGCACCCGTCCGTTCTGGGCCGGGCTGTACGTCCTGCTCAGCGGTCTTCCGATCATGTACTTCCCGTACTTCCACCTCCAGCTCGGTCATCTGACGCTGGCGATGGCGACCACGGCCGGGGCCGGCTCCCTGATCATCGGTGTGCTGCTCGTCGTACTGGGCGTCAGCCTCTGGTTCCAGAAGCACGTGAGGACGTTCGCGGGTGTCGCCGCGATCCTGCTGGCGCTGGTTTCCCTGCCCGTGTCCAACTTCGGTGGCTTCATCATGGGCTTCCTGCTCGCCCTCGTCGGTGGAGCGATGGCCATCGCCTGGGTGCCGGGCGCGCCGCCGCAGCCGGAGCCGCCGGCCGGGGCCGCCCCGGGCGAGGGCGCCGCCCCCGAGACGGCACCGCTGCCGCAGCAGGCCGCGGACGGGATGGGCGAGTCGTACGACCTGTCAGGAAAGAGCCCGGCCAACGAGGCGAACGGGAGGCACAGTGCCGGCTGACGAGGTGACCCACGGGACCGATGTGGACGGGTCCCGTGCGAGAACCGGGCCCCGCCACGCGGCACCCAAGAAGCCGCTGTTCACCAGGTTCCACATGCCGGCCGGCAAGGCGATAGCCTCCGTGGCGATGCCCACGGCGGTTCTCATGGGCATGGGCTTCACGTCGAGCCTCGCTCTCGCCGACAACGGAGGCACTTCGACGTCCAACAGCCAGAAGGCCGCGGACTACAAGGACTGCGTCAAGGCGCTGGACGACTCCGGGGACGCCTCCGCCTCCCCGTCGCCGTCCGCGAGCGAGTCCACCGACAAGGCCACGCCGACCCCCACGGCGAGCGCCGACGCGAAGGACCCGCAGTCGGGCAAGTCCTCGTCGCCGGATTCAGGTTCCGACGACACGGCCACCCCGAAGCCGACGGCCACGTCCGGTTCCTCCGACTCGGGTTCGGGCTCCGGCTCCTCGGGCTCCGGTGGCGGCGACACGGCCACGCCGACCCCGTCGGCGTCCCAGAGCAGCGGTGGCGGCCTGCTGGACACCATCGGCGACACGATCGGTGACGTCCTCACCGGCGGTCGCCAGGACTCCGGCACGTCCGCGAGCCCGACTCCCTCGGCGTCCCAGTCGTCGTCGGACACGTCGTCCTCGACCGGCTCCTCGGACACCGGGTCCGCCGGCAAGGGCAGTGCCACCGACACCGTCACGGACACCGCGAGCAAGGCCGCCAAGACGGTCACGGACACCGTGAAGGACACCACCGACACGGTCTCCAAGACGGCCGAGGACACCACGAAGGCGGTCCAGGACGCGGCCGAGTCGGCCACGCCGAGCCCCTCCGCGAGCTCCACGACGTCCGCGGACGACTGCCCGGCGGCCACCGACGACGAGAGCGGTGTCGACAACAAGGTCCCGGTGGCGGACGACCCCTGGTACCTGAACGCCAGCTCGCTGCTGCTCAAGGGCGCCGACTACCAGGGCATCGTCGAGGTGAAGACGGCCAACGGCACCAAGAAGAAGGTGCTCAAGTACGTCATCTCCGGCGGGACCGACATCGGCGACCTGCACCAGACGGTGAACGACAAGCAGGCGAACAAGACCTACCACGTGCAGGCGTCCAAGGGCTCGACGTCCACCATCCGCGGTGGCGACACCGTGATGTACACCGAGAGCATCTCCGGCAACCTGTTCGGCCTGATCCCGGTGACGTTCAGCCCGGACAGCCCGCCTCCGCTGAACATCCCGCTGATCTACTTCACCAACGTGAAGGTCGTCCAGGCCGCCCAGTTCGGCGGCAACCTGCACGTGCCCGGCATGCACGTGTACACCACCGACTGACCGGCCGCTCAAGCCCGTTCGGGAGCCGCACACAGCTGAGGGCGCCCCCTGTCACAGGGGGCGCCCTCAGCGCCGTACGAGGCCCGTGCGGGCGGCGTCAGCTGCTCTCGCCGCCCAGGTGGTGGACCCGGACCATGTTGGTGGTACCGGGGACGCCGGGGGGCGAGCCGGCGGTGATGACCACCGTGTCGCCGGGGTTGAAGCGGCCCAGGTTCGCCAGCTCCTGGTCCACCATCTCGACCATTTCGTCGGTGCTGTTGACGAAGGGCACGACATGGGGCTCCACGCCCCAGCTGAGGGTCAGCTGGTTGCGGGTGCCCTCGTCGGTGGTGAAGGCGAGGATCGGCTGGGCCGCGCGGTAGCGGGACAGCCGACGGGCGGTGTCGCCGGACTGGGTGAAGGCGATCAGGCCCTTGCCGCCGAGGAAGTCGGCGATCTCGCAGGCCGCGCGGGCCACGGAACCACCCTGGGTGCGCGGCTTCTTGCCGGGCACGAGGGGCTGCAGGCCCTTGGAGAGCAGCTCCTGCTCGGCCGCGGCGACGATCTTCGACATCGTCTTGACCGTCTCGACCGGGTAGGCGCCCACCGAGGACTCCGCCGACAGCATGACCGCGTCCGCGCCGTCCAGGATCGCGTTGGCCACGTCGGAGGCCTCGGCGCGGGTGGGACGGGAGTTGGTGATCATCGACTCCATCATCTGGGTCGCCACGATCACCGGCTTGGCGTTGCGCCGGCACAGCTCGATCAGGCGCTTCTGCACCATGGGGACCTTCTCGAGCGGGTACTCGACGGCGAGGTCGCCACGGGCGACCATCACGCCGTCGAACGCCATCACGACGTCCTCCATGTTCTCCACCGCCTGCGGCTTCTCCACCTTGGCGACGACCGGGACCCGGCGGCCCTCCTCGTCCATCACCTTGTGGACGTCGGCCACGTCCTTGGCGTCCCGGACGAAGGACAGCGCGACCAGGTCGCAGCCCATGCGGAGGGCGAAGCGCAGGTCCTCCACGTCCTTCTCGGACAGCGCCGGCACGTTCACGGCCGCGCCGGGCAGGTTGATGCCCTTGTGGTCGGAGACGACACCGCCCTCGATGACGATCGTCCGCACCCGCGAGCCCTCGACGTCCAGGACCTTCAGCTCGACGTTGCCGTCGTTGATCAGGACCTGGTCGCCGCGCGAGACGTCGCCCGGCAGCCCCTTGTACGTCGTACCGCAGATGTGCTTGTCGCCCGGCACGTCCTCGGTCGTGATGACGAACTCGTCACCGCGTTCCAGTTCGACCGGACCCTCGGCGAAGGTCTCCAGGCGGATCTTCGGGCCCTGCAGGTCGGCGAGGACACCGATGGCCCGGCCGGTCTCCTTGGAAGCGGCACGGACGCGGTCGTACCGCGCCTGGTGCTCGGCGTGGGAGCCATGGCTGAAGTTGAAACGGGCCACATTCATGCCCGCCTCGATCATGGCGACGAGCATCTCGTGGGAGTCGACCGCGGGGCCGAGAGTACAGACGATTTTCGAACGGCGCATGGGGCGATCCTATCGGTTTGTTTCGCTGCGGAATATTCCGTCTGGCGGAAGATACAAATGGGCGGACATGCGCTCAGGCGTGTTACTGCGGTGTGTTGCTAGTTGCCCTTTCCGACCAGTGCGTAGGTCTGCGTGGCGATCTCCAGTTCTTCGTCGGTCGGCACGACGGCGACCGCGACCCGGGCGTCCCCCGGCGAGATCAGCCGCGGATCGCGGCTGCGCACGGCGTTCAGCTCGCCGTCGACCGCGAGGCCCAGCCCCTCCAGCCCGGCGATCGCCGCCTCGCGCACCGGCGCCGCGTTCTCGCCGACCCCGGCCGTGAACGCCACCGCGTCCACCCGCCCGAGCACCGCGTAATAGGCGCCGATGTACTTTTTGAGGCGGTGAATGTAAATGTCGAAGGCCAGCCCGGCCTCTTCGTCGCCCTCGTCGATCCGGCGGCGGATCTCCCGCATGTCATTGTCCCCGCACAGACCGAACAGACCGCTCCTCTTGTTGAGAAGAGTGTCGATCTCATCCATGGACATTCCGCCAACACGCGCCAAATGGAAGATGACCGCCGGATCCAGATCACCGGATCGCGTACCCATCACAAGTCCCTCCAAAGGCGTCAGCCCCATGGAGGTGTCGACGCACCGGCCCTTCTCCACCGCCGACGCCGAGGCGCCGTTGCCGAGGTGCAGCACGATCACGTTCACCTCCGACGGCTCCTTGCCCAGCAGCCGCGCGGTCTCGCGGGAGACGTACGCGTGCGAGGTGCCGTGGAAGCCGTAGCGGCGGATGCGGTGCCGGTCGGCGATCCTCGGGTCGAGCGCGTAGCGCGCAGCGGACTCCGGCATGGTCGTGTGGAACGCCGTGTCGAAGACCGCGACCTGGGGCAGGTCCGGGCGCAGCGCCTGTGCGGTGCGGATGCCGGTGAGGTTGGCCGGGTTGTGCAGCGGCGCGACCGGGATCAGCCGCTCGATCTCGCTGAGCACCGCGTCGTCGATCACCGTCGGCTCGGAGAAGAACATGCCGCCGTGCACCACCCGGTGCCCGATCGCGGCCAGTTCCGGCGACTCCAGGCCCAGACCGTCCCGGGCCAGCTCCTCGGCGACGGCCTTGAGGGCCGAGTCGTGGCCGGCGATCGGGCCGCTCTGCTCACGGGTCTCGCCGGTCGCGGCACAGGTGTGCTCGAGCCGCGAGGTCTGCTCGCCGATGCGCTCGACCAGACCCACCGCGAGCCGGCTGCTGTCCCGCATGTCCAGCAGCTGGTACTTCACCGACGAGGAACCGGAGTTGAGGACGAGGACACGGGTGGGGGTGCTCACTGCTCGGACGCCTTCTCGCTGGGGTGCTGGGCCTGGATCGCCGTGATGGCGACGGTGTTGACGATGTCCTGGACGAGCGCGCCCCGGGACAGGTCGTTGACCGGCTTGCGCAGACCCTGCAGGACCGGGCCGACCGCGATGGCGCCGGCCGAGCGCTGCACGGCCTTGTAGGTGTTGTTGCCGGTGTTGAGGTCGGGGAAGATCAGCACGCTGGCCTGGCCGGCGACCTCGGAGCCGGGCAGCTTGGTGGCGGCGACGGAAGGCTCCACGGCCGCGTCGTACTGGATCGGCCCCTCGATCTTCAGGTCGGACCGCCGCGAGCGCGCCAGCTCGGTCGCCTCGCGCACCTTCTCCACGTCGGCGCCCGAACCGGACGTACCGGTGGAGTACGACAGCATCGCGATCCGCGGCTCCACGCCGAACTGCGCGGCGGTGCCCGCCGACTGGATCGCGATGTCCGCCAGTTGCTCGGCGTTCGGGTCCGGGTTGACCGCGCAGTCGCCGTAGACCAGCACCTTGTCGGCCAGGCACATGAAGAACACCGAGGAGACGATCGAGGTCTCCGGCCTGGTCTTGATGATCTCGAAGGCGGGCCGGATGGTGGCCGCCGTCGAGTGGACCGAGCCCGAGACCATGCCGTCGGCCAGGCCCTCCTGGACCATCAGGGTGCCGAAGTAGTTCACGTCGGAGACGACGTCGTAGGCCAGCTCGACCGTGACGCCCTTGTGGGCGCGCAGCCGGGTGTACTGCTCGGCGAAGGAGTCGCGCAGCTCGGAGGTGGCCGGGTCGATCAGCTGGGTGTCGCCGAGGTCGATGCCCAGGTCGGCGGCCGTCTTGCGGATCCGGTCCACCGGGCCGAGCAGCGTCAGGTCGCACACGCCCCGGCGCAGCAGCACCTCGGCCGCGTGCAGCACCCGTTCCTCGGTGCCCTCCGGCAGCACCACCCGCCGCTTGTCGGCGCGGGCCCGCTCCAGCAGCTTGTGCTCGAACATCATCGGGGTGACCCGGTCGCCGGTCGGCGCGGAGACCCGCAGGGCCAGGTCGGCGGAGTCGGCGTACCGCTCGAACAGACCGAGGGCCGTCTCCGCCTTGCGCGGGGTGGCCGCGGTCATCTTCCCCTCCATCGAGAACAGCCGCTCGGCGGTGGGGAAGCTGTTGCCGGACACCGAGAGCACCGGGGTGCCCGGGGCGAGGCGGGCGGCCAGCGTGAGGATCTCCTCGCTCGGCACCTCGTCCAGCGTCAGCAGCACGCCGGCTATCGGCGGGGTGCCGGCGCTGTGCGCGGCCAGCGAGCCGACGACCAGGTCGGCGCGGTCGCCCGGGGTGACGACCAGGCAGCCCGGGGTCAGGGCGCCCAGGAAGTTGGGCAGCATCGCACCGCCGAAGACGAAGCCCAGCGCGTCCCGGGCGAGCCCGGAGTCGTCGCCCAGCAGCACCCGGGCGCCGAGGGCCTGGGCGATCTGCGCGACCGTCGGCGCGGACAGCGCGGGCTCGTCGGGCAGCACGTACGTGGGCACCGGCAGCCGGTCGGCGAGCCGCTCGGCGATCTCGTCGCGGGCCTCGCGGGCCACCCGGTTGGCGACCATGGCCAGCACGTCGCAGCCCAGGGTGTCGTACGCCCGGTAGGCGTTGCGCGTCTCGGCGAGCACGGACTCCGCCGACTGCCCGCGGCCGCCGACCACCGGGAGCACGGACGCGCCGAACTCGTTGGCGAGGCGGGCGTTCAGGGACAGCTCGTCCGGCAGCTGGGTGCCGGCGAAGTCGGTGCCGAGGACGAGGACCACGTCGTAGTCCCGGGCCACCAGGTGGAAGCGGTCGACCAGCGTGGAGACCAGCTCGTCCGTGCCCTGTTCGGCCTGGAGCGCGGACGCCTCGTGGTAGTCCATGCCGTAGACGGTGGCGGGGTCCTGGGAGAGGCGGTACCGCGACCGCAGCAGCTCGAACATCCGGTCGGGCCTGTCGTGCACGAGCGGGCGGAACACGCCCACCCGGTCGACCTGGCGGGTCAGGAGTTCCATGACCCCCAGCTCGACGACCTGGCGGCCGTCGCCGCGGTCGATCCCGGTCACGTACACGCTGCGCGTCACGTGTGCACTCCGTTTCCTCTGTCTCCGGCCGTCCACCGCGGTCCGTCCACGGCACAAAAATCGCCCACCGAGGTGAGCAGAACCCTCTTGACAATACCCCTGCCGCCGGTTAAGGCGCCCGTCAGGAACTCGCCGCTCCGGTGGACGTGAAACAATCGTCACTGGCTCACCGGCACCGAAAGCGAGCAGGAGACACAGCACCATGCGCATCGGAGTTCTCACCGCAGGCGGCGACTGCCCCGGCCTGAACGCCGTGATCCGGTCGTTGGTGCACCGAGCGGTGGCGCAGTACGGCGACGAGGTCATCGGCTTCGAGGACGGCTACCGGGGTCTGCTCGACCGGCACTACCGCACCCTCGACCTGGACGCGGTCAGCGGCATCCTGGCCCGCGGCGGCACCATCCTCGGCTCCTCCCGCCTGGAGCGCGACCGGCTGCGCGAGGCCTGCGAGCGGGCCACCGACATGGTCGAGGAGTTCGGCATCGACGCGCTGATCCCGATCGGTGGCGAGGGCACCCTGACCGCGGCCCGCATGCTCTCCGACGCGGGCCTGCCGGTCGTCGGCGTCCCCAAGACCATCGACAACGACATCTCCTCCACCGACCGCACCTTCGGCTTCGACACCGCCGTCGGCGTCGCCACCGAGGCGATGGACCGCCTGAAGACCACGGCCGAGTCCCACCAGCGGGTGATGGTCGTCGAGGTCATGGGCCGGCACGCCGGCTGGATCGCCCTGGAGTCCGGCATGGCCGCCGGCGCCCACGGCATCTGCCTGCCCGAGCGCCCCTTCGACCCCGCCGACCTGGTCAAGATGGTCGAGGAACGGTTCTCGCGCGGCAAGAAGTTCGCGGTCGTCTGCGTCGCCGAGGGCGCCCACCCCGTCGAGGGCACCATGGACTACGGCAAGGGTGAGATCGACCAGTACGGCCACGAGCGCTTCCTGGGCATCGGTACGGCGCTGGCGTACGAGCTGGAGCGGCGCCTCGGCAAGGAGGCCAAGCCGGTCATCCTCGGCCACGTCCAGCGCGGCGGCGTCCCGACCGCGTACGACCGCGTCCTCGCCACCCGCTTCGGCTGGCACGCCGTCGAGGCCGCGCACCGCGGCGACTTCGGGAGGATGACCGCGCTGCGCGGAACCGACGTCGTGATGGTGCCCCTCGCGGAGGCGGTCACCGAGCTGAAGACGGTGCCGAAGGACCGGATGGACGAGGCGGAGTCGGTCTTCTAGGCGAGCCCTCCGGGCGGGTCCTCCGGGCGCGCCGGTCTTCTAGGGCTTCCCGGTCTCGACCGCGGTCCAGAAGTTCTCCACGATCCGGTCGAGGAAGTCCCGGCCCGACTCGCTGGCCTCGCGGCTGCCGCCACCCCAGCTGAGGGTGGCGGCCATGTGCCCCTGGTAGTCCTCGTGCAGCTCCTGCAGCACGCCCTCCAGGACCTCCCGGTCCAGAGGCGCGACCTTCGCCACCGGGCGTACGTAGGCCTGCCATCGGGTCGTCACCGCACTGTGCAGCAGCTCGGCGAGCTTCGTCTCGCGGCCCGTCACGGCCACGAAGTCGGGCAGGGCCAGCCGCAGCACCTCCGCGAGCGCGGCCGACTGGCGCTCGTTGCCGCGCCATGTGCCGCTCTCCTCCATCCGCAGATACCCGGGGAGGTCCAGGCCGACGGCGCGGGCGACGTCCTCCGGTGCGATCCCGCGCGCGACGCGGTGCTCCCGCAGGGTCCGCGGCCGGCCGATGAGTTCGCCCGGTGAACACCACAACACGCCCGCCAGTGCGGTGAGTTCGGGGTTGCCGGGGGTCGCCTGGCCGCGCTCCCAGGCGACCACGAGGTCGGGGGTGACGTACGGCAGCCCGTACGAGGCACGCATCCCGTAGGCGACGTGCTCGGGCCCCATACCGAGGGCGGCGCGGAGCCTGCGGGCGGCCGGGGCGTTGAACGGGGGAGCCGAGGAGCCGGAGTGGGGTGAGGGTGGGCGCACCTCGCACAAGCTAGGGCCGGCGGCGCCGGGTGACTACGGTCTGTTCGCCCAGGATCACCGGTTGTAGGAACGTACGGTTCCGGCCGTTCGGTACGTTCCGGCCGTTCGGTAGGTAACGGGCGCACCACCTCCGCCACTCACCCCTTGACGGCGCCGCCCAGGGCGAAGCCACCCCCCAGCTTCCGCGCGACCAGCACGTACAGCAGGATCACCGGCGTCGAGTAGATCACGGAGAACGCGGCGAGCTGTCCGTACGCCACCATGCCCCGGTTGCCGAAGAAGTCGTTGATGCTGACCGAGGCGGGCATCAGGTCCGGGCTGAGCAGCAGCATGAAGGGGACGAAGAAGTTGCCCCACATCATCACGAACGAGAAGACGGTGACGACGGCCAGGCCCGGCCCCATCAGCGGCAGCACGATCCGGGTCAGGGACTGCAGCGCGGACGCCCCGTCCGTCCAGGCCGCCTCCTCCAGCTCCTTCGGCACCCCGTCCATGAAGTTCTTCATCAGCCAGATGGCGAAGGGGAGCTGGGAGGCGGCGAAGAAGAAGACCGTCCCCTGCAGGGTGTCGATCAGATTCACCCGTACGAACAAGGCGTACACCGGCACCATGATCGCGGTGATCGGCAGGCTCGTCGCGAACAGGATCGTCAGCAGGAACGGCCGGTTGAGCCGGGACCGGAACCGGGAGAGGGGATACGCGGCGAGGGCCGCGCAGACGACGGTCAGCACGGTCGCTCCGCCGCACAGGACCAGGCTGTTGAGCAGCGGGGTGTAGGTGATGTCCGGGGTCAGGACGGCGTCGAAGTTGGCCGACGTCAGCCCGTCGGGCGCCTTGACCCTCAGGTCCGCGTGCGGGTCCACGGAGGACAGCAGCACCCAGGCGAGCGGCAGCGCGAAGGCGAGGGCTACGACGATCAGCCCGGCGTCGGCGGCGAGGCGCCGCGAGGGACGGTTGCGGGGCATGGCCGGACCTACACCTCCGTGCGCAGCAGACGCAGATAGACGACGGAGAACAGGGAGCCCACGAGCAGCAGGAGCAGGGCGACGGCGGTGCCGTACCCGATCATGCTGTTCTGGAAGGCCTGTTCGTACATGAACAGGGGCAGGGTCTGGCTCCTGTCGCCGGGCCCGCCCCGGGTCATCACCCAGATCAGCCCGAACACGGAGAGCGTCTGCAGGGTGTTGAGCATGAGGTTGGTGCCGATGGACCGGCGGATCATCGGCAGCGTGATGTGCCACGTCCGCCGCCACCCGCCGGCCCCGTCCACCTCCGCGGCCTCCGTGATCTCGCTCGGTATCTCGTCGAGCGCGGCGGAGTAGACGAGCATCGAGAAGGCCGTGCCGCGCCAGACGTTGGCGAAGGAGACGGCGAGGATGGGAAGCGTGAACAGCCAGTTCTGCGTGGGCAGATGGAGGTGCTCCAGGATGGCGTTGAGGGTGCCCTCGCGCCGGAAGAAGGCGTAGAGCAGAAACCCCGCGACGACTTCCGGCAGCACCCAGGCGGTGATCACGACCCCGCCGGTGAGCGTACGGACGGGCCTGGAGGCGCGCTTCATCAGCGCCGCCAGGGCCAGCCCCAGGGTGTTCTGCCCGACCAGCGAGGACACCACGGTGAACACGAGCGTCAGCCAGACGGCGTTGAGGAAGGCGCCGTCGTGGAAGGCCTTGCGGAAGTTGTCGAAACCGACGAAGGAGGAGTGGGCCTGCCCGGTGAGCTGCAGGTCGGTGAAGGCGATGTAGACGCAGTAGGCGATGGGGCCGGCGAGGAAGAGGAGCAGCAGGACCAGGGCGGGGGCGAGGGGGAGGGCTCTGGCGACCCGGTGCTGCCGCCTCACTTCTGGATCACGTTGCCGTCGGTGACGTCCTTGAGGGTGGTGTCGTAGCCACCGGCCGCCTTGTCGACGGACCGGTCACCGGTGGTCACCCCCTCCATGGCCTCCTGGATGGCGGTGGACACCTTCGGGTACGCGGGGTAGGCGGGCCGGTAGTGCGTGCTCGCGACCAGATCGGTGAAGAACTTGATCCCGGGCTGGGCGGTGACGTAGGCGGGATCGGCGGCGACGTCCTCGCGCACCGCGATGCCGGAGTTGGCGATGTACCACTTCCGTGCGTTGTCCTTCGTCTGCATGGTCCTGATGAAGTCGAAGGCGAGGTCCGGGTGGGCGGCCTTGGCCGGGACGGCCCAGGTCCAGCCGCCGGACATGCTGACCTTGCCCGGGGCCTGCCCGTGCTGGGTGGGCATGTACGCCAGCCCGAGCCGCTTCGACCAGTCCTTCCACTCGTGCCCGCTGCCCGGCAGCCAGTCCTGCGGCAGCCAGGAGCCGTCGAGGTCGATGCCGAGCTTGCCCCGGGGCAGGAGTTCGCCGCGGACGGCCGTGCTGTAGTTGGGATCGAGGGCGTCGGAGACGTCGGGGCCGAGCTTCTCCTTGTAGACGGTCTCCACGAACGAGAGGGAGTCCTTGAAGCCCTGGCTGCCGGCGACCCACTTCTTGCCGGCGGCGTCGTAGAGCGGATCGGTCTTCCCGTCGTTGGTGCCGTACAGCAGCATCTCGAAGGTCTGCATGGTGGCGGCTTCGCCGGCGGGCTTGCCGGTGTAGATGTTCAGCGGGGTGACGCCGGGGACCTTCTTCTTGATGGTCCGGGCGGCGGCGAGGACGTCGTCCCAGGTCCTGGGCTGCCAGTCGGTGGGCAGGCCGGCCTTCTGGAACACGCCCTTGTCGAACCAGAGCCCGCGGGTGTCCGTCCCGTCCGGAACGCCGTACGTCTTCCCGTCCTGCCCCCGTGCCGCCGACTTCGCGGTGTCGATGAACCGCTGCCAGTCCGGCCACTTGGCGAGGTACGGGTCGAGGGGCTTCAGGTATCCGCTGGTGATGTCCGAGTTGATGAGGAAGGTGTCCTCGTACACCAGGTCCGGGGCGGTCCTGGGGGACCGGAGCATCTGCTGCAGCTTCGTGTAGTACTCCGAGTCCGGCGCCTTGATCGGCACGAACTCCACCTTCTTGCCGGGGTACTTCTTCTCGAACTGCTTCTTGATGCCGGCGAGGTAGGTGTCCATCACCTTGATCGAGTTGTCGGTGGACTGCTTGTAGGACACCTTCAGCGTGTTCGGACTGCTGCCGGAGCCGCTGCCGCAGGCGGTGAGGGTGGTCGCGGCGAGGGCGAGGGCGACGAGAGTGGCGGCGGTGGGGCGCACGGGCACTACCTCCTACGGGCTCACTGCGTGGTGACGTGGAGATCGCTGCCGTGTGAACGTAAGAGGAGTGGTCTAGTCAGGTCAATGAGTGTGCCCGGATTGGACGTTGTAGGTTCTCGTCACCTTCGGGGCGGTGCGCGTGCCGAGGGTTCGCCGGCAGGGCAGGACTACGGCCGTCGGTTGTCGTGATCGCGCGGAGGGCCCGGCCATGAGGCATGCCCCTTCCGGTCTCCGGTCTGCTTCCCGACGACGGGTCCGTGGAAGGTCCCGCCCCGGAAGTCGATGTGGTCTCCCGACTGCCTTACCCGGGAGGGCCCTTCCTCGGAGTCGCCCGAGACCCCTCCCCGTGCCGGGTACTTGTGCAGCACCGCCATCGCGACCGCCGCGGCCCGGGCGGCCGCCCTCTGCTGGGAACCCCCGGCGTCGGCGGCGGCCTTTCCGGCGTCCGCGTGGTCGCTGATGCCCCGGATGACGAGGGCGTCCCGGCCCTCCAGGTGGGCCGCGTGGGCCGCTCCCGAGCCCTCCGTCTCGAACGCGGCCGCGTCGTTGTAACGCTCGTGGACATGCCGGGCGATCCCGGACCGGGCGTCCGCCAGGACCACGTCCCCTGTCGCGATCGGCTTGAAGTGCGCCCGTACGTCGGGCATGTCCCGCACGGCGGCACGCGCGGCCGAGAGCAGTGCGTGGGAGCCGTGCCACGCCTCGGGGCGGTCGAGGAGGCCCTCGGGCGTGGCCTTGCCCCCGTGGACGCCGTACACCTTCGTGCCCACCACGACGTCCCCGAGGCCGACGTCCTCCTTGAGACTGCCGGCCACCCCGACGAAGAGCACGGCCCGGGGACGCAGCCAGCCGATGAGCGACGAGGTGAGCGCGGCGGTGTTCCTGGCGCCCTCGCCGAGCTCCGCCGCCGCGATCCGCCATGACGTGCCCGGCAGACGCCCCAGCTCGACGAAGGTCCCGTTGCCGGGGTGGGCGCGTTCCTCCCGCTCCTCGACGTACGCCCGCACCGCCGCGTACTCCAGCGCCAGCGCGGTCAGGACCAGAACAATCGGCTTCGTCTCCGGCACACTCGTAAGGTACTGCCGGGGGAAGGGGGCCGCGTGGCGGAACGGGGCGTGACGGTCGGGCAGTTGCTGCTCACCGAGTACCAGACGATCAAGGACGAGCAGAAGTCGCGGATCGGGTTCCGGGACAATCTGCTGTACGTCACCCTCACGGTGGTGGCCGCGGTGATCGCCGCCGCCGCGCAGGCCGGGCGGACGGAGATGCTGCTCGCGTTGCCGCCGGTGTGCGTGGTGCTCGGGTGGACGTATCTCGTCAACGATCAGAAGATCTCGGCGATCGGAGCTTATGTACGGGACGAGTTGGGGCCCCGGCTCGCCGAGACGGTGCAGCTGGAGGGCGCCGAGGTCTTCCAGTGGGAGGTCGCCCACCGGGGGGACGCGCGCCGGGTCTCGCGGAAGGTCGCGCAGTGCGTCGTGGACCTGCTGGCCTTCTGCGTCGTTCCGTTGAGCGCGCTCGTCGCGTACTGGGTGGGGAACGACGCCTCGGCGGGGCTGGTGGTCCTGTCCGTGCCGGAGGCGGTCTCGGTGGTCGGGCTGGGGGTGTACATCGTTCAGTACGCCGTGCCGTTCGGGGCGGGGGGCGGGAACGGGTGAGCGATCACATCGACTTCCAGGGCGGGGACTTCCGCGGGACGGTCATCGGGAAGGCGGAGTACCGGCAGCGGACGCCCGCTCCGACCGCGTTGGACGCCCTGCCGCCCAGGGCCGCCGGCTTCACCGGGCGCGAGGCGGAGCTGGACCGGCTGCTGTGCGCGCTGAACCCGGCCTCCGGGGCGGACGAACGGCGGGCCGTACTCGTCACCGCGGTCTCCGGGCTCGGCGGTGTCGGCAAGACCGCGCTGGCGGTGGAGGCGGCCTACGCGGCCCGGGAGTCGGGGTGGTTCCCGGGCGGCGTGCTCTTTCTGGACCTGCACGGGTACGACGACGCTCCGGTCACGGCGGACCAGGCGCTTCAGTCGCTGCTGCGGGCGTTGGGAGCCGAGCCCGAGCACGTCCCGGCGACGGCCGACGAGCGGGCGGGGCTCTACCGGTCGATGCTGGCCGAGCGGGATGCCGTGCTGATCCTCGCCGACAACGCCTCCTCGCCGGACCAGGTGTGGCCCCTGCTGCCGGGCGGAGACCGGCACCGGGTTCTCGTCACCTCGCGGGACCGGGTTTCCCAACTGGGTGCGCGGTTGGTGCCGTTGGACCAGCTCACACCTTCCGCCGCCCGGGGACTCCTCGACCGTGCTCTGCGAATCGGGGAGCCGGACGACAACCGTGTCCTGGACGACCCCGAGACGGCACGGGCGCTTGCCGAGCTGTGCGGGCATCTTCCGCTCGCTCTGCAGATCGCGGCCGCGCTGCTGGTGGAGGAGACGGACAAGCCGGTCGCGGAACTCGTCCGTGAACTCGCGGCGTCGTGCGACCGTCTCGCCGATCTCGACGACGGGCGGCGCAGCATCCGGGCCGCCTTCGCCCTTTCGTACCGCCGGCTGCCCCCCGAACAGGCGCGATTGCTGCGTCTCCTCGCCCTTGCGCCGGGTCCCGAGGTGAGTGACGAGGCCGTCGCCGCGCTGGCCGGGGCCGAGGGCCCTCCGCTGCGCGACCTGAAGGCGCTGGCCCGTACGCACCTCGTGGGACGCGGCAGCGGCCGCGTGCGGTGGCGGTTGCATGACCTGGTGCGGGAGTTCGGAAGGGGCGTCGTCGCCCGGACCGGCACCCTGCGGGAGGAGGGCGAGCTGGCACGGGCGAGGCTGCTGGCGTGCTACCACCTGGGTGCCCGGGAGGCCGATGCCCGGCTGCGGTGGCTGCCGGGGGTGCCCGAGCCGGAGAGGTTCACCGACCGCGCCCAGGCGTTGGCGTGGTTCGACGGTGAGCGCGAGGGGCTGCTGGCAGCCGTGCGGTGGGCACGGGACGCCCGTCATGCGCGGGCGGCCGTGTCGTTGGCCGACCACCTGGTGGAGTACTTGCAGGAGCGGAGGTACTTCGACGACTGGATCGCCATGGCGCGGTCCGCCCAGCGGGCCGCCGGCCGTGCCGGGGACCGCCCGGCCGAGGCCCGCGCCCGGAGCAGTCTGGGGTCCGCCCTGCGTCAGGCGGGCAGGGGAGAAGAGGCCATGGAGGCCCATGTGCTGGCCTGTGAACTGCTCCGGGCCGGCGAGGACCGACGGCAGGAGGCCATGGCCGTCAACGCTCTCGGCATCGCTCTCCAGGAGGCAGGGCGACTGGAGGAGGCCATCCAGGTGCACCGCCGCAACAAGGACCTGTTCCGCTCCGTCGGTGACGCCCGGGGCGAGGGACTGGCGTGGACCAACCTCGGGGGTGCCCTGGCCGGGGCGGGCCGCACGGAAGAGGCGATCGAGGCCCACACGCGTGCCTGCGAACTGCTCCTGGAGGCAGGTGACGGTCGGTCGGAGGGTGCGGCGCGGGGCAACCTCGCGAGCAGCCTGCGCCGTGCGGGCCGACTCGAAGAGGCGATCGGCATGTACCGGCAGGCCTTGGCCCTGCACCGGGGAACCGAGGACTGGTACGGCGCCGGCAGCACTCTCCAGGGCATGGCCCGCGCGTACGAGAGCGCCGGTGCTCCCGCAGAGGCCCGTGAGCACTGCCTTCAGGCGCTGGAGGCCTACGAGCGGGCCAACGCTCCTGCGGAGGCCGCCGAAGCCCGCGCACAGGCCGACGCCCTCACCGCCCCTGCGGCACCCACCGGTACACCAGTTCCGGTCTCCCCACCTGACCGTACAGCGGGCTCCGACCGGCCCGGCCCGCCTCCACCAGGTGTTCCAGGTAGCGTCGGGCCGTGATCCGGGAGATTCCCACCGCCTCCGCCACACCCGCCGCCGTCACGCCCTCCGAGGCCTCGCGGAGCGCTCCCGTGACCCGTTCCAGCGTGGGCCCGCTCAGTCCCTTCGGGAGTGCCGCCGGTGACGGTGCTCGCAGTACCGCCAGCGCGCGGTCCACCTCGTCCTGGCCGCTCGCCTCGCCCACCGCCGCGTGGAACTCGGCGTAGCGGACCAGCCGGTCCCGCAGCGTCGCGAAGGTGAACGGCTTGAGCACGTACTGGACCACCCCGAGGGAGACACCCTCCCGGACCACCGCCAGGTCCCGTGCCGACGTCACCGCTATGACGTCCGCCTGATGCCCCGCCGCCCGCAGCGACCGCGCCAGCTGCAGGCCGTGCACGTCCGGCAGGTGCAGGTCCAGCAGCAGCAGATCCACCGCCGTGCGGTCCAGCAACCTCCGCGCCTCCGCCCCCGTGTGGGCCTTCCCGACCGCCACGAATCCCGGCACACGTCCGACGTACATCACGTGCGCGTCGGCGGCCACCGGATCGTCCTCCACCACGAGGACCCTGATCGGCTGCTGCTGATGGGTCATCCGGCGTCACCCACCGACGTGCGCAGCGGCAACCGCACCTCGAACACCGCTCCGCCCTCCTCGGCCTCCGCCACCGTCAACGTCCCGTCGAGCCGGGTGACCGCCTGCCGGGCCAGGGCCAGGCCCAGGCCGCGGCCGCCGGGGCCCGCCGGCTTCGTCGAGAACCCCCGTTGGAATACCAGGTCCGCGTGGGCGGGGTCGACACCGGGTCCGGTGTCCGACACGCGCAGCACCAGTTCGCGGGCCGAGGCGTACGCCGTCACCGTGACCCGCGCCCCGGCGCTGCCCTGCGCCGCGTCGACCGCGTTGTCGATCAGGTTCCCGAGGACCGTCACCAGGTCCCGTGCGGAGAGTCCGGAGGGGAGCAGGCCGTCGTCCAGACGGCTGTCCGCCGACACCACCAGTTCCACGCCCCGCTCGTTGGCCTGTGCCGTCTTGCCCAGCAGCAGCGCCGCCAGCACCGGTTCGCTCACCGCCGCCACCACCTGGTCGGTGAGTGCCTGGGCCAGCTCCAGCTCCGCCGTCGCGAAGTCCACCGCCTCCTCGGCGCGGCCCAGTTCGATCAGCGAGACGACCGTGTGGAGGCGGTTCGCCGCCTCGTGCGCCTGGGACCGCAGGGCCTGGGTGAAACCCCGCTCCGAGTCCAACTCGCCCATGAGGGACTGGAGTTCGGTCACATCGCGCAGGGTGGCCACGGTGCCCCGGCGTTCTCCGCCCGACACCGGCGAGGTGTTGATCACCAGGACGCGCGACGCCGTCAGATGCACCTCGTCCACCCGCGGCTCCGACGAGAGCAGCGCCCCGGTCAGCGGTGTCGGCAGGCCGAGCTCCGCCACCGACCTGCCGATCACGTCCTCCTCCTCGCCCACCCCGAGCAGCTCCCGGCCGCCGTCGTTGATCAGCGCCACCCTGTACTGCCCGTCCAGCATCAGCAGTCCCTCGCGCACCGCGTGCAGCGCCGCCTGGTGGTAGTCGTGCATCCGGCTCAGCTCGGTCGCGTTCATGCCGTGGGTGTGGCGGCGCAGGCGGGCGTTGATCACGTACGTGCCGACCGCGCCCAGCAGCAGCGTGCCGCCGGCCACCCCGAGCAGGGCCGCGACCTGGTCCTGGACCCGTGCGCTGATCGCCTCGACCTTGATGCCGGCGCTGACCAGGCCGATGACCCGGCCGTTCTCCTCCACCGGGGTCACCGCGCGGACGGAGGCCCCGAGGGTGCCGGTGTAGGTCTCGGTGAGGGTGCGGCCGTGCTGGGCGGGGCCGATGTGACCGAGGAAGCGTTTGCCGATCTGCTTCTCGTCAGGATGGGTCCAGCGGATGCCGGACGGGTTCATGATCGTCACGAAGTCGACGTTCGCGTCCCGCATGACCTGCAACGCGTACGGCTGGAGCTCCTTGGTCGGAGCGGGCGTGTGGATCGCCGCGCGGACCGAGGGGGAGTCCGCGATCGACCGGGCCACCGCCGAGGCCTGCCGCGTCGCCGCGTCCTCGGCCTGCCGCTGGTCGCTGACGTAGGTGAACAGCGCGTACCCGGCCACGACCACCGCTATCAGCACGGCCTGCATGGCGAACAGCTGGCCCGCCAGGCTGCGAGGGCGGGGGAGAGAGGGGACGCGCATGTCAGCAGTGTGCCTCTCGGGCCAAGCATGAACTAAATGAACGGAAGGGTGACCGCCCTCACAGACCGGGGGATAGTCCAGGCATCCCCCACAACCCCCGGACGTGAGCCGCACGCCGGTGATGCCGACGAAGACGTCAAGGAGGGCAGCCGTGGCCGCCACTTCCCCCGATACGGCACCTGCCGTACCCCGCGTGAAGCGGGACCGGACCCACTACCTCTACATAGCCGTCATCGTGGCGGTCGCGCTCGGTATCGCCGTGGGGCTCATCTGGCCCGATGCCGGGGTCGAGCTGAAGCCGCTGGGTACCGGCTTCGTGAACCTGATCAAGATGATGATCTCGCCGATCATCTTCTGCACGATCGTGCTCGGAATCGGGTCCGTACGGAAAGCCGCGAAGGTCGGTGCCGTCGGCGGTATCGCGCTCGGCTACTTCACGGTGATGTCGCTCGTGGCGCTCGCCATCGGCCTCGTCGTCGGCAACGTGCTGCACCCGGGCGACGGGCTGCACCTGACCGAGGCGCTCAAGCAGACCGGGCACGCCCAGGTGTCCAGCGACGCGCTGCCGCCCGTGGACTTCGTGCTGTCGATCATCCCGGTCACGTTCGTGTCCGCCTTCACCGAGGGCCAGGTGCTCCAGACCCTGCTGGTCGCCCTGCTCACCGGGTTCGCGCTGCAGGCCATGGGGGCGGCCGGGCAGCCGGTGCTGCGCGGCGTCGAGCACATCCAGCGGCTCGTCTTCCGCATCCTGTCCATGGTCATGTGGGCCGCGCCGATCGGTGCCTTCGGCGCCATCGCGGCGGTGGTCGGTTCGGCCGGCCTGGACGCGCTGAAGAGCCTCGCCGTGCTGATGCTCGGCTTCTACGTCACCTGCGTCCTGTTCGTCTTCATCGTGCTCGGCGCGCTGCTGCGGATCGTCGCGGGACTGAACGTCTTCTCGCTGTTCAAGTACCTCGCCCGCGAGTTCCTGCTGATCCTGTCGACCTCCTCCTCCGAGTCCGCGCTGCCGCGGCTCATCGCGAAGATGGAGCACCTGGGCGTCAGCAAGCCGGTCGTCGGCATCACCGTGCCGACCGGCTACTCCTTCAACCTCGACGGCACGATGATCTACATGACCATGGCCTCGCTGTACATCGCGGACGCCCTGGGCACGCCGATGTCCGTCGGCGAGCAGATCCCGCTGCTGCTCTTCCTGCTGCTGGCCTCCAAGGGCGCGGCGGGCGTCAGCGGCGCGGGCCTCGCCACGCTGGCCGGCGGTCTGCAGTCGCACAAGCCCGCGCTGGTCGACGGCGTCGGTCTGATCGTCGGCATCGACCGCTTCATGAGCGAGGCGCGTGCGCTGACCAACTTCGCGGGCAACGCGGTGGCCACCGTGCTGATCGGCACCTGGACCAAGGAGATCGACAAGGGCCGGGTCAAGCAGGTGCTCGCCGGGGAGCTGCCGTTCGACGAGACGACGCTGCAGGACGAGAACCGGGCCCCGGCGGCCGAGCTCCCCGAGCCCCGCGAGGGCGGCGAGAAGGAACTGGCCAAGGCGTAGGCGCTCCGCCCCCGCCCCCCTCTGCTCCGGACGCCCGGCCCCGCCTGAACCCGGGCCGGGCGTCCGGTCACGCCGCCGGGCGGCTGAGTCTCCCCCGTTCACTCAGCCGCCCGGCCTCCACCTTCCGTCACTCCCCACTCACCTTGGCCACCAGCCCGGTGGCCGTGGAGGCGGGCACGCCCGCCGCGGTCAGCACCGTGACCGTGGCCGAGCGGCCCGCCTCCCGTGCTTCCACCAGGCCGTCGTTCACCGCCTCCATCACGGCGAAAAGCATCTGCTCGTGCACGTACGCGAGGGCCGGCGCGGGCAGCGGGGAGCTGAAGACGCCCTCGTCCAGACCGCGCTGCAGCAGCTGGATCTTGTTCTCGCGCACGGGCGCGAGGCGCTCGCGGATGCCCTGCACGGTGACCGTGCGCTGGGCCAGCGCGACCAGCAGCCGGTAGCGGTCGGCGATCTCCCAGATCGCGAGCACCGACCGGGCCACCGCCTCCGCCGGGTCGGCCACCGCCTCCCGGGCGCCCGCGTCCGCGTCCGTCAGCGCGTCGACCGCCCCGTCGACGAGGGTGCTGATCAGCGCCTCGCGGCTCGGGAAATGGCCGTACACGGTCCGTCGTACGACCCCTGCGGCGCGGGCGATCTGGTCCATGGAGGCGTCGGGGTCGCGCAGCAGCTCGGCGAGGGCGACGTCGAGGATGCGGCGCCGGTTGGCGTCGGCGCGGCTGGTGTTACCCGTGGTCATGGCAGTCATTCTGCACGCACCTCCTCGACTTGCACAGTGTTGTGCAACGACGTACATTGCACATGGTTGTGCAATTGCACGGCGCTGTGCAATTCTCGTCGCGTACCGAGGAAGGCGATCCCTGCCATGCGACTCGTCATGAACGAACCGGTCGAAAGGACGGACCGCCCCTACGCCCGGCGCTGGTGGGCGCTCCTGGTGCTCTGCCTGAGTCTGCTGATCATCGTGATGGCCAACACCGCCCTCACGGTCGCGGCGCCCGACATGACCCGCGACCTCGGGCTGTCCAGTGCCGACCTGCAGTGGGTGATCGACGGCTACACCGTCCCGTACGCGGCGCTGATGCTGCTGCTCGGCGCGATCGGGGACAAGTACAGCCGGCGCGGGGCGCTCGTGCTCGGGCTGGTCGTCTTCGGCGGCGGAGCCGTCGGCGGATACCTGGCCGACTCCTCCACGGCCGTCATAGCGGCCCGCGCCGTGATGGGCGTCGGCGCCGCGCTGATCATGCCCGCCACGCTCTCCCTGCTCGCCGCGACCTTCCCGCGCGCCGAGCGCGCCAAGGCCATCACCCTGTGGACCGCCACCGCGGGGCTCGCCATCGCCGCCGGACCGGTGGTCGCGGGTGCCCTGCTGCGCGACCACGGCTGGTCCTCGACCTTCCTGATCAACGTGCCCGTCGCCGCGGTCGCGATCGTCGGCGCCCTCGTCCTCGTACCGTCGTCCAGGGCCGGGCACCACGACCGGATCGACTACGTCGGCGGCCTGCTGTCGGTCGTCTGGAGCGGCTCGCTGGTCTACATGATCATCGAGGGGCCGCACTTCGGCTGGGGCACCAAGGCCGTCACCGCCGCGGTCGCCGCGGGCGCGGGCCTGGTCGCCTTCGTCCTCTGGGAACTGCGCCACCCCCGCCCGATCCTGGACGTCCGCCGCTTCACCGACCGCCGCTTCGCGGGTTCCAACCTGGCCGTCGCCCTGTTCTTCCTCGCCGTCTTCGGCGCCTTCTACTACCTCACCCAGCACCTGCAGTTCGTGCTCGGCTACGACGCCCTGGAGACCGGCGTCCGCATGCTGCCGCTGGCCGGCGCGGTCTTCGTCGGCTCGGCCCTCACCGGCTGGCTCACCCCGCGCGTCGGCATGAAGTGGACGGTCGGTGCGGGCATGGTCGGCGGTACGACGGCACTCGCGCTGCTGACGCGGGTGCACGCGGGCTCGGGCTACGGTGACTTCGTGGCGCCCCTAGTCATCCTGGGCCTCGCCATCGGCCTCGCCCTCTCGCCCTGCACCGACGCGATCATGGGCGCCTTCCCGGAGTCCGAACTGGGCGTCGGCGGCGCGGTCAACGACACCTCGCTGGAACTTGGCGGTTCGCTCGGCATCGCGATCCTCGGCTCGCTGCTCGCCACCTCGTACGGCGACCACCTCACCGACGCCACCGCGGACAGCAAGCTCCCGGCGAGCGCCCTGGCCACCGCCCGGGACTCGGTCGGCGCCGGGTACGCGGTCGCGCAGGGCATCGGCGACAAGGCACACCAGCTGGCCGCGCAGGCGGCACGGACGAGCGATCCGCAGCAGGCCGCGCAGCTCAAGCAGCAGGCCGCACAACTCGCCTCCGGAGCACGGCAGATGGCGGACGCGGTCGGCTCGTCCTTCGCCGACGCCGTCGCCCGCACCAGCCTGGTCGGCGCGGTGATCCTGGGCATCGGCACGGTCCTGGTGGCCGTCCTGCTGCCGCGCCGCGAGGCCGCCGCGGCCGAGGTGCGGGAGGAGGAGCGGGAACTCGCGCACAGCGCAGCCGACTGACCTGGGCGCACCGCCATGCACTAGCGTGCCGAGCCGGATCAACCGGAACGGCACGTTCGTGCGTGGCGTCTGTACGGGTATGGAGGCACGGGGGATGAAGATCGACTGGGACCGGCGGACCTGCGCGCGCAAGGGACATGTGACCTACGCGCCCGACGATCCCCGCCTGCGGGTACGGCTGCACGCGCAGACCGCGCTCGGTGACGTGTGGCGCTGTCTGCGCTGCGGCGACTTCGTGCTCGGCGAGCCGCACAACTCGGGGCCGGCCGAGGAGGCTCCGCTGGTGGCGCGCGGGAAGGTGCTGCGGGACCTGTTCATCCTGCGCTTCCTGGCGATCGAGCGGGCCGTGCGCGGGGTGTTCATCGTGCTGGTCGCGGTCGCGGTGTGGAAGTTCAGCAACAGCCAGGACGCGGTACGCCGCCTCTTCAACGAGAACCTGAACGTCTTCCGCCCGGTCTTCCGGCACTTCCACTACGACCTCGACCACTCGCCGGTCGTCGGCTCCGTCCAGAAGGCCTTCGGCTACAGGCACAACACGCTGCTGCTGGTCGCGGCCCTGCTGCTGGCCTACGCGCTGATCGAGCTGATCGAGGCGGTCGGCCTGTGGTACGCCAAGCGCTGGGCGGAGTACCTGACGGTGGTCGCCACCGCCGCCTTCCTCCCGCTGGAGATCTACGAACTGACCGAGAAGGTCAGCTACCTGAAGATCGCCACCCTGGTCCTCAACATCCTCGCGGTCCTCTACATCGCCCTGGCCAAGCGCCTGTTCGGCCTGCGCGGCGGCCGCAAGAAGTTCGAGGAGGAGCGCCACAGCGCGTCCCTGCTGGAGGTGGAGGAGTCGGCGGGGGTGGCCGCCCGGTAATACCGTTCCGCGAGCGGGGGACGCGGTCCGCCGTTCCCGTCACGATGCCGTGCTGCGCAGGTGCGCAGGCACGGCCCACCACTGGTCCGGGCGATCCACCACCGGAGCGTCCGGACCGGTCTCGATGAACCGGCCGAGGCGCAGCAGATAGGCCGCGATGCCCGCCGCGCCCTGCATCCACGCCGTGCCCGGGGGCAGCAGCGGTGGGTCCTTGCGGTGTTCCAGGAAGCGCCAGCGCGCGCCCGCCTCGTCCCTGATCGCCCGCTGCACCAGCGCGTCGCCCATCCCGCGTGCTGCCCGTACCAGAGTGTCCGCCCGCGCTGTCATGGCGCAGTCCTGCGCCGCGTCCAGAAGCACATCCCCGACGCCCGCCGTACCGCAGCAGCGGCCGTCGTTGTCCCAGAAGCCGGGACGGAGGCGCTCCGGGACCCCCGAAGTGAGGATCGAGGTCGCACAACGGTGCCGCAGTTCGCCGACCCCGAAGCCCGCCACCTCCGCCACCCCCGCGTGCGACAGCGCAGCGAACAGGTGCGACGTGCCCGCCGGGCCGTGGCACCACGTGTACGTCACCGGTTCCACCTCCCGCGTCGACGGCGGGATGGTGTGCGGGACGACGAAACCGCCGTCCTCCAGCGAGCCCACCGACAGCACGTGCCGGGCCCCCTGTACGGCGGCGGCGACGAAGTCCTCGCGGTCCAGGGCCGCACCCGCCACCGCCAGCGCCGCGGCCACCCCGGCGGTGCCGTGCGAGTAGTTCGGCGCCCTCCACCGTGTGCTCGGCGCCATCCCCCAGTCCAGGCCCGCCTCCGTACGGTCCGCCACGTGCAGCAGGGCCTCGCAGCCCGTCGTCGCGATCGTCTCCGCGAACTCGCCCCCGGCCCAGACCGCCGTCAGCACCACGCCCGCGGCGCCCATGATGATGTCGTTCATTGGCTCGTCGGAACCCGGTTCGAACTCGACCGTGCTCTTCCACCCCTCGGAGGTCGCCAGGTCGGCCAGTCGCCGCAGAGCGACCGATTCCCCGCCCGGGGCGAGGAGCTTCAGCGCCATGGCGTCGCCTGCCAGGCCGGCGTAGAGCGACGGCTCGCTTCTGCCCCTCGCCTGCGCCGACAGTCTGGTCACGATCCCCGTTGCCAGGGTCTGCTCCCGTCCGCTCAGTTCCCGGTACTGCGCGATCTCCGCCAGTACCGGGGCCAGGCCCGCGATCCCCGCGTACAGCGTGTCGCGTTCCTTCGCGTCCGCCGTGTCCTGGGCGTCCTCCGACACCGCCTCCGGCAGCCATGGGCCTTCGTCCTCGCGTACCTGGCCCAGCACCCACGACCAGGCGGCCTCGCCCAGTTCCCGATATGCGTCGCTCGCCACCACCCGACCACGCTACAACTGCGCGATTCCTACGGGTACCTACGCGCGCCGGTCCCCGATCGGGGACCGCGTGGCCCGCGTCAGCCGCGCCAGTTCCCCTTCGCCGAGCATCAGATCCGCCGCTCCCGCCGAATTCCGGACGGTCTCGGGACGGCTCGCGCCCGGGATCGGGATCACGGCCGGGGAGAGCGCCGACAGCCAGGCGAGGCACACCTGTTGGGGACTCACCCCGAGCTCCCTCGCCACTTCGTGGAACGCGGCGAACCGTTCCGTGCCGGGCAACCCCGACGGCCCGTCCAGCGAGCTGCGCGAGATCCCGCCCAGCGGGCTCCAGGGCAGGAACGCGAGGCCCAGCTCGGTGCACAGCCGCAACTCGGCCTCGCTGTCGCGGACCTCGGGGGAGTAGCTGTTCTGGACCGACACGAGCCGGTCGCCGAGGATGGCGCGGGCCCGGCGGATCTGGTCGGTGTCCACGTTGGAGAGCCCGGCCAGCCGGATCGTGCCCGCGTCCAGCAGCTCGCGCAGCGCGCCGACGGACTCCTCGAAGGGCACGTCAGGGTCGGGCTTGTGCAGCTGGTACAGGCCGATCGCCTCGACGCCGAGCCGTTCGCGGGAGGCCTCGGCGGCCGCCTTGAGGTGCCGGGGCGAGCCCGTCACCGTCCAGCTGCCGTCGGCCGGGCGGCCCCGGCCGCCCTTGGTGGCCACGAGCACGCCGTCCGTGTCACCGCCGTAGGTCGCGAGGGCGCGGGCGACGAGGAGTTCGCTGTGGCCGGGGTCCTGGCCCGGCAGGTGGTAGGAGTCGGCAGTGTCCAGCAGCGTCACGCCCGCGTCCAGGGCCGCGTGCACCGTGGCGAGGGCGCGTTCCGCGTCCGGCCGGCCCTCGATGGACAGCGGCATGACCCCGAGCCCGACCGTGCTCACCCGGACCCCGCCCAGCATGCGGTGGCGCATCAGCCGGCCTTTCCGAGTGTCTCCGCGACGGCCCACGGCAGCCACTGCCGTACGTCACCGAAGGCGAAACCCAGCCTGGTGGCCCGGGAGTTGTCCATGCCGTAGCGATGGCGGAAGGCGAAGGGGGAGGTCTCGGCCGAGGCGGTGGGCTCGAACACCGTTCTGCCGTCCGGGAGTCGGGCGGCCACCGCCGCGCACAGCTCTTCCAGGCTCAGCAGGCCGTGGGAGGCGGCGTTCACCGGGCCCGTGAAGTCCTGGCGGGCCGCCCAGAAGAGGAAGTCCGCGATCTCCTCGACGTGGATGTACGTCGCCGGGTGGGTGACGGGCGGTACGGCTATGGGGGCGCCGGTGCGGATGCGGTCCGCGTAGTGCTGGAGCCGTCCGGTGAAGTCGTCGTCGCCGCCCAGCACATGAGCCACGCGGACGGACGCGAAGGGCAGGCCCGAGGCCGTGAACACCGCCTCGGCCTGCCGCTTGCCCTCGCCGTAGTGCGCCTCGAGGAACTCCGGGTCGTCCCAGGGGAGCGCCAGGTCCACGGCGACCGCGCCCGGGTCGACCGCGCTCTCGGGCACCGGCGCCGGGGAGTCCTCGCGTTCGTACACCTCCACCGTCGAGGTCATCACATAGCGTCCGGTGCGCCCCGCGAACACCCGGCGGGCGATCTCCGCCTGGCGCGGGGTGTAGCAGACCTGGTCGAGGACGACGTCGAACACGCGGCTGCCGATCGCCTCGGACAGGGCCTGCTCGTCGTCGCGGTCGGCCGGCAGATGCGCCACGCCCGGCGGTGGCGCGGACGATCCCCGGTTGAGGACCGTGACCCGGTCACCGGCTTTCAGCAGGCGGGCGATCAGCCGCTTGCCGAAATAGCGGTTGCCGCCGATGACCAGTACCTCTCGTGCGTTTCCCATGACCATAATTCTCCGGGCTTCACATCGGCCTCAGAAGGGGGAGACATGGGAGATACGGCCACCGCACCGAAAGAACCGCGGCAGCCGCGCGCCCTGGCCGACGAAACGTCGGTGGCCTTCGACGCGGTGGACCGGCATGTCCTCGAACTGCTGCAGACCGACGGGCGGATCAAGCTCAGCGAGCTGGGGCGGCGGGTCAGCCTGAGCCCCGCGGCGGTGGCCGAGCGGGTGCGCCGGCTGGAGGCGGCGGGAGTGGTCGAGGGCTACGGCGCCCAGGTCGTGCCGGCCCGCCTCGGGTACGGCATCCAGGCGTTCATCCGGGTGAACCCGCACGGCGGCTACACCCTCAAGCACCCGAGGACCCGGGAGCTGATCGACCGCCCGGAGATCACCGAGGTGCACCACGTGGTCGGCGAGGACTGCTGGATCCTCAAGGTCGCCGTCGGCGACACCGCGCACCTGGAGGAGATCCTGGAGCAGACCTCGGCACTCGGCCGTACGACGACCTCGATCGTGCTCTCGTCCCCGGTGCGCCGCAAGCCGCTGCTGCCCCCGGCCTTGCCCTGACGCCGACGTCAACGCCTACGGTCGAGGACATGCGAATCGGCGAGCTGGCCGCACGGGCCGGAACCACCACCCGCACCCTGCGCTACTACGAGGCACGGGGGCTGCTGTCCGCCCGGCGCGACGACAAGGGACACCGCCGTTACGACGAGGGCGATCTCAGGCTGCTCCGGCAGATCCGGACGCTGCAGGACTTCGGGTTCGACCTGGAGGAGACGCGGCCGTTCGTGGAGTGCCTGCGGGCCGGGCACCCGGAGGGCGACTCCTGCCCGGCCTCGCTCGTGGTCTATCGGCGCAAGCTGGACGAGCTGGACGCGCTCATCGGACAGCTGACGGCGGTGCGGGAGACGGTCGCGGGGCAGCTGGAGCGGGCCGAGCGGGCGCGGGACGCGCTGGCCGCCGAGGCGCTGGTTCCGGGTGGTCCGGAACCCGTGTGCGAGCTGGGAGGGCTGACGCGGTGAGCTTGGTGAGCGGACTGACCGAGGTGACGGACGCGGACTTCGAGACGGAGGTGCTCGGCGCCGACCTGCCGGTGCTGGTGCAGTTCACGGCCGACTGGTGCGGGCCGTGCCGGCAGCTGGCGCCGGTGCTGAAGGACGTCGCCTTCGAGGAGGGCGACCGGCTGAAGATCGTCCAGCTGGACGTGGACCGCAATCCGGGGACGACGGTCGCCTACGGCGTGCTGTCCACCCCGACCCTCATGGTCTTCCAGGACGGTGAGCCGGTCCGGTCCATGGTGGGCGCGCGGCCCAAGCGGCGGCTGCTCCAGGAGCTGGCGGACGTGCTGTAGATCCGGTCCCGAACGCGGAAAATCCCCCGAGCAATTGCGCTCGGGGGATTTCTGTGCGTATATTCAGTGGTTCGCGACTTCAATTCGAAAAGTCGCAAAGAAGTTCAGTGAGCACAGTATATCCGGGCGGGAGTGGAATTGTCAAACACCGACTTTCCAGACGATGAATTGCGGCACGAGCAGGAATTCATCGACGGACTGTACGCGCGCGTGGACGTGCTGCGCGGCGAGGCCGAGACGTCGGTCACGGACGCGCTCGCCCAGGGAGACAAGCCCATGCAGGCCCGGCTGGAGCGGGACATCCTGGTCGCCGAGCGCTCGGGGCTGCTCACCGCGCTGAACGCCGTGGACGGCTCGCTCTGCTTCGGCCGTATCGACCTCGCCGACGGCGCGGTCCACCACATCGGCCGGATCGGGCTGCGCGAGGACGACGCCCGGCGCACCCCCATCCTGATCGACTGGCGGGCCGGCGTCGCCCGCCCCTTCTACCTGGCCACCGGGCACACCACGATGGGTCTGCGCCGCCGCCGGCACATCTCCACCGAGGGCCGCACCGTGACCTCGCTGCACGACGAGATCCTCGACCTCGGCGACGCCACCCGCACCGGCCACGAGGACCCCACCGGGGACGCCGTGCTGCTGGCCGCGCTCAACTCGGCGCGCACCGGCCGCATGAGCGACATCGTGCAGACCATCCAGGCCGAGCAGGACGAGATCATCCGGGCGCCGCACCGCGGGGTGCTCGTGGTCGAGGGCGGCCCGGGCACGGGCAAGACGGCGGTGGCCCTGCACCGTGCCGCCTACCTGCTCTACGAACACCGGGAGCTGCTGGCCCGCCGGGCGGTCCTCATCGTCGGACCCAACCCGGCCTTCCTCGGCTACATCGGCGAGGTGCTGCCCTCGCTCGGCGAGACCGGAGTGCTGCTGGCCACGGTCGGCGAGCTGTTCCCCGGGGTGAAGGCCACCGCCACCGACACCCCCGAGGCGGCCGCCGTGAAGGGCCGCGCCGACATGGCCGAGGTGCTCGCCGCCGTCGTACGCGACCGGCAGGCCCTGCCCGACCCGGTCATCGCGATCGAGCACGACCGCGAGGTGCTGATGCTGGACGACGGTCTGGTCGGCGTCGCCCGCGAGCGCACACGTGCCGCCAAGCTGCCGCACAACGCGGCCCGCGAGCACTTCGAGGGGCACATCCTCAACACGCTCACCGAGCTGTACGCCGAGCGCGTGGGCACCGACCCGTACGACGGCAGCAGCCTGCTGGACGCCTCCGACATCACCCAGATCCGTGACGAGATCGCGGAGAACCCGGAAGTCTGGTCCGCGATCGACCAGTTGTGGCCCAGGATCACCCCGCGGCGCCTGGTCGCCGACTTCCTCGCCGAGCCGGACGGCTACCTCTCCGAGACGGACGCCGACGCGATCCGCCGCCCGGTGACCCGGGCCTGGACCGTGGCCGACGTGCCCCTGCTGGACGAGGCGGCCGAACTCCTCGGCGAGGACGACCGGGTGACCCGGGCCCGCGCCGAGCGGGAACGCGAGGCACAGGTGGCCTACGCCCAGGGCGTGCTGGACGTCTCCTACGCCTCCCGGACTTACGAGTTCGAGGACAAGGAAGACGGTGACCCGGATGCCTCCGAGGTGCTGTCGGCGCACGACATCATCGACGCCGAGCGGTTCGCCGAGCGGCAGGAGGAGGCGGACCACCGCAGCGCCGCCGAGCGGGCCGCGGCCGACCGGACCTGGGCGTTCGGGCACATCATCGTGGACGAGGCGCAGGAGTTGTCCCCGATGGCCTGGCGGCTGCTGATGCGGCGCACCCCCACCCGCTCGATGACCCTGGTCGGCGACCCCGCCCAGACCGCGGAGGCGGCCGGCGTCGGCTCGTGGTCGGACATCCTCGCCCCCTACGTCGAGGACCGCTGGGAGCACACCCGTCTCGGCGTCAACTACCGCACCCCGTCCGAGATCATGGAGCTGGCGGCGGCCGTGGTCCGCGCCGAGAACCCGGACTTCGAACCGCCGAGTTCGGTCCGTTCGACCGGGGTACGGCCCTGGGTGCGCCCGGTGCCCGACGACCTGCCCGGCGCGGTCGCCAAGGCCGCCGCCGAACTCACCCCCGCCGAGGGGAGGCTGGCGGTGATCGCCCCGCGCGAGCTGCACCGGACGCTGGCCGCCCGGCTCGACGGGGTCACGGCCGGCGCCGAGCCCGACCTGACGCGGAGCGTCGTGCTCCTCGACCCCCGGCAGTCCAAGGGCCTGGAGTTCGACTCCGTCCTGGTCGTGGAGCCGGGCCGCTACGGCACGAGCGACCTGTACGTGGCTCTCACCCGGGCCACGCAGCGGCTGGGCGTGCTGCACACCGGGACGCTGCCGCCGGGCCTGGCCGACGGCGAGTGACGCGGGGGGTCTGAGGGCAGGCGCGCTCAGACCCCCTTCTCTTCCTTCTCTCCTTCCTCTTCATTTCTCTTCATCTCTTCGGGCCGCCGCAATTTCATGCCCTTCGTCGACGTCAGCCCCCGCTCGGGATGTGCGCGGAAGGCCGCGGTCCAGGCCGTGGGCGGGCAGGACGCGCCGTTCGGATGCTGTTCGCTCAGCCGGGCCCGTCGGCTGTCGCGGACGACGACCCGGCCGTCCTTCCGGGACGTCACCGTGAGCCGCACCGGGACCGGGCCGGCGCCGATGTCGTCCGGCAGCCGTACCGACAGCGCCCGGATCGGATCGTCGGGGTCGCCGGAGGCCCCCTGCGCACAGTGGCCGTCCACGCACAGCCGTACCGTCACCGCGTCCCGCCGTTCGCCGAAGTCGCTGGGCCGCCACATCACGGAGACGCCCGACTCCATGTCCATCAGGGTGCACGGCGTGCCCCGGCCGCAGCCCGTCAGGGCAACCGCCACCATGCCCACAACCACGACGATCCGCCGCATGTCCCCCCACCCCTCCGCCCCGCCCGGCGCCCGAGCGTAGGCGAAGGGCGGGCCGGACGCGAAGGGCGGGTCAGGCCGGCCGCAGCCACACCGTCGACAGCGGGGGCAGGGTCAGCCGGATGCTCGCCGGGCGGCCGTGCCAGGCCTGGGGCTCGGGCTTGACGACGTCGGGGTTGGTGACGTCGCCGCCGCCGTAGCCGCCGGCGTCGGTGTTGAGCACCTCCACCCAGGCCGGTACGTCCTCGGGCACGCCGAGGCGGTAGTCGTGCCGGACCACCGGCGCCAGGTGGGAGACCGCGAGGAGCGGGGTGCCGTCGGCGTCCAGGCGCAGGAACGCGAAGACGTTGTCGTCCGCCGCGTCCCCGGTGATCCACTGGAAGCCCGCCGGGTCGGTGTCCCGCTGCCACAGTGCCGGGGTCGTCCGGTACAGCCCGTTCAGGTCCCGCACCAGGTTCCGCACACCCCGGTGGTCGGCCTCGGCGCCGTAGGACGGGTCGAGCAGCCACCAGTCGGGGCCGTGTGCCTCGGACCACTCCGCGCCCTGCGCGAACTCCTGCCCCATGAAGAGCAGCTGCTTGCCGGGATGGGCCCACATGTAGCCCAGGTAGGCGCGCTGGTTCGCGCGCTGCTGCCACCAGTCGCCCGGCATCTTCGACACCAGGGACCGCTTGCCGTGCACGACCTCGTCGTGGGAGATCGGCAGCACGTAGTTCTCGCTGTACGCGTACACCATCGAGAAGGTCATCTCGTGGTGGTGGTACTTGCGGTGCACGGGGTCGTGGCTCATGTACTGCAGCGAGTCGTGCATCCAGCCCATGTTCCACTTCAGGCCGAAACCGAGCCCGCCGAAACCGCTCGGGCCCTTGTGGTGGGTGGGGCGGGTGACACCGTCCCACGCGGTGGACTCCTCGGCGATGGTCACCACGCCCGGGCAGCGCCGGTAGACGGTGGCGTTCATCTCCTGCAGGAAGGCGACCGCGTCCAGGTTCTCCCGGCCGCCGTGCTCGTTCGGGGTCCACTGGCCGGGCTCGCGCGAGTAGTCGAGGTAGAGCATGGAGGCGACGGCGTCCACGCGCAGGCCGTCGATGTGGAACTCCTCGCACCAGTACACGGCGTTCGCCACCAGGAAGTTGCGCACCTCGCGGCGGCCGAAGTCGAACTCCAGCGTGCCCCAGTCGGGGTGGGCGGCCCGCAGCGGATCGTGGTGCTCGTACAACGGACGGCCGTCGAACTCGGCCAGCGCCCACGCGTCGCGCGGGAAGTGCGCCGGCACCCAGTCCATCAGCACGCCGATGCCGGCCTGGTGCAGCCGGTCCACCAGGTACTTGAAGTCGTCCGGGGTGCCGAGGCGGGCCGTCGGCGCGTAGAAGCCGGTGACCTGGTAGCCCCAGGAACCGCCGAAGGGGTGCTCGGCGACCGGCATCAGCTCCACGTGCGTGAAGCCCATGTCCGCCACGTACGCGGGAAGTTGCTCGGCCAGCTGCCGGTACGTGAGGCCGGGCCGCCAGGACGGCAGATGGACCTCGTACACGGAGAACGGCGCCTCGTGCACGGGGGTGTCGGCACGGTGGGCCATCCACTCCCCGTCGCCCCACTCGTGGTGCGAGGCGTGCACGATCGAGGAGGTGGCGGGCGGGACCTCGGTGCGACGGGCCAGCGGGTCGGCGCGCAGGGTGCGCGACCCGTCCGGGCGGGTGATCTCGAACTTGTACAGCTCGCCCTCGCCGACGCCCGGCACGAACAGCTCCCACACCCCGGAGGAACCGAGCGAGCGCATCGGGAAACCGGTGGCGTCCCAGAAGTCGAAGGTTCCCGCGATCCGCACGCCCCGCGCGTTCGGAGCCCAGACCGCGAACCGGGTGCCCGTCACGCCCTGGTGGGTCGTCACGTGCGCGCCGAGCGTCCGCCACAGCTCCTCGTGGCGGCCCTCTCCGATCAGGTGCAGGTCCAGCTCGCCGAGCGTGGGCAGGAAGCGGTAGGCGTCCTCTGCCTCGTGGACGGTGCCGTCGTACGTCACGAGCAGCCGGTAGGCGGGCACCTCGGTGAGCGGGAGCAGCCCGGAGAAGAAGCCGTCGCCGTCGTCGTGCAGTTCCGCCCGCAGGTCGCCGGAGACCACGCCTGCCGCCTGTGCGTAGGGGCGGAAGACACGGAAGGCGACGCCGCCCGGGACCGGGTGGGCGCCGAGGACGGCGTGCGGGTCGTGGTGGGTGCCGTGCAGCAACCGCTCGCGGTCGCCGGCGTCGACGGCCGGGGAGACGGCCACCTCCAGCGCGGGCCCGGGCACGGCGGGCGGTGCGGGCCGCGAAAGGTCCCGCGGTACCGGCTCCGGGGAGGGCGCCGGCACCGTCCTGGGGGCGGCGGGCCGCGGAGTGCGCGCGTTCGGAACCTTGTTCTTCGCGGACGCGCTCCTTTCGGCCACGTTCTTCTCGGCCGCGTTCTTGGCGGCGGCCTTGCTCTTGCCGGACTTGTTCTTCGAGGTGGATGACTTCTTGGACGTCACGGACGGGTCTCCCGGGCGAGGGTCGGGTCGGACGTGGCGAGGCGGCGGACCGCCGAGAGGGGTACGGGGAGCCAGTCGGGGCGGTGCCGGGCCTCGTAGACGACCTCGTAGACGGCCTTGTCGGTCTCGTAGGCCCGCAGCAGCACGGGATCGGTGCGCGGATCGCGGCCGGCGGCCTCCGCGTACCCGGAGCAGTAGGCGGACCGGCACCGGTGCGCCCACTCCGGCGCCGGCGGGCTCGGCGAGTGGGCGGCGTAGTCGAAGGAGCGCAGCATCCCGGCGATGTCCCGCACCGGCGGCTGCGGCATGCGCCGCTCGGCCAGCGGCCGGGCCGGCTCGCCCTCGAAGTCGATCAGCGACCACTCTCCGGACGGCGAGCGCAGACACTGGCCGAGATGCAGGTCGCCGTGGATGCGCTGGGCGGTCCAGGTACGCCCCTCGGCGGCCAGGCCGGCCAGCGCCTCGAAGGCGGAGCGCAGCCCGCGCTCGTACGGCCGCAGCACCGGCACCGCCTGGACCGCGGCCTCCAGCCGCTCGGTCATGCCCCCCACCAGCAGCCCCAGCTGGGCCTGGCCCAGCGTGACCGTAGGCAGGGCACGGGCGAGCGCGGTGTGCACCTCGGCGGTGGCCCGGCCCAGGGCTCGGGCCTCGGCGACGAAGTCCTCGCCCTTGGCCAGCTCCCGCAGCGCCAGCTCCCAGCCGTCGGCCGCACCGTTCACGAACGGCTGGAGCACGGCCAGCACATACGAGTCGGCATCCAGCTCGGCATGGAGCCACGCCGTCGGCGCGGGCACCCGGGCGCAGCCCTCGCGGGCCAGCGCGAGCGGTATCTCGAGGTCGGGGTTGACACCGGGGACGACCCGGCGCAACAGCTTCAGAATGAACGTGTCGCCGTAGACGATCGACGAGTTGGACTGCTCGGCGGTCATCAGGCGCGCCACGAGTCCCTCCCGGATCTCCTGGCGCGGGTCCCGCTCGAACCGCAGCCCACCGATGCGGGCCTGGGTGCGCAGGGCCTCCAGGAGCACGTCGGCGGGCCGGGGGTCGTACAGGGCCTCGTACACCGTGCGGCCGGCCAGCGGGCCCTTCTCCACATGGCCGATGAGCGCGGGCGCGAGCCGGGGCGGCAGCGCCTCGCGCACGCCTATCAGGAGCTGGTAGCAGTCGCCCGGGTGCGGCGGTGCGCCCAGCACGGGTGGCTGGTGGACGCGGACGAGCAGGTGGTACAGCCCCAGCCGGCCGTCAGGGGGCAGCAGTTCGGTGGCGGCCACCGGGGTGAGCCCGGTGACCGGCCGTCCCTTGCCCGCGAACCAGCGCTGCCTGGGCAGCCACTCGCACAACAGCGGTTCGAGCGAGGCGAGGAGGTGACCGGAAGTCGGGGTGGTGCCGGAAGAGGTGACCGTTTCGCCCATGGGCGTCACGTCCTTTCCCCGGATCGTCGGGGTGTTACTGATGCGTGCCCCCGGTGGGGCGGAGGAAACCGCCCCACCGGTGCCTGGCCTACGCGGCGTCCCGGCGCAGCCGGAACCAGTAGAAGCCGTGCCCCGCCAGCGTCAGCAGGTACGGCAGTTCGCCGATCGCCGGGAACCGGACCCCGCCGAACAGCTCGACCGGATGCCGCCCGCTGAACCGCCTGAGGTCCAGCTCCGTGGGCTGCGCGAACCGCGAGAAGTTGTGCACGCACAGCACCAGGTCGTCCCCTCCTTCCTCGGTCAGGGGGGCCTCGCGGAGGAAGGCGAGAACGGCAGGGTTGGACGACTGCAACTCGTTGTAGGACCCCAGTCCGAAGGCAGGATTCTGCTTGCGGATCTCGATCATGCGGCGGGTCCAGTGCAGCAGCGACGACGGCGAGGACATGGAGGCCTCGACGTTGGTGACCTGGTAGCCGTGGACGGGATCCATGATCGTCGGCAGGTAGAGGCGCCCGGGGTCACAGGACGAGAAGCCCGCGTTGCGGTCGGGGGTCCACTGCATCGGGGTGCGCACCGCGTCGCGGTCGCCGAGCCAGATGTTGTCGCCCATGCCGATCTCGTCGCCGTAGTAGAGGATCGGCGAGCCGGGCAGGGACAGCAGCAGGGCGGTGAACAGCTCGATCTGGTTGCGGTCGTTGTCGAGCAGCGGCGCGAGACGGCGCCGGATGCCGATGTTGGCGCGCATACGCGGATCCTTCGCGTACTCGGCCCACATGTAGTCGCGTTCCTCGTCGGTGACCATTTCCAGGGTCAGCTCGTCGTGGTTGCGCAGGAAGATGCCCCACTGGCAGCCCGAGGGGATCGCCGGGGTCTTGGCGAGGATCTCCGAGACGGGGTAGCGGGACTCACGGCGGACGGCCATGAAGATGCGCGGCATGACGGGGAAGTGGAACGCCATGTGGCACTCGTCGCCGCCGGACCGGTAGTCGCCGAAGTAGTCGACCACATCCTCCGGCCACTGGTTCGCCTCCGCCAGCAGCACGGTGTCCGGGTACTGGGCGTCGATCTCCTTGCGCACCCGCTTGAGGAACTCATGGGTCGCCGGCAGGTTCTCGCAGTTGGTGCCCTCCTGCTGGTACAGGTACGGCACGGCGTCCAGGCGGAACCCGTCGATGCCGAGATCCAGCCAGAACTTCAGCGCGGAGATCATCTCCTCCTGCACCGCCGGGTTCTCGTAGTTCAGGTCCGGCTGGTGCGAGAAGAAGCGGTGCCAGTAGTACTGCTTGCGTACGGGGTCGTACGTCCAGTTGGAGGCCTCGGTGTCGACGAAGATGATCCGCGCGTCCTGGAACTGCTTGTCGTCGTCGGCCCAGACGTAGTAGTCGCCGTACGGCCCCTTCGGATCCCGCCTCGACTCCTGGAACCACGGGTGCTGGTCGCTGGTGTGGTTCATGACGAAGTCGATGATCACGCGCATGCCGCGCTGGTGGGCGGCGTCCACGAACTCCACGAAGTCGGCGAGGTCACCGAATTCGGGGAGTACGGCGGTGTAGTCGGAGACGTCGTAACCACCGTCACGCAGTGGCGACTTGAAGAACGGCGGCAGCCAGAGGCAGTCGACGCCGAGCCACTGCAGGTAGTCCAGCTTGGCTGTCAGGCCCTTGAGGTCGCCGACGCCGTCGCCGTTGCTGTCCTGGAACGAGCGGACGAGTACCTCGTAGAAGACGGCACGTTTGAACCAATCGGGGTCCCGGTCCTTGGCGGGAGTGTCCTCGAAGGTGTCCGGGACGGGCTCGTTGACGATCATATTGTGGGTGACCCTCCGATCTGCGGGGTGGACGGTCGCAGAACCGAGAAGACATGCGCGGGCCTGTGGCCCGGTTCGAGTCGCACATAGTTGGCCCTGCCCCAGTGATGGGTCTCACCGGTGAGCTCGTCGCGCACCGGCACCGACTCGTGCCAGTCCAGGCCGAGTTGCGGCATGTCCAACGAGACCGTGGCCTCCTGGGTGTGGTGGGGGTCGAGGTTGACGACCACCAGAACCGTGTTCGATCCGCTCCGCTTGCTGTAGGCGATCACCTCGTCCTTGTCGGTGTGATGGAAGTGGAGGTCGCGCAGCTGCCGCAGAGCCGGATTGCGCCGCCGGACGTCGTTGAGCCGGGTGATGAGGGGGGCGATGGTGCCGCCCCGGCGTGCGGCGGCTTCCCAGTCGCGGTGTTTGAGCTGGTACTTCTCGGAGTCGAGGT
>NZ_JBWKFL010000022.1:9453-147797 GCF_056434305.1 Streptomyces sp. NPDC044061 | reverse complement strand
TCACGCTGCGGCGGCCGAAGCGCTCGGACAGGGCGCTCATCGGCAGCACGAACAGCGCCAGACCGCCGGTCGCGGCCGCCACCGTCCAGCTCGCCCCGCTCGCCGCCGTCCCGAACTCCCCGGAGATCAACGGCAGCAGGGCCTGCGTGGAGTACAGCATCGCGAAGGTCGCGACACCGGCGAGGAAGAGGGCCAGACGCATCCGCGGGTAACCGGACGCGCCCGGGGCCATGCGGGAGTCGGCGGCATCAAGGGTGCCGGCGGTGGGGACGGTGGGTGCGGCGCCCTGGGAGACGGGCTGCCTGGTGTCGGTGAGAGCCATGTCCCGAACGTAGAGAGCGCCTGTTTCATCCGTCCAATGAATGAAATGCCCACGATTGTTCCATTGATGCATCAGTGGTGGTCGTAGGGGGCGCCCGTCGTGGGTCACGTGACGGAGACGACATCCGGAAGATGCCGCCGGCTGCCGCTGTCCGGGCCGGTCGGCGTGCCCGTTCAACCGGTGGGTCGGCCGATCGGGGGACCCGGGGGTCCGCGCGCTGCCGGAACCATCGAAGACGTGCCGTACGGCATGCCTGCTCTGAACCCAAAACGCGTCCCCCAGGGAGAATTCCATGACACTGCACGCTGCCGCCGGATGTGACGTCTGCGCCAAGGTCGACACGCTCGTCGCCATCGGCAACCCCTACTACCCGCAGGTGACGGCGAAGAGCGGTCACGCCATCGAGTTCGACGGCGTGCCGGCCCTCCTCGCCGCCGGGAACGACTACCTCGACCTGGCCACCGATCCGCGGGTACAGCAGGCGGCACATGAGGCGATCGACCGTTACGGCGTCGGTGTTCCCTCCTCCACGCCCGGGGCGCCCCCGGGGTTCTCCTGCGACAGGAGTGTCCGGCAGGCCGCGCACGAGGCCGTCGAGCTGTACGGGGTCGGCATGACGGGTGCCCCGCCGATGAACGGCTACCTCGGCATCCATAACGATCTGGAGGCGGAGATCGCGTCCTGGGTGGACCAGGAGGCCGCTTTGGTGTTCACCGCCGACGACCTGGCCGCGGTGGGCCCGCTGGCGCAGCTGCTCATGCTCCACCGGGACACGGCCGTGATCGCCGACGACAGTGTTCAGGAGAGGCTGTGGGACGGCATCCGGATGGCGCGCCCCGGGCGTTCGGCGTGGTTCGAGCACAACGATCTGGGTGCGCTGCGCAGGGCGCTGGAGGAAGCTGCGCGGCACACCGAGCACATCCTGGTGGTGCTGGAGAGTACGGAACCCGGCCGCAGCAGCTCGCTGCCGCTGAGGGAGATATGCGATCTCGCCGAGGAATTCGGCGCCGAGATCTTCCTCCACGACGCCTCCGGTGTGGTCACCAGGGAGGGCGCCGCCGCGCTGGTCGGCATGGCGCCCCGCATCTCCTGCCTCGTGGGGACGTTCGATGGAACGCTCGGCTCTGCCGGCGCCTACCTCGCTTCCTCCCGTGACATCGTCAAGCACCTGACGGCGCAGTGCCAGACCCGAATGTTCGCCGCCGGTCTTCCCCCGCTGCTGACGGCGGCGGCACGTACGGCGCTGGCTGCCAGGCGGCACCGCCGGCCGTTGCGCCCCGTGCGGCCTCACACCGATGCCGGCGACCACGACGTCATCGGCCGGGGGATGGAAACGGGCCGGTGGAACGACTATCTGACGATGCGTGGGACACTCGCACGCGAGCTTGCCGCCTGGGCAGGCAAGGAGGCCGGCATGGTCTTCGCCGCCGGCTACCTGGCCAATCTGCGTGGCCTGTCCCGCATCATCCGCATGAACCCGGACGTCACCGTCATCAGTGACAAGTCCTCCCACGCGTCGCTGCGCGACGGCATTCGCCTGGGCCAACCACGGCGGACCGCGAGGTTCGCCCACAACGACATGGCCGATCTGCGCCGCAAACTCACGGAAGCCACGAAGCACACCGAGCGGCTCCTCATCGTCGTCGAGGGCGCCTACTCCGTCGAGGGCGACCTGACCCCTCTGCCCGAGATCGTGGATCTGGCCCGGGAGTTCGGTGCCGAGATCTTCCTCGACGGAGCCCACGGGATCGGGGTCGTAGGTGGGGGCCGGGGCACCGCCGCGGCCTTCAACCTGGCCGACCGGGTCGACTACATCAGCGGCACCTTCTCCAAGGCGTTCGGCTCCACCGGAGGTTTCCTGCTCGCCGGCACCGACATCATCGAGAAGATCGACACCGGCGGTCAGGCCGATCCCAGCACTCGCCTCGCCCCCGCCCTGATCGCGGCGGCCCAGAGCTCCCTGGACATCATGAAGGAGGAGACGTATCGGGGCAGCAGGGCGAAGGCCAACGCCGACGCTCTGCGCCGTCAGCTCAACCGGGCCGGTTTCCACGCCACCGGCGTCACACCGATCGTGTCGATCTCGCTGCGCGGCCTGTTCCGCTCCGCGACCGCGCCCGACGTCCTGGCCGTCACCGACGAAAGCCCGCGCCGCCAGGCCCTCGAACGCGACAAGGCCCGCCGCCACCGGGACACCGTGGGTACGGTCCAGGCCCACAACTGGCTGCTGTCCCGGCACGGCATCTACACCAACACCTTCATCGCGCCGGGCGTCGAGGAGCCCATGCTCCGGGTGAGCGCCACCGCGGGCTTCACCGCGAAGGACATCAAGACGATCGTCGACGGTTTCGTCGCCCTGCGCGAGGCATACCCCCATCTCGAGGACGAGCCCTGCCGGCCCTACCGGCTCGGCAGGGCCGCCTGACCCCCACCCACCCCTGCTCTTGCTCCCCTGCTCTTTGGAAGGATGTGCCATGCCGGTCGCTCTCATCACCGGCGCCAGTTCCGGGATCGGTGCGGAATTCGCCCGCCGGCTGGCCCCCACCCACGACCTCGTCCTCGTCGCCCGCGACACCGCGAAACTGCACGACCTCGCGGCGCGGCTCACCGGCCGCCACGGCAGCCGGATCGAGATCCTCGGCGCGGATCTGTCCACCGCACAAGGGCGCGCCCCCGTCACGGCCCGCCTCACCGACGCCGACCGGCCCGTCGACCTGCTGATCAACAACGCGGGCATGGGCTACGGCACCGGCGCCACCCAGAACCCCGTCGACGACGAGATGTACATGCTGGAGGTCAACGCCGTCGCCAAGATCCACCTTTCGCTGACCGCCCTCAAGGCCATGCTCGAGCGCGGCAGCGGCGACGTCGTCAATGTCTCCAGCGTCTGCGGCATCGCACCCGCCTGGACGAACTCGCTCTACGGCACCAGCACGGCCGCCGTCCTGCGGCACACCGAGGAAATGGCCTACAGCAAGGCCCTGCGGGACTCCCCCGTGCACGTCATGGCACTGTGCCCGGGAGACGTCAGGACCGACTTCAACCACAGGGCCGACATCCCCGACAAGACCGACTGGGGCTGGGTCGACATCACCGTCCTGGTCCGAACGGCCCTCGCCGACCTGCGCAAGGGCAAAGTCGTCTCCATCCCCACGGCCCGCTACCGGTTCCTGTCCACCCTGCTGAGGATCTTCCCCAACAGTTGGTCGCGGCTGTACGCCTTCGACCTGGGCAAGCAGAACCCGCACAACACCCGGCCCGCCCCGTCGGCCGTAGCCCACGACCTGACCCGGGCCCGTGCCACCTGACCCAGCCGGTGCGCCGTACCAGACCCCCTTTCCGTGACGAAGAACGTGAGTTGAAGGACGAGTTGAAGGACATGAGCGTGAGCAGTCGCGTCATCCATCCCCGGGGCCGCGGGTTCCTGAGCGTCGATTCCCACCCGGCCGGCTGCCGGAGACTGGTGCAGGACATGTGGGCCTCCGTACCCGCCGCACCTTCCACCCTCGGCAGCACCGCGCCGGTGGCGCTGATCGTCGGATCCTCGGCCGGCTACGGGCTCGCCGCCACGATCGCCGGTCTGGCCCGGGCCGGCATCCGGGGCATCGGCGTCTGCATGGAGAAGCCGCCCGGCCGGCGGACCGCCACGGCGGGCTGGTACCGCACCGCCGCCGTCAGCGACCTGGCCCGCCGGCACGGCCGCGACATGGTCTTCCTCAACGGCGACGCGTTCGCCGACTCGACGAAGGACCAGGTCGCCTCCCTGCTCGAGCAGCGGTTCGCACGCCGTCTGGACTACCTCGTCCACGCCGTGGCCGCCCCGCGCCGCACCGACCCCACCACCGGCGTCACCCACGCCACCGTGCTCAAGCCGATCGGCTCACCCCACCGCACGAAGACCCTCGTCTTCGACGAGCACGGCGCACCAGAAGTGAAGGAGATCGAAGTCGCCCCCGCTTCACCCGGCGAGATCGACCAGACCGTTGCCGTCATGGGCGGTGCGGACTGGGCCCGGTGGATCGACCATCTCGGCGACCGGCAGCTGCTCGCCGACGGCTTCACCACCACCGCGCTGTCCTACCTCGGATCGCCGGTCACCGCGGCCATCTACCGCCAGGGCACCATCGGCGCGGCCAAGGCCCATCTGGAAGCCACCGCCCACGACCTCGACGCCCGCCTCGCCGAACGCGTCGGCGGACGCGCACTCACCTCGGTCAACGGTGCGGCCGTCACCCAGTCCTCGACCGCCATCCCCACCATCGCCCTGTACGTGGCCCTGCTCCGGGGCGTTCTCGGCGAGACCCTGCCCGCGCCACTCCCCCAGCTGGTCGAGCTGTGGGACCAGCTCGCCTCCGGCCGGCCCCTGACACTCGACGACGACAGACGCCTGCGCCTGGACACCCGGGAACTCGCCGCCCCGGTGGCAGCCGAAGTGGCCGAGCGGTGGAATGCGGCCACCACCCGCACGATCGGCCGCCTGGCCGACGTCGACTGGTTCCGCACCCAGGTACAGCACCTGTACGGCTTCGACGTGCCCGGCATCGACTACACCCGGCCGGTCACCGTCGACTGCCCTTGGCCCACGCCGACCAACTCCCCCGTCCACGCGGGCACATGGACCTTCCAGTCGCAGCACTAGTCCGGCGCGGGAAGGCGTGCGGGGGCGGTGTTGCTCACCTGCTGGAAAATGACCGATGTGCGGAATCCGGTGATTTCACCACGCTTGCTGAGCCGGTCGGTCAGGAAGGCGTGCAGGTGGTCGAGATCCTGCACCGCGACGTGCAGGAGGAAGTCGTCGCCTCCGGAGAGCACGAACACGTGCAGGACTTCCGGCAGGCCGCTGGCGAAGCCCTTGAAGGCGTCGATGACAACACGGCTGAGGGGCCGTACCTGCACCGACACGAGCGCCTGAACACCGCGGTTGAGTGCCGCGGGGTCGATATCGGCGTGGTAGCCGCGGATGACGCCCCTGCGATGGAGCGCCCGCACCCGCTCCAGGCAGGTCGAGGGGGCGATGCCGAGTTGCCGGGCGAGCTCCCGGTTGGACTGCCGTGCATCTGTCTGGAGGAGCCGGACAATCTCCGAATCAAGTTCGTCCATGGCCGACAACCGTAGCCCATCTTCACTCAGACGTTCGGTCGGAACCGCATCCTGTGAATCGTTCGTGCAGCATGACTTCATCTGACCGAACAACCGAAGGGACGGCAGGCTCATGCTCAATCATGAGCGAGTCACGATCCGCACCGGTCGGCGCTCGAGGCTTCCGGTGATCGTGGCCATTCACTCCACGGCACTCGGTCCGGCAGCCGGTGGCCTCCGGCTCTGGCACTACCCTGACTGGCGGGACGGCCTCGCCGACGCCCTTCGCCTGTCCGCCGCGATGACCTCCAAGTTCGCCGTGGCCGGTCTGAGCAGCGGCGGAGGGAAGGCCGTCGTGGTCCTGCCGGAGGGGATGAAACTCGAAGCGGGCCGACGTCACGAGGTGCTGCGTGACGTGGCAGACGTCGTCGACTCGCTCGGCGGGGCGTACGCCACCGGTCCGGACGTCGGCACCGGCCCCGACGACATGGCACTGATCGGGGAGACCACTTCCCACGTGTTCTGCCGGCCGACGCATCTGGGTGGCAGCGGCGACTCGTCCCCGCACACCGCGCGGGGGACGCTCGCCGCGCTGCGGGCCGTCAGCCGACGGCTGTACGGCACCGCGAGTCTGGCGGGTCGCAGTCTCGCCGTGGTCGGTCTGGGCCGCGTCGGCGCCGGCCTCGCCCGCCTCCTGGCCGCGGAGGACGCCGCTCTGACGGTCACCGACATCGACCCGGGCAGGCGCGGCACCGCCGACGAGCTAGACGCTGTCTGGCGCTCGCCCGACGAGATACTCGCCGCGGACGTGGACATCATGGTCCCTGCGGCCCTCGGCTCCCTGCTGACCAGGCAGAACGTGGCGGAGCTGCGCTGCCGCGCGGTGGTCGGGCCGGCGAACAACCAACTCGCCACTCCCGACGTCGCGGACCTGCTGCACCACCGCGACATCATCTGGGTGCCGGACTTCGTCGCGAGCGCAGGAGGAGTCATCAACGCCATCAGCACCGAGCTCCACCACGTCAGCGCGGACGAGGCCCGCGCACGCGTCCGCGCCATCGAGGACACCGTCGACGACCTGTTGGACACCGCACAACGCCACGGCCGGACCCCGGCGCAGGCGGCCGACGAGCTGGCCATGCGCCGCCTGCGCGCCGCCTCGACCCCGGTCAACTCACCGGCACCGAGCGGGCGCTGACCGCGAAGCCGGCTGCACGACGCCGTACGCGACCATGGCGGTCGCGGCCGCGCGCAGAGGCGCGAACCATGAACCGAAGGGCGGACATGAGCGAACCCACCAGAAGAGGCGAACTGTTCGGCGGCGCTGACCGGTTCACCGGCCCGACCACCGGCGACGAACGGCGCATGCTCGTTGATGTCCTGCACGCCCAGCGCGCCACGCTGCAGCTGAAGTGCTCGGGCCTGGGCCCGGAGTTGTCCCTGCGGTCCGTGGAGCCGTCGACGCTCTCGCTGCTCGGCCTGGTCCGACACCTCGCCGACGTGGAACGCCGCTGGTTCCGTGGGGTCCTGGCCGGGCAGGACGCGCCGGCCCTCTTCTCCTCGACGGCCGACCCCGACGGGGACTTCGACGGCGCCTCGGGCGACCCCGGGACCGTCGCGGCGGCGTGGGAGGCCTGGCGGAGCGAGGTGGCCTTCGCCGAACGGTTCGTCGCCGAGGCCCCCGACCTGGACGCAGCAGGTGACGATTCCTGGCGCGGAACGGTGTCGCTGCGCTGGGTCCTCATCCACATGATCGAGGAATACGCCCGCCACAACGGCCACGCGGACCTGCTGCGGGAGCGCATCGACGGAGCGATCGGCGTGTGAGGCCGAGGCAACCCGGCCGACCGACGTCGAGCGCGGTCGGCCGTGGCGCCCGGGCCCTTGTCGGCCCTGACGGCATCCGGCAGCGCCGGTCACACACGGCTACGGCTGCTGCGGCCGGGCCGCGGTGCCGAGCGGAGGACACAGGAGTCGTCCACCCGCTCCCCCAGTCGCAGGACTCACCGCACCTCGCGCCGGTCCTAGCGTCGTGACTACAAGGTTCCAGCCCGCCCAGCAGGTGAAGTGAGAGTGTCATGCGAATCGAACCAAGCCACGACGCGCGAGTCATCGTCGGCATCGACCACCAGAAGGGAAGCGTCGCGGCACTGCGGTGCGCGGCCGAGGAAGCCCGTCGGCGCGGTACCGTCCTCGTGGTCGTGGCGGTGTGGGCCCCGTACGGGGGCGACGTCGCCGAGCGCGCCCACCCCTGCCCCGAGCTGGACGCCTCACACAAGGCATCGACGCACAGGATGCTCAACAGTGTCTGCAAGCGCGCCGCGCTCCCCGACGACCTGGTGGTCGAGCGCCGCGTGGAGCGCGGCCTGCTGGGACCGGTCCTGGCGGGCCTGGCCAACGGCCCGGACGACCTGCTGGTGGTCGGCCTGCGCTACCGGCAGGCATTCGCCTGGCTGCGCCCCTCGCCTGACCTCTACTGCCTGCGGCACGCCGCAGCCCCCGTACTCATCGTTCCCCCCGACTGGTCCTCCAGCAGCGTCCCCGCCCTGGCCGCCGTCTGAACCGGCAGCGCCTCCTCTCACGTCCTCGCCGTGGCAGCGGGACGCTCGGCACGGCAGCAGGGCTGCGGCACTCCCAATCGCCGGCCCCGGGCAAGGGTCCGCCGCCGCCCGCGACCAGCACCGGATCCCGGCCCCCAGCCCTGACCAGCCGCAGCCCACAGCTCACGGCCCAGAACTCACACCCGCAGCTCACGGCCCCACGGTGGCCGCGGGCCGGCCACGACAGCCGCCGATCATGCCGTCTGCTCAGCCCGCCACCCGGCGACATGAGGCCAGGCAGATGCGCGGGCCCCGGGCCGGAGAGAGCATGAAGGAACAGCCCCCACACACCAGTCTCACCCTTTTCCCAAACGGGTGTCCGACCCGGGACATGATCATGAACCAGACGGACACATATGCAACCCTCCACCGTGACGCCGCGCTCGCCACCATCCTGCAGGAGGTGATCCAGCGGCTCGGGGCGAACACGGGCCTGGCCTACCTGCTGGCGGAGGACCAGCACACGCTGCGGACCGTGCTCATCGCCGGCGCCCAGCCGGCGATCTTCACCATGCCGGAACAGCTGGACACGGGCGATCCCTACGCCACGGCCGCCGCGTTCCGCACCGGGGAAATGACCATGGCCGGCTTCCCCACCCCCCGCTCCCCCGACCTGAGACTCGCCAGCCGCGTGCCCTTCCCCTACTCGGTGGTGTCCCTTCCCCTCGACACACCGGGCGGCCGCCTCGGCGTGCTCACCTTCCTCTGGATCCCACCGCGCACACGTTTCCTCAACGCACGCGAAGTGGCGTGGCTGACGTACAAGACGATGAGTGTCGGGCGCACCCTGTACGCCATGACCGGCCAGGGCATCTCCATGCGAGCGGGCACCAAACCCATCCTGCTGCCGCTCTACCAGCCACGAGCCACTACACCCGCGGCCGCCAACAGCGGGTGGGGCCTGCCCGGCCTGCCCGGCTCCACCGAGGTCAGCTTCATGTACCAGGTGCACCAGCTGGCCGCCGAACTCAACGAGGCCACCACCGTGGGCGACGTCATGACCGTCACCCGGACACGGATCATGACACCGTTCAACGCCACGGCCTTCCTCGTCAGCACCTTCAAGGACGGCCGGCTCTGGGTCACCGGACACAGCGGCTATCCCACCGTCGCCCTCAGACTCCTCCACGGCGCCGCGGCCACCTCGCACCGCCCCGACGCCGACGCCCTGCTCAAACACACCTCCCTCTTCTTCGAAGACCGCGACACCCTCCTCGCGTCCTACCCCCACGCCGTCGAGGACGACCTGGAGGCAACCGTCCACCTGCCCATCATCCTCAGCAACCGCCCCCTCGGCGTCTGCACCCTCGGCTTCGACCGACCGCGGGCCTTCAGCTCCGAGGAGCGCGCCGTGACCATGATGATGATGGACATCCTCGGCCCCGCTCTCGAACGAGCGACCCTCGGCGAAAACGCACGCTCACTCGCCGAAAACCTGCAGAAGAAGCTGCTGCCCCGCGACATCGTCGAAATCCCCGGCATGGCCACCACCGCCCGCTACATACCCGCGCCTTCCACCGCGGGCCTGGGCGGCGACTGGTACGACATGATCCCCCTGCCCGGCGGGCGCATCGCCCTCGTCGTCGGTGACGTCGAAGGTCACAGCATCGAAAGCTGCGTGGTCATGGGGCAACTCCGAAGCGCCGTCCGCGCCTACGCCACCGAAGGCCACTCCGCCGGCGCCGTCATGGCCCGCGCCAACCGCCTCCTCAACGAGCTCGACACCGACCTCATGGCCACCTGCTGCCTCATCACTCTCGACATCCCCACCGGACTGGCCGAAATCGCCAATGCCGGCCACCCCAATCCGCTCATCCGCACCACGGACGGCACCATCCACACCCCCGAACTGCCTCCCAACATCCCCCTGGGCATCAACCCCGACCACGCCTACAGCACCACCGAGACAACCCTCGCCCCGGACACCCTTCTCCTCCTCCACACCGACGGCCTCACCACATCCCCCGCCCCCGACACCGCCCCTTGGACGCACACCCTGCTCACGCCCCAGCCCACATCCCTCGACAAACTCGCCGACCATCTCATCCACGAGGCCACCACCCAGTACACGCAACGTGACGACATCGCCCTCCTACTCGCCCACTACCAAGGACCCACACCGGGCCCCAACCGCCGCATCACCCACACCACCTTCCACCGGCACGACCTCCACGCCGTCAAAGCAGCGCGCCAGTTCATCACCGACAGCCTGCACACCTGGGGTCTCGACCAACACATCGACAACTTCCAGCTCCTCACCTCCGAAATCGTCACCAACGCCCTCATCCACGCCGACAGCGACGTGGACCTCCGTCTCCGCGAATATCCCGACCACATCCGCCTCGAAGTACGCGACACCGACCCCACCCCGCCCGTCCCGCAACCCATCACCCTCACCGCCGAAACCAACCAGCACGCCGAACACGGAAGAGGCCTCAACATCGTCGACTACCTCTCCACCCAATGGGGCAACTCCCCCAACGGACGCGGCAAGACCATCTGGGTCGACATCTACGACAACGCCGACTACTGACACCGAAGCCGGAGCCCGCTATTGCAGCGCGGCACACGCCCCTTGGCGGGCGGGAGCGATCAGTGCTCCCGCCCGCCTGACATTTCCCGGAGCCGAAAGGCGCCGCTGCGCGCCCGTTACGCCTCCCGACTCACCCGGTCGGGGCCGCAGCCCGGACCTGCCCGGAGGAGGCGTGTGTCCCGCGGTCGGCCGTGGTGGTTCCTCCGGAACACCCGCCGGATGGAGGACACGACGCCGGGGGGCGACACGGAACGCTGAAAGCCGGACAGGTAACCACGTTGGAATTGGCTCCTGTTGGTACCTGTGGCTTCCAGAAAGGACTGTCAGAAATGAAACAGCGCAACCGATCGGTGATGATGGCTCTGGCCGCCATGTGCGTGGTGGGTGGAACAGCGGGAATCGCGTCCGCTCACGGTACGACCCCCGCGGACACCCATCGCGACAGAGACTTCGTCAAGTTCATGGGCAACGTCAACGTGAGCGAGATAGCGGCGGGGAGCAACGCCCAGCAGAACGCGACCATGGAGTGCGTCAAGGATGTCGGCCGCGTCCTGCACGACAACCACGCGCAGCTCGAGGTACGACTCAAGCCGGTCGCGGCGTCCTTGGGCGTCCGGCTTCCGAGCGGCCCGACAAAGGCCGACCAGGCCATGTTCGCTCCCGTCGCGTCCGAGGCGCACACGACCGCATACGACGCGACCTGGCTGAGGATGATGTTCCAGGGTCACAAGGAGGCTCTGGCCACGATCGACCATGAGATTGCGACCACCAACAACCCCCAGGTCAAGGCCTACGCCCAGATGGCTCGCCCCATCATCCAATCTCACGTGAACATGGTGTACGACAACACATGTCACCAGCCGTACGGCACGTAGTGCGCCAGACCGACTCGCCGGGGGGGCGAGCGGTCCTACCGCGACCGTAAAGGTCCCGATCCGCATCGTGATGGACATCTCCGGCCCCGGCGATGAGAATCGACGCGATCACAACCACCAACAGCACATCGAGAGTTCTGCCCGGTGACGGAGTCGGTGCGGGGGACGTGCCCCCTCTCCGTACCAGCACTGGACGGTTCCAGGCGGCGACCACGGGTCGGTACATTCGGGCACCGACGACCCAGGCGTGCCGTCCCGCCGGGCAGCGAAAAGGACTCGCCGTGCCATCGGCGAACTACCGTTCCCTGCTGCGTACCCCGGGGGCCGCAGCATTCTTCTGGCCGGCATCGCTCGGACGCCTCGGCGTCGCGATGACCGGCCTCAGCATCGTCTGGCTCGTACACGACCGGACCGGCACCTTCGCCGCGGTCGGCCTGGTCAGCGGCGCGTTCGCGGTGACCGACGCGCTCGTGGCGCCACAACTGGCCCGGCTCGTGGACCGGTTCGGGCAGACCCGCGTCCTGCCACCCGCACTGCTCGCCCACGCCGTTGCGGTGGCCGTCCTCGTGTCCCTGGTCGCCGCAGACGCTCCCGCCGCCCTCATGGCCCTGGGCGGTGCGCTGGTCGGAGCCAGTGTTCCCCAGCTCACCGCGATGTCCGCGGCACGCTGGGCGGCGCTGCTCCGCACCGCCCGAGCGGCGGAACTGCCCACCGCTTTCGCGCTGGAGTCCGTCAGCAACGCGATGGCCTACCTCGTGGGCCCTACGTCGGTCAGCGCACTCGCGGCGGCCGGACATTCCGTGGCCGGGACGGTGCTGGCAGCCTCCCTGACGATGGTGGGCGGTCTGGTCCTCGCGGCGCAGCACGGCAGCGCGCCGTCACCGGCGGTCGACACGGTCGCGCACGCCCGTGCGGACCAGTCGTTGTTGCGCGGCGCGGTCTTCGTACTGATGAGCCTCAATCTCGCCCTCGGGGTCTTCTTCGGTGCGATGCAGCTGTCGGTGACCGCCTTCGTCGTGGAGCACGGCGCACCGGGCGCCGCGGCCCCGATCTTCGCCGTTTCCAGTGGCAGCGGTCTGCTGGCCGGATGGCTGTACGGGCTGCGCCGGTGGCGTGCCGCACCACCGGTGCAACTGCTTACTGTGACCGGTGCGCTGATGCTCGGCACCTTGCTGTTGCCGACCGTCGGCTCACCGTTCGGGCTCGGGTTGGTCGTCGTCCTGACCGGTGCCACGATCCAACCCCTGCTGGTGCTCTTCCCCGTGCTCACCGAGTCAGCCGTCCACCAGGCCGTCCTGACCCAGGCGTTCTCCTGGCTCGGCTCCGTCGGCGCGGCGGGCTCGGCCGCCGCGGCGTCGGTCTGCGGCTGGGCGATCGACTCGCTCGGGGCACGCGGTGGCTTCGCGGTCACCGCCACGGCAGCCGCCGCGATGACGCTCCAGAGCCTCGTCGGCCTACGCCTGCTGCGCACGCCGAAGCGGCAGTCGACAGGTGCGGAGCCGACGAACGACTGAGGCCCCCTCGGCCGCCGGCGGCGCAACGCAACGCATCCGAGTGCTTCCCGCTGCCCTGTGCGGGCCCGCGGCTGGGATCAGTCGTGTGAGCGCTCCGTCGCGCGGTAGCGGGGGGCCAGAGCGGGACCGGAGCCGTTGCGCAGGGCGAGTTCCGCTTCGGCCAGTCGGGCCACGGCCTCGGGGTTCGACAGGTCGGGCACGCACACCACTTCCCGGCCCTCCAGGGCGGCGAGGGAGGCGGCGACCACGTCGGCGGGAGGCATCCCGACCTCGTCGTGGACCCGTGGCTCCCCGGGGACGGGAGCCTCACCAGTACCGAGGTGGAACTCGGTGGCGGTGAGGCCGGGGCAGGCGACCTGGACGAGCACCGGCGTGCCGGCCAGTTCGGCGGCGAGGGTCCTGGTGAACGTGACCACGTAACCCTTGGTGCCCGCGTAGACGGAACGGTGGGGAAGTGGACCGGGCGGCAGGGCGCCGGCGAACGCCAGCAGCGAGGCGACGTTGACGACCGCGCCCCGGCCGCGCCCCACCATGCCGGGGACGGCCGCCCGGGTCAGCACCGTCGGCACCACGACATTCACGTCGACCACCTTGGTGAGCAGGCCGGGGTCGACCTCGGCGAAGGGCCCGTATCCGTTGATTCCGGCGTTGTTCACCAGCAGGGCCACGTCGTCGGCGGCGACCCGCTCGGCGACCCGGGCCAGGTCGGAGGGCCGGGCGAGGTCCGCCACCATCGGCTCGACCGCCGCGCCGATCTCCTCACGCAGCCGTCCCGCCAGGGCGTCGAGCCGCTCGGCACGCCGGGCGACCAGAACCAGGTCCCAGCCCCGCCGGGCCAGCCGGGTCGCGTACTCGGCGCCGATTCCGGACGACGCTCCGGTCACCACGGCGGAGCCGACCACTTCGTCGAATGCCATGCGCGGCTCCTTCGCTCGATGACCCACCGTCCAGCGGGCCGGGTCGGAAGCCCCTTCCCCGTCAGCCGCTCGCCTGCTCGCCTGCTCGCCTGCTCGCCTGCTCGCCGGAGCCGGGTTTCCCGCCGTCAGTCTGGTGAAACTCCGGACAGGGCAGCTCGGGTCCCGGGCAGGTACATGGCAGCGCTGTCCTTCGGATGCCGACACCACTGTCCCTCGGTGGCCGGCCCTCCATCGCGCAGGCCGCCGGCGCGCGCTGTCGCACCCGCGCGGTCCCGGATGGCGGCGGCCGTCGGCCAAGGCTGTCTCGTTCGGAGCGAGCCGTCGGCCGGCTCGCTCCGGGGTCTTCGAGTCGTCGCATGCGGGCAGCGCCTCAGCGGCGCCGGGCGATGGTCACCCCGTCGCGCACCGGCAGCATCACCGAGTCCACCCGCTCGTCGGCGGCGATCAGGTCGTTCAGTCGACGCATCGCCAGGTGGTGCTCCTGCTGGTACGCGGGGTCGAGGACCCGGCCGCCGAGGAAGACGTTGTCCAGGACCACCAGGCCGCCGGGACGCAGTCGGCGCACGATCTCCTCGTAGTAGGCGGGGTAGTTGTGCTTGTCGGCGTCGATGAACGCGATGTCGATGACCGGCTCGGCGTCGAGCGCGCGCAGCGTGTCCAGCGCCGGGGCGACGCGCAGGTCGATCAGGTGGGCGACGCCCGCCCGCTCCCAGTACGGCCGGCCGATCGCGGCCCACTCCTCGCTGACGTCGCACGCGAGGAGTCGCCCGCCGTCGGCCAGGCCGCGGGCGATGCAGAGGGCCGAGTAGCCGGTGAAGACCCCGACCTCGACCGCGAAGCGGGCTCCGGCCAGCCGGGTCAGCATGGTGAGCAGCGTGCCCTCGTCGGAGGAGACCTGCATGTGCGCGGCGCCGGCGGCGGCCTCGCGTGTGGCGACGGCCAGCTCGCGGAGGACGTCGTCGGCCGGGGTGTGGTGGCGGAGCAGGTAGTCGCCGACGACGGGGGCGGTGGGCTCCAGTTCGCCGCCGTCGATCGGGCCGGTCCACTCGACGGCGAGCTCTTCCTGCGTGGCGAAGCGCAGCAGATGGCGGGTGATCACATCCTGGACCCGTGCCAGGGACTCCGTGTCGACCGCGGTGGCGGTCAGCTCCAGCCAGTCCGGATGGGGGGTGAGAGCGCAGGTACCGGCGGCGACCGTGATCGTGCCTCGGCCGTCGGCGGTGAGGGCGGTGGTGGCCTTGTGACCCATGTGAGAGACGAGCTGCTTGACGTAGCGGGCGGGGCGGGTGGTAGCGACACGTGCCGTGGCGAGGGGCATCGGACTCCTTGGTTCTCCCGTGATCAAGTGACGAGAATCCTCGCCACTTCCTCTTCGGGATTGTGTGGCCGCCGCGTTGAAGTTGTCAAAAGCGTTTAGGTTCCTGGACACTTTCGTCCATGGCAGAAGAAGAGCCACCCCCACACGGGAGCGGCGCCGACCAGGACCAGCAGGTTCCGGAGGGCCGGGACCACCTCGTGTTGCGCTCGCCCGAGCAGTTCAAGGCACTGGGGCACCCGCTGCGTCACCGCATCGTCAATGTGTTGCGCCAGCGCCCCGCGACGCTGCGACAGCTCACCCAAGTGCTGGGAATGAGCAAGGGCACCATCGGCTATCACGTGCGCGTGCTGCGCGAGGCCGGACTGGTGCGGCTGGCCGAGAGTCGTCAGGTGCGCGGCGGGACCGAGCAGTACTTCGCGCTGGTCAGCCGCGGCTTCAAACTGCACGAGGACGCGGCGGTCGGTCCCGAGTTCCTGATCAACGCCGCACTCGGTGAGATGCTGCCGGCCGAGCCCGGCCAGGCCTCCCACACGACGCTGCGCCACCTTTGGCTCACCGACGCCGAGGCACACGCGCTGGAGGCCCGGCTGCGCGCGATGACCGTTGAGCCGCATCCGACGAACTCCGCGCAGGGCCGGCCCTACGGGCTGCTGGTCAGCCTCTTCCGCGCCGACGTGCCCAGCCTGCCGCCGGACGACGGACACTGACGGGCCCCCTCCACACCCTCAGCTTCCGTACTCGCCACGCCCTGCCACTCTTTGGCACCCCCGTCGCTGTATGAGCGACCACACCTCGGGATGACGTCAGCGGTCCGCGTCCGCCGAAAACGGGCGGGAGCCGATCGGTGCTGAACGACAACAGGCAACACGCCACCTGTACGGGGCCGGGCATACGGTATGCGGAATCCCTCCGTCGGCAAGTCCGGCGTAAGTAGGGTGATACGCATGAAGGCACTTTTGTTGTCTGGTGGCTCAGGTACCCGTTTGCGCCCCATAACCCATACATCGGCGAAACAACTTGTACCGGTCGCGAACAAGCCGGTGCTGTTCTACGGTCTGGAAGCGATCGCCGGGGCCGGCATCACCCAGGTCGGGATCATCGTCGGGGACACGGCCGAGGAGATCCGGGAGGCCGTCGGTGACGGTTCCGCGTTCGGCCTCGATGTCACCTACATCCCGCAGGAGGCCCCGCTGGGGCTGGCCCATGCGGTGCTGATCGCCCGCGAGTTCCTGGGCGACGACGACTTCGTGATGTACCTCGGCGACAACTTCATCGTGGGTGGCATCACGGAGTTGGTGGACGCCTTCCGCGCCGAGCGGCCCGAGGCACAGATCCTGTTGACGAAGGTGCCGGACCCCACCGCGTTCGGAGTGGCCGAACTGGACGCGACGGGCCAGGTCATCGGCCTGGAGGAGAAGCCCCGGCATCCCAAGAGCGAGCTGGCGCTGGTGGGCGTGTATCTGTTCACCCCGGCGATCCACGAGGCGGTGCGCTCGATCGAGCCGTCCTGGCGCGGCGAGTTGGAGATCACGCACGCCATCCAGTGGCTGATCGACGCCGGACGTGACGTGCGCTCCACGACGATCTCCGGGTACTGGAAGGACACCGGGAACGTCACCGACATGCTCGAGGTCAACCGCTCGGTGCTGGAGACCCTGGAGCGCCGGATCGACGGCACGGTCGACGGCGACAGCGAGATCATCGGCCGGGTGCGGATCGAGCCCGGGGCGAAGGTGACCGGCAGCCGGATCGTGGGCCCGGTGGTCGTCGGCGCGAACACCGTCATCACCGACTCCTACATCGGTCCCTTCACCTCGATCTCGGGGGACTGCCGGATCGAGGACAGCGAGATCGAGTACTCGATCGTGCTGCGCGACTCCTCCGTCAGCGGCGTCCGCCGGGTGGAGGCCTCCCTCATCGGCCGCAGCGTCGAAGTCACTCCGGCGCCCCGCAAGCCCGCCGCCCACCGTTTCGTCCTCGGCGACCACAGCAAGGTGCAGATCTCCTCATGAAGACACGAATCCTGGTGACCGGCGGTGCCGGTTTCATCGGCTCGCACTACGTCCGCACGCTCCTCGGCCCGGCCGGCCCGGCCGATGTGGCGGTCACTGTGCTGGACAAGCTGACGTACGCGGGCAACCCGGCCAACCTCGACGAAGTGCGCGACCACCCCGGGTTCGCCTTCGTCAAGGGCGACATCTGTGACGCCGAGCTGGTCAACGAGCTCATCGCCGAGCACGACCAGGTCGTCCACTTCGCCGCCGAGTCGCACGTGGACCGCTCCATCCTGGGCGCCACCGAGTTCATCCGGACCAACGTCCTGGGCACCCAGACGCTGCTGGACGCGGCGCTGCGCCACGGAGGACCAAGAACCTTCGTGCACATCTCCACCGACGAGGTGTACGGCTCCATCGACTCCGGTTCCTGGCCGGAGACGGACCCGGTGAGCCCCAACTCCCCGTACGCAGCATCCAAGGCGTCCAGCGACCTGATCGCTCTCGCCCACCACCGCACCCACGGCCTCGACGTGCGGGTGACCCGTTGCTCCAACAACTACGGGCACCACCACTTTCCCGAGAAGGTCATCCCGCTGTTCATCACGAACCTGCTGGACGGCAAGAAGGTCCCGCTGTACGGCGACGGCGGAAACGTCCGCGACTGGCTGCACATCGACGACCACGTCCAGGCCATCGAGCTGGTACGCACCAAGGGGCGCGCAGGCGAGGTCTACAACATCGGCGGCGGCACGGAGCTGTCCAACAAGGAGCTGACCGCTCTCCTGCTGGAGGCCTGCGGCGCGGACTGGGACACCAGCGTGGAGTACGTGGCCGACCGCAAGGGCCACGATCGCCGCTACTCGGTGGACTGCGGCAAGCTCCGTGCGGAGCTCGGTTACGAGCCCCGCAAGGATTTCGCCACCGGCCTTGCGGAGACGGTCACTTGGTACCGCGAGAACCGCGCCTGGTGGGAACCGCTCAAGGAGCGCGCGGCGCTGTAGTGCCGCGGCATCGGAGAGCCTCGCCCCGGGCCACTTGACGACGAACAGGGAAACATGACCACCATTTGGCTGATCACCGGCGCCTCCGGGATGCTCGGGCAGGACGTTCTGGCGCGGCTCCGCCGGGACGGCGAGAGGGCCGTCGGCCTGGCCCGTGGCAGTCTCGACATCACCGACGCCGACGCCGTGCGGGACGCGCTCGATACGTACCGGCCCGGGATCGTGGTCAACTGCGCCGCCTGGACGGCCGTTGACGAGGCGGAGACAAGCGAGGCGGACGCCCTGCGGGTCAACGGCGACGGGCCCAGGAACCTCGCCGAGGCCTGCGCGAAGGCGGACGCGAGTCTGATCCAGATCTCGACGGACTACGTCTTCGCGGGCGACGGCACCATCCCGTACCCCGAGGATGCCCCGACGGCACCGCGTACCGCGTACGGGCGTACCAAGCTCGCGGGGGAAGAGGCGGTGCTGGGTGCGCTCCCGGACACGGGTTACGTCGTGCGTACCGCCTGGCTGTACGGGGCGGGGGGAGGGAACTTCATCGACACGATGATCAGACTGGAGTCGGCCGGGGACACCGTCGACGTGGTCGACGACCAGTGCGGGCAGCCGACCTGGACGGTGGATCTGGCGGACCGGCTGGTGCGGCTCGGGCAGGCAGCCCTCGCCGGTACCGCGCCCGCGGGGGTATACCACGGCACCAGCGGTGGGGAGACGACCTGGTTCGGCCTGGCCCGGGAGATCTTCCGGCTGCTCGGCGCGGACCCGGGACGCGTCCGGCCCACCACCAGCACCGCCTTCGCGCGGCCCGCTCCCCGCCCCGCGTACAGCGTCCTGGGGCACGACCGCTGGCGCCTTGCGGGGATCGAGCCGATCCGTCCCTGGCGCGAGGCGCTGGAGGCGGCGCTGCCCACTCTGCTCGACGAGAAGAAAGGTTCCTCTCGGTGAACTTCAGAATCCAGCCGACCGCCCAGGTCGACGAGGCGGCCACGATCGGCGAGGGGACGACGGTGTGGGATCTCGCCCAGATCCGGGAGGACGCCCGGCTCGGCAGCGGGTGCATCGTGGGCCGGGGGGCCTATGTCGGTCCGGGGGTGCGGATGGGGGACAACGTCAAGCTCCAGAACTACGCGTTGGTCTACGAACCCGCGGTGCTCGGCGACGGGGTGTTCGTCGGCCCCGCGGCGGTGCTCACCAACGACTACTTCCCCCGTTCGGTGGACCCGCAGGGCCGGCTGAAGCGCGGCGGCGACTGGGAGGCCGTGGCAGTGGTGGTGGACGAGGGGGCGTCGCTGGGGGCTCGTTCGGTGTGTGTGGCGCCGGTGCGCGTCGGCCGTTGGGCGCTGGTCGCGGCCGGTGCCGTGGTGACACGGGACGTGCCGGACTTCGCGCTCGTGGCGGGCGTTCCCGCGCGCCGGATCGGCTGGGTCGGCCGGGCCGGCGTCCGACTCGTGGAGCGGGAAGGCGAGTTGGGGGGATGGGAGTGCCCGGAGACGGGGGCGCTGTACGACGAGAAGGACGGTGAACTCGTCGAGCGGGTAATGACTCGCTGATTTCTCGCAAAGCGCCAATCCTCGAACATCCGCATGCATAACATGTGTGCGAACTGTGCAGACCTAGCGCAGTGAGCACACAAACCGGTCGTGCCCAGGGGGGGTTACCGGGTGAGGACACCTGTGTCTGCAGCGCGGAGTGACGACCTCTCCGACGCCTGACGTCTGCCTTCCGCCGCGCTGCCTTCCGCGACGCGGCGATCACGAGTCTGTGCAAGAAGAGGACCCACAGGGGGGTTGGTGTGTCCGAACGATGACCATCACACGTCTGGCGGCGCTCGGTCGTGCGGAGCCGCCGCTGCTCGCGCTCGCCCAACGACTGCTCGCGGTCGCCGAGTCGGGGCTTCCGTCGATGCTGCTCCCCGGCGGTGAGGCCTTCGCCTTCACCATGGCCGGGCGTAGGGCCCCCGATGGTTCCTGGACGTTGGACCGGCGCGGGATCAGTACCAGGTACGCGGCCATCACCGTGCTGGGCGCGCGGTTCCTCCCCGAGGACCGTCAGCGCGCGGTGCTCGGGGGACGTACCGCAGAGGAGTTCACGGGGCTGCTGGTCGAATCGCTGCCCGCGGTGACCAACCTCGGTGACGCGGCGCTCATCGCCTGGGCCGCCGCCGAGACCGGCCACCCTAAGCTGTCCGACGCCCTCGCGCGGGTCGACGCCCTGGACGAGGATGGCCGGCCGCAGTACACCGTCGAGGCCGCCTGGGTACTGTCCGCGCTCGCGGCGGCTCGCGACACGGTCGACGTGGAGAGACGTTTCACCACAGCTCGCGACCGCCTGCTGCGGGCCAGGATCGGGAACAGCCCGCTGTTCCCGCACGCCACCGGGCCCGGCCTGGTGCCCTGGTACCGGGCGCATGTGAGCTGCTTCGCCGACCAGACGTACCCGCTCCAGGCCCTGGCCCGGGCACACGCCAGCGGCGGCGGGGACGGCGATCCGGAGGCGCTGGCCGCTTCCGAGGCGTGCGCGGCGCGCATCTGCGAACTGCAGGGCGACGGCGGGCAGTGGTGGTGGCACTACGACGCGCGCACCGGTGGTGTCGTGGAGGGCTACCCGGTCTACAGCGTCCACCAGCACGCGATGGCTCCGACGGCGCTGTTCGATCTCGCCGACGCCGGCGGCACCGACTTCGCCGCGTCGATCCGCAAGGGCCTGCGCTGGATGACGGACGTACCCGAACTGGCCGAACGCCCGGAACACCGGCAGCCGTTGATCCTCGACCAGCTCGGCGTCACCTGGCGCAAGGTCTACCGGGGCGATCCGAAGAAGGCCGTACGGGCCGCCCGGGGGCTCGGCACCCGGGTCGCTCCGAACCTCCGGCTGAAGTCCCTGGACCGGGTGTACCGGCCCGCCTCGGTGGACCGCGAATGCCGGCCCTATGAACTCGGCTGGATGCTCTACGCCTGGCAGGGGGGCCGGATATGAGTGAGCGTCAGTCCCTGTTCGGGGTCGAGCTGGACCCTCTCACCATGGACGAGACCGTGCAGCGCTGCCTCGAGGCGGTGCGGGACGGCAGACAGCTCGAGATCGGTGTGGTCAACGCGGCGAAGCTGGTGAACATGCGGCGGGACCAGCGGCTCGCCCAGGCCGTGGCCGGCTGCGATCTCGTCCTCGCCGACGGACAGGCCGTGGTCTGGGCCGGCCGGATACTGCGCGCGCCGCTGCCGGAACGCGTCGCCGGCATCGACCTGTTCCTGCGGCTGCTGGCCGAGGCGGAGTCGGCGGGCATGTCCGTGTACCTCCTCGGCGCCAGGCAGGACGTGCTGGACCAGATGCTGCGCCGAGTGGCCGACCGCTTCCCCGCCCTGAAGGTGGCCGGCAGCCGGAACGGCTACTTCGACGATTCCGAGCAGGAGGGCATCGCGGACGAGATCGCCCGCAGCGGCGCCCAGATGCTGTTCCTTGGCATGACCTCGCCGAAGAAGGAGATCTTCACCGCCGCCTACGGCGCGCGCACCGGCGCCCGCGTCGTGCACGGGGTCGGCGGCTCCTTCGACATCCTGGCGGGGGTCACCAAGCGGGCCCCCGAGTCCTGGCAGCGGCGGGGGCTCGAGTGGCTCTACCGCGCCCTGCAGGAACCGCGCCGCCTGGGCCGGCGCTACGTCACCACCAATGCTGCCTTCCTCCTCATGACGGCGCGCGAGCTGTTCCGGCTCACCCCGTCGACCGCCCCCGCGAACAGGAGTCACTGATGCGCGTCGTCGTGGTTGGACAGGGATACGTCGGCCTGCCGCTGGCCGTACGCGCCGCCGAGGTCGGACACGAGGTGATCGGCTACGACGTCGACGCCCGGCGGATCAAGAGCCTGGCCGCCGGCGAGTCCTTCGTCGAGGACGTCTCCTCCGAGCGGATCCGCGCCGCGCTGGACAGCGGGGCCTACCGCCCGAGTGAATCGGCCCGCGACTGCGGCGGTTTCGACGTCGCCGTCGTAACCGTCCCGACCCCGCTGCACGAGGGCACTCCCGACCTCCGTTACATCAAGGAGTCGGCGGTCACCCTCGCCCGCTACCTGCGCCCCGGAGCCACGGTCGTCCTCGAGTCGACCACCTATCCCGGCACCACCCAGGAGCTCTTCGCCCCGATCCTGGAGGAGGGCTCGGGCCTGACCGCGGGCACCGACTTCCACCTCGGCTACAGCCCGGAGCGCATCGACCCCGGAAACGCCGTCTGGGGTTTCCAGCAGACCCCGAAAGTGGTGTCCGGCGTCAACGAGGCCTCGCTCAAGGCGGTTCAGGACTTCTACGCGCAGCTCGTCGACACCACCGTGCCGGTCGGCTCGCCCAAGGAAGCCGAACTCGCCAAGCTGCTGGAGAACACCTTCCGGCATGTGAACATCGCCTTGGTCAACGAGATCGCGATGTTCGCCCACCACCTGGACATCGACGTCTGGCAGGCCATCGACGCCGCCTCCACCAAGCCCTTCGGCTTCATGAAGTTCACGCCGGGACCGGGCGTCGGCGGGCACTGCCTGCCGATCGACCCCTCCTACCTGTCCTGGCGGGTACAGCGTGAACTCGGGCAGAGCTTCCGCTTCGTGGAGCTGGCCAACGACATCAACAACCACATGCCCGAGTACGTGGCGCGCCGCATCGGCGACCTGTTCAACCAAAGACGTCGCTCCGTGAACGGCTCACGCATCCTGCTGCTCGGCCTGGCGTACAAGAAGAACACCGGCGACGCCCGCGAGTCGCCGGCCCTGCGCATCTCCCAACTGCTGCTCGACATGGGGGCCCAGGTCAGGGCGGCGGACCCGCACGTCGTCGAGAGCCTGCCGGTGGACACCCGGCTGGTGCGGGTCGAACCGGGGCCGGAGGAGCTGGCGGCCGCCGACGTGGTGGTCCTGCTCACCGACCACGACAGCTTCGACTACGAACTCGTCGCCGAGCACGCCCCCTTCATCCTCGACTGCCGTCGGCGGCTGTCGCCCGGACCCACCATCGAGGTGCTCTGAGCCATGCCGCGCATCGTCTGTGTCGCCGGGGCGCGCCCCAACTACATGAAGATCAAACCGGTGATGGACGCCCTGGAACGCCGGGGCGCCGAAGTGGTCCTGGTCCACACCGGTCAGCATTACGACCCGGCCATGAACGACGTGTTCTTCGCCGACCTCGGGATGCGTCCGCCCGACCGCTTCCTCGGGGTCGGCTCCGGGTCGCACGCCGAGCAGACCGGGCGTGTGATGACCGCGTTCGAGCCGCTCCTCGACGAGGTGTCCCCGGACATCGTCGTCGTGGTCGGCGACATCAACTCCACCCTGGCCTGCGCCCTGGTCACCGCCAAGGCCGGTCCGCTGCTCGCACACGTCGAGGCCGGCCTGCGCAGCCGCGACTGGAGCATGCCGGAGGAGGTCAACCGCGTCGCCACCGACCGCGTCAGCGACTACCTGCTGGCCCCCTCCCCCGACGCAGCGGAGAACCTGCGCGCGGAGGGGTACCGGGAGGACCAGATCCACCTCGTCGGCAACGTCATGATCGACACGCTGCTGGCCAACCTGGAACGGGCCAGGGCCTCGGACGTCCTCGACCGGTACGGCCTGACCAGGGGTGAGTACGGCCTGGTCACCCTGCATCGTCCCGCCAACGTGGACGACCCCGAGGTACTCGCCGCGCTCCTGAAGGCCCTGGGCGAGATCGCCGGCCGCTGCCCGCTCCTGCTGCCGGTGCACCCGCGTGCGTCCGAACGGCTGGCCGACATCGGCGTCCCCGGAGGTATCCGGCTCGTGCCGCCCGCCGGCTACCTGGACTTCATCGCCCTGCAGGACTCCGCCCGCCTGGTGCTGACCGACTCCGGCGGCATACAGGAGGAGACCACCGCGCTGGGCGTGCCGTGCGTGACCCTGCGGGACAACACCGAGCGGCCCATCACGGTCGAGCAGGGCACCAACGTGCTGGCCGGCCGGGATCCGGCGCGCATCGTGTCCACCGTCAACCGGGTGCTGGACGAGCCGCCCGCACCGCGTCGGCCCGAACTGTGGGACGGGCGCGCGAGCGACCGCATCGCCGATGTGCTGCTGGAGGGAGGTACCGCGAGCAGGCGGCCGAGGCCCACCGACCAAACGTTCCCCATATGATCCGCTTGCAACATATGCTCGTCGAACGTCGGGTCGCTAGGGGGACCACCATGGATCTCGCTGAGATCTTCCGCGTCGTACGCAGGCGTTGGTACGTGCTGCTGCCCGGACTGCTGCTGAGCGCCTGCCTGATGGTCGCCGTGACCCTGCTGGTTCCGGTCACCTACCAGTCGCAGAGCACGGTGGTTCTCCTGAACTCCCAGAAGGCCACCGTGGCCTACGACGGCAACCCCTTCCTCAGCACCCAGACCTCGCTCACCGGTATGGCCGACAGCCTCGCGCGGAACCTCAACTCCGACGTCTCCCTCCGGGAACTCAAGTCCCGCGGTGCCAAGGGCACGTTCGAGGCCAAGCTCGCCGACAACGCCCAGGGGCCGCTCATGTGGCTCACCGTCACCGGCACCGACAAGGCCGCCGTCCTGGCCTCGGACCGCATTCTGACCGCGTATGCCAAGGAGCGGCTGGAGGCGTTCCAGAACCAGCAGTCGGTCGCCCCGAAGGCCATGATCCGCATGACGACCATCGTGCCCCCGCAGAACCCGGTGGCGCAGACCAAGACCCGCCTCGAGTACCTGATCATGGCCGGGGGCCTGGGCCTGGTGCTGAGCCTGGTCGCGACCTTCTACGTGGAGGCGCGCCGCCGGTCGCACACGGCGGCGCGGCCGGAGGAACCCGCGCCGCCGGTCACCGCCCCCGAGACCTCGGGCGAGGAACCGGTCGCGGAACAGACGATGGCGCTCCGGACGCCGCCCAGCTGGTCGCGGTCCGCCGAGAACAGAACCCCCGCGGAGCCGAGGGCCGGGCGGCCCGCCGTGGCCGTGGCACCCGCCGCCGAGCCGCTCGACGAGGAGTCGACTCATGGACAGCGTTCGCACACCGGACAGCGAGACCGCTGAACCGAGCGACATCCCCGCTCCCGCCTCCCTCGGCCGCAAAGTCCGTTCGGCGGCCCGCTGGAGCCTGATCAACACCGTCGTCATGCGTCTCGGCAACTTCGCCACGGGCATCCTGCTGGCGCGCTTCGCCCTCGGGCCGGCCGAGTGGGGCGTGTACGGCATCGCCCAGACCGTGCTCCTGGTCCTGCTCTCCGCGAACGAACTGGGCGTCAGCCTGGCCCTCGTCCGCTGGGAGGGCGACCCCCGCCGCTTCGCGCCGACCGTGCTGACCCTGGCCACGGCGTCCAGCGGCCTGCTGTACGCGGCCCTCTTCGTGTCGGCACCGACGGTGGCCGGGCTGCTCGACTCGCCCGGGGCCTCGGGCGTACTGCGCGTGATGTGCCTGTGCCTGCTGATCGACGGGGTGGCCCAGGTGCCGGCCGGCATCCTGACCCGGGAGTTCGCCCAGGGCAAGCGGATGATCGTCGACGCGCTCAACTTCGTCCTCAGCACCTCCGTGACCCTGGTGCTGGCCTTCGCCGGCTGGGGCGCGATGAGCTTCGCCTGGGGCGCTGTCGCGGGCAACATCGCAGCCCTCCTCGGCTGCGCCCTGTTCGCCCCGGGCACCCTGCGGTTCGGCTGGGATCCCGAACAGGCCCGCGCCCTGCTGAGGTTCGGGCTCCCGCTGGCCGGAGCGAGCCTGCTCGCCCTCGCCGTCGTCAACGTGGACACCATGGTCGTCGGGTCTTCCCTGGGCCAGGTCTCCCTCGGCTTCTACGTCCTGGCGTTCAACATGTCCGGCTGGCCGGTACGCATCATCTCCGAGGCGGCCCGGCGCGTCTCCTTCGCCGGCTTCTCCCGCCTCGCCGACTCCCCGCAGGCCCTCGCCCAGGGGTTCAGCCGTGCCCTGGGGGTGCTGGTCACCGGCACCGTACCGCTGTGCGCACTGCTCGGCGGCCTCGCCTCCCCGGTCGTCCACCTCGTGTACGGGAGCAAGTGGCTGCCCGCCGCCGACGCGCTGCCCTGGCTGATGGCCCTCGGACTGGTCCGCATCGGCTGCGAACTCGCCTACGACTGTCTCGTCGCCACCGGTCAGCGCCGGTCCCTCATCCTCGTCCAGGGCCTCTGGGTCGTCGCCCTCGTCCCCGTCCTCGTCGTCGGCGCCCGTCTGGGCGGCATCGTCGGCGTCTCCCAGGGCCACGTCCTGGTCGCCGCCGCCCTCGTCGTCCCGGTGTACCTCTACGCCCTCGGCCGGGCCGGGATCAGCCTCGTCCACATCGCCAGGGCCTGCGCCTGGCCCTTCCTCGGGGGAATCGTGACAACCCTGTTGATCATCTCCGCCAAGCGTCTCCTCGGCGAGAGCACGCCCGCCCTCTTCGCCATCGGCACAGCCGCCCTGGCCTGCTACGCGGTGTGCGTACTGCCCAGCCGCCGTTTCCTGCTCGGCTCCCGGACGGCGGAGACCGCATGACCGGGCTCTTACGCCTGCTCGCCGTCCTTACACTCGTACTGGCCACCGCCTGCTCCGGCGGCGCCCACCCGCCGCGCCCCTCCCCCGACCGGACCACCACGAGCCCACCACAGCCCACCACCGAGGCACCCCGGAAATCCGGCTTCCCGGACGCCCGCACCACCGGCCCCCGGATCCCCCTCGGGCCGCACTCGCTCGGGAACTTGAGCGTCAAGACCGACGGGACCGTCATCAGGGGCTGGGACATCACCGGCTCACTCGACATCTACGCGAACGACGTGACCATCATCGACACCAAGATCACCTCCACCAACTGGTGGGGGGTCAACCTGCGCCCGGGCTACAGCGGACTGCGCATCCTGCACAGCACCGTCACCGCCACTCCCGGCAAGGGTCCGGACAACGGCGGCGTGGACTACGCCGTCTCCAACATGGGCACCAGCTCCGTCGAGGTCGGCTGGTGCGACGTCTCCGTGTTCGGCAACGCCCTCTCCATGGGCCAGGGCCACATCCACGACAACTACGTCCACGACCTCGTGCCCTTCCGCAACGCGGGTGGCGAGTGGCAGCACACCGACGCGGTGATCAGCGGCGGCGGCAACAAGGGCCGGCTGATCATCCGTCACAACACGCTGCTCAACCCTGTCGCCGTCGACCGGGGAGCGTCCGCCGCCATCGGCCTGTTCGCCGACACCGGCCACGTCTCCAACACCGTCGTCGACGGCAACCTGCTGGCCGGAGGCGCATACGCCCTGTACGGGGGCGGCAAGGGCGCGACCGGCATCACGGTCACGAACAACGTCTTCTCCAACCGCTACCACCGCAATTCCGGCGTCTACGGGGCCGTCACCGCCTGGAACGCGAACGGCCCGGGCAACGTCTGGCGCGGCAATCGGTTCTCGCACGGCGCCCCGATCACCCCCGAAACGGCCGGCTGAGGAAGAGGATCATGCGACGCATCGCCCGCGCCCCCTGGGAGCTCCTCAAGCACGCCTTCGGCTGGCTCGTCCTCTTCGAGCTGCGCAACAAGATCCTCCTCGGCCCCTCCGCGCTGCGGCTCCGCAGCCTGGAGACCGCCGAAGTCCGTCGCCACGCGGCTGCCGCCGCCCTCATGCCCACCGCCCTCGTCGCCACCGTCATCGCCACCCACCGCCGCCCCGACGAGTTGCGGGCAGCGGTCCGCTCGGCGCTGGCCCAGACGGTTCACGACCAGGTGGTCGTCGTCGTCGACGACGGCGCCGGACTCCCTGAACTCCCCGACGACCCACGGCTGTTCGCGGTGTCGCTGACACGCAACACCGGCGTGGCCGGCGTCGTGCGCAATGTGGGCATCCGGCTCACCCGCTCGCGGTACGTGGCCTTCCTGGACGACGACAACCTGTGGGAACCCGACCATCTGGAACGGGCGCTCGAGGTCCTGCAGTCCCCTGACGGTCCCGACGGTGTCTACACGGCACTGCGCCGCGTCCTGCCGGACGGCACCGAGCGCGACGTCCTGTCCGTGCCGTTCGACCGCCGCCGAGCCGCCCGGGAGTCCTTCCTGGACACCAACGCGTTCGTCGCGCGGCGCAACGGGGCCTTGCGCTTCAGTCGTCTGCGGCGCACACCGGACGTGCTCCCGCGCGAGGACTGGGAGCTCGTCCACCGGTACAGCCGCGGCCACGACGTGCGCCACGTGCCACACGCCACCGTGCGCTACCTGGTCAATCCCGAGAGCTTCTACACGACGTGGTCCAGCTGACCGTCCACCGGCCGGGCGTCACGGTGCCGGCGTGGCCCGCAGCGCGCCCGGCCTGAGCAGGGCGGCCGCCGCCGCACGGCTGGCCCTCCTGCCGAGGGCGGCACGCGACGCCTCGCGCAGGAGGACGGCGGCTCTGAAGGACACCGTCGCGAGGGCACCGTGCCGTCGCCCGTACAGGCGCACTCGGTTGAGCGTCAGCAGGGTCCACAGGCGGGGCGACACCCGGGAGTCGCCCCCCAGGTGAACGGCCCGCGCCGTCGGCTCCAGCTGGGTGAGGTAACCCAGGTCCCGCGCGCGCAGGCAGTACTCGGTCTCCTCGGAGTAGAGGAAGAAGGACTCGTCCCACGGTCCGCACGCGGCCAGGCAGTCCGCCGACAGGGCCATGAGCGCACCGGTCGCCCAGTCCGGGCGCGTGGGCCGCGCGTAGGCCGCGGGATCGGTGACCAGTTCGCTCAGGCGCGGGAAGCGCCCGGCCCGCCGGTTGCCGATGAGGGCCTCGCCCAGCGCTCGGGCCACCGTCGACTCGCGACGCAGCGAGTACAGGGGCGCTTCCCGCCCTTCCTCGTACAGGAGGGGTACGGCGATCCCCACCTCGCCGTCGAGACGGTCGACGAGGCGTTTGGCGCACCCCTGCCGCATGCGGATGTCGGGGTTGCAGACCAGCACGGCCCCATACCCTTCGTCCCATTCACCGGCGGCGTCCAGTGCGGCGTTGATGCCCGCGGCGTACCCGGCGTTGCGGCCGGTCTGGACGACCGTGGCCTCGGGAGCGAGCCTCTTCAGGACGTCCACCGTGTCGTCGGCCGAGTCGTTGTCGGCGACGACCAGCCGCCAGTCGAGGCCTGCCATGCCGTCCGGGAGCGCGGCGAGAAACCCGGGGAGCACCGAAGCGCTGTTCCAGGTGACGACTACGACTGCGAGGGGGCTCATCGGATCTCCGCGAGTTGGGGCGGCTGGATTTCGGGTGTCGTGCGGGGGGCCGGGGCGTCGTCGGCAGCGGCCTCGCGCCGGATGAAGCCCAGATAGCTGCCACCCGCCCCCAGGACCAGGAAGAACATGCCGGCGAACATGGGGAAGCTGAGCGAGTCGAAGGTGGCGCTGATGACCAGGGCGACCAGCGACGAGGCGAAGAACGCCTGGCCCAGCTCGCGGTCGGACTCGGTGCGGGCCAGCCGCCGGACGGAGCCGCCGTGGTGGATGCCGGTGACGAACAGGACGAGCAGGGCGGCCACGCCGAGCACGCCCATCTCGGCGAGGGTCAGCATGTACTGGTTGTCCGTGAAGAAGTACAGGTCGGGCGTGAACGTGCCGAACCCCCGCCCGAACAGCGGGTGTTCCTTCACATAGGGCACGATCGCGCTGTACTTGACCGTGCGGGCCTGTGTGCTGCTGTCGGAGTTGGACAGGAACGACGCGAACAGCTCCGTGATGGTGCCGATCAGCCCCGGGATGAGCACCTTGAAACCGGCCACCGACACCGTCATCAGACCGATCGCGGTCCAGCGCCGCTGCGGCTTCCAGCGGGGCACCATCACCAGCGCGATCAGCAGCATCCCGATGATCGAGGTCCTCGACACCGTCAGCGGCAGCGCACCGGCCATGATCACGACGGGCCCCCAGCGGCGCAGTGCGTGGCGGTGGCGGCGTACGGGATCGAAGGCCTGCTGGATTGCGAAGGGCACCAGGATCGCCAGCATGCCCCCGAACTCCAGCGGCTGGGCGGTGGTTGACCGGGGCCGGGTGAAGGAGCCCCGGTCCATGGCGGTGACCTGGGCGACGCTGGTCTGCAGGCCCGGGATGTGGATCGAGTCGGCGATGTTGGTGGCCGCGAAGAAGTCGTAGTAGCCGATCGCGGCGACGACGGTCCCCATCACCACCATCCGGCGCATCAGGACGTCCAGCCGGCCGCGCTCCTGCACCCCCGCCGAGGTGAGCACCACCAGCGACACCCAGACCAGGAACCCGATGAGTCCGCGGTCGGCCCCCAGTACCTCCTGGTGCGAGCTCTCACGCATCGAGTTGGCGATGTACGCCATGAGAACGGCCGTCCCCAGCACGCACATCGCGATCCGCGCGAGTCTGGTCCCCGGCGCCGGAAGGACGCGGCCACCGAGCCAGGTCGCGAGGTACCACAGCAGTCCGAGCAGGGCGAAGACGTTGGCCGGGGTGCCGACGCCGCCGAGCGCGGGCAGAGCGAGGTTCGACGGGACGAAGAAGGCGAGCACCAGGTAGACGGTGAGGATCGCCGTGGCGTCGACCCGCCGGCTCAGCGGGCCCGCTCGTCCCCGCCTGGGAGTGCGGGCGTCCTGCCCTTGCGGCACGACGCTCCTGGCGGCGCGCCGCCGGCGGCGGACCACCGCGACGCCTTCCATCAGGATCGACAGCAGGAACGCGCTGACGACGCCGAGGATCACGACGGCCGCGATGTCCTGGTAGCGGCTCTTCGACTTCGCCACCGGGGTCTGCGGGAGCACGACCGGCGCCGTCTGCACGAGGTAGGGGGTCGGGACCTTGTCGGCCGACTGCAGGGCCTTCAGTTGCTCACCGGCGAAGGTGGTCAGGGTGTTGGTCTCCTCGAGTACCTTCTCCCGGTCTGTTCCGGTGACGCTGAGCACGAGCAGCGGGCTGTCGCTCGCCGGTGCGAAGCCGGCCGTGTACGGGTCCGTGACACCCCGGCCGCGCAACTCCTTGGCGGCGTCGCTGGATTCGAGTGTTCTGATCAGTACGTCGGCCGTGACGATGAGCGAACCACCCGCGTTCGAGATGGGGTTGCCGAACGTGGGGGCCAGCCGGGCCACGGCCGAGGAGTCCAGCAGCGCGACCGAGCTCTGCGACTGGTACGAGACGGGGACGGTGACATACAGATAAGCACCGCCGAGCAGGCTGAGCACGGTGAAAGGCACCATGAAGTACCAACGTCTGCGCAGAATGGCCCATATCTCACCAAGGCTCACGAACCATCCCCCCATCCAGTGGCATCCAGCCCCGCCTCCTGCCAGTATCGGGGGTGACGGAAGGAACTCCTATGTCGCCCGGGAACGTCGCCGACGCGCTGCTCCGCCGCTGGTACGTCGTGGTGGTCGCGCTGCTGCTGACGGCCGCCGGGGCGTACCACGTGGTGCGTCCCGCCCCCCAGTACGTCGGCTCCGCGGTGGTCGTCCTCAAGCCGCCGGTGACCCGGAACCAGCCCAACCAGCTCACCAATCTGCAGCCGCCGCTCGCCGTGGTCTCGTATTCGGTGGTGCAGCAGTTGCTGTCCCCGGCCGGGGCCAGGGAGTTGGCGGCGTCGGGCGTCCACGGGACCTACCACCTCGTTCCCCGCAACAGTGGCACCAGCGCGACACCTCGCTATCTGATCCCGTCCCTGCAGGTGCAGTCGCAGGCGCCCGGCCCCGACTCCGCCGTGACCTCGGTACGCCGCATCATCGACGTCTACACCAGGCACGTGGCGCAGTTGCAGACGACGCAGGGCGTCCCCGCGGGGTCGCGGATCACCGCCTCCGTCCTGGTCGCGCCGAGCGCCGCCGAGGTGCAGGGCAACAAGAGCCGGGGCCTGGCGGGTACGGCCCTGCTGGGCGCGGCGGCCGGCGTTCTCGGCGCGCTGTGGCTCGACCGGTACCTGATGAGCCGCAGGAAGGTCGCCCCCGGCCGCCACGCGGGTCCGGTCCCCGTGGCCAACTGAGCGGAAGTGGTCTTCCATCAGATGCCGCGGCGCTTCCACGACTCCCACCACAGCCACTCCCGGCCGCGCTCGGCCACGGCCGACCACACCAGCGGCTGCAGGTACGGCATCGCCTTCGGACCGATCCGCCGTCTGAGCCGCAGCGCTCGGTACTCCGGCAGCGCCGCGTAGCCCGGCAGGCACTCCGCGGCGAACGCCACACAGTCCTCGACCGGAACGACCTGTGTACGCCCCCGGTCGTAGGCCCGGTACGCGCGGCGCAGTGCGAACCGGGCGAGCCGGGTGTGGACCTCGTCGGCCAGGCGGTCGGCATGGGGCAGCCGGTCGCCGCACTTGGCGAGCACCGAGTCGAAGGCCACGAGGCGCTGACGGAGGTCGTCGAGTTGACCGCCGAAGTCGGTCGTGGACATGTTCTTGCCGTGGACGCGGTAGAAGGCCTGATCGGCACCACGTACGTAGCCGACGTCGGCGTGCGCGGCGAGCCGCATCCACATCTCGATGTCGCCGGCGTGGGGAAGGGCGGGGTCGTAGCCGCCGACCGTGCGCTGGAGGCTGGTGCGGACGACGACTTCCGGCGAGGTGATGCAGCCGGTGCCCTCGCGGAAGCGCCGCTCCAGCCACCACTGTCCGGGGTAGACGACCGAGCCGGTGCCGTGGGTGCGGGCCGGTGGCAGCGGGCCGCCGTGCTGGAAGCGCAGGGGCCGCCCGTAGGCGAACCCCGCCTCGGGATGTGCGTCCAGCAGCGCTGCGGCCCGGACCAGCGAGCCCGGCACCAGCCGGTCGTCCGCGGACAGGAGGGCTGTGTAGTCACCGTCGGCCCACTCCAGCAGGCCCTCGTTGTAGGTGGCGATGTGGCCCTTGTTGGTCTCGTGGACGAGGACCTCGATCCGCGGGTCGGAGGCGGCCAGTTTGCGCGCGACGTCCGCCGAGTCGTCGGGCGAGGCGTCGTCGATGATGAGCACCCGGACGTCCACGCCGTCCTGCTCGTCCAGGACGCTGCTGACGCAGTCGGCGAGGAAATGGCCGTACTTGTAGCAGGGGATCACAACACTGACGGTGCTCATCGGTGGCAGGCCAATCCCCGGTGGTGGTCTCCTCCGAACGGGGCGGAGACCACCACCGGTGCATTCTGGTGGGTCAGTTCTTCTTCTTGCGCACGGTCTTGCTGGTCAGGGTCCAGCTGTGGGACTTCACCGTGTGGCGGTGCTTGTCCCGGGCCGTGATCGTGACCTTGAACCGGGTGCCGTCCGGCAGCGGTGCGGACAGGTGGACGGACACCTTGTGGGTGGCCCGGTTGTAGGAGGTGACGGCCGTGACGTGGAGCTTCCGGGCGGCGGCCGCCCCGGCACCCGGCAGGATCGTCACGGTCGCCTTGACCGACGACAGCTGGGTCTTGGCGGGCAGGGGCGTGACGAGGGGGTCGGCCGCGTCCGCCGTGTGCTTCACGGAGGACGAGGTCACCTCCGAGGCGGTAGCCGTCGTCAGCGACGCGCTGGGGTTGTCCGCGGTGAAGACGGGACCGACCCAGTAGTTCGCCGACCCGTAGGAGCCGTTCGGGAAGGCAGGGTCGGCGCCGTACCGGTAGAGCCCGTTGTGGTGCGCGGTTGTGTCGGCGGTGGCGGTCAGCGGGTAGGACTGGTGGGCTGCCGCGAAGTACCCGCCGTCGACCGCGTAGTTGCCGTGCGGGGCGTGGTAGGAGACGACGTAGGCGGTGTCGGCGGTGACGGCCACCGGGTTGGCGAACGTCATCTGCTGCCAGCCGGACGCGGTCTCACCGGTGAAGGTGCCGGTGGCGAGCAGCGTGCCGTCGTCGGACCACAGGCTCCCGGTGTGGGTTCCGGTGTTGCCGGTGCCCTTGTAGAAGGTGACGCCGGTGATCCAGCCGGCCGTCGAGGAGGTGAACCGGGTGCCCAGTTCGACGGAGTTGGTGTCACCGGTCACGTCGGTGGTGGCCGGTACGGCGGAGGAGCTCCACAGCGTGCAGGGGCAGGTGACCGCGGGCGGGGTGGAACTGGTGGTGAAGGTCCATGCCACCGGGTCCGCCATGGCGTTGCCCCACAGGTCGGAGGCCTGGACGGTGGCGGTGTACGTGGTGTGCAGCGCCAGTTCCGTCGACGGGGTGAAGGTCGCCTTGTTCGACGCGGGGAGCGTCCTGGTCCCTGGCACGGTGTCGCCGTCCGGGTCCTTCACGGTGAACGTCAGGCTGTCGGCGTCGATGGCCGAGCTGAAGACGGCCGACACCGGTGCTGTGATGGACACTCCGGTCGCCCCGGACGTCGGTGAGGTCGAGGTGACGGTGGGCGGGGTGGTACTGGCCGTGGAGGTGTCCAGCACCACGTCGACCCAGTAGTTGCTGCCGGAGGACTGCGAGGACGGGAAGGCGCTCGTCGAGCCGTAGTGGTAGACGCCGTTGCCGCCGTCGGTGCCGGACTGGAGTGCGGTGAGCGGGGCCAGGCCGGCGGTGCTGTTGGAGAAGTAGCCGCCGTCGTAGGAGTATCCGCCGTTGGGGGCGAAGTACGAGGCGACGTACGTGGTGTTGGCCTTGACGGACACCGGAGTGGCGAAGTTGAGCTGCTGCCAGCCGGAGGCCGTCTCGCCGGTGAAGGTGCCGGTGGCCAGGCGGGTGCCGGAGGCGCTCCACAGGCTTCCGGTGTGGGTTCCGGTGTTGGCGGGTGACTTGTAGAAGCGGACGCCGGTGATCGAACCGGCCACCGTGGTACGGAACTTGACGCCCAGCTCGACCGAGCTGCCGTCGCCCGCGTTGACGGTGCCGGGAACGGCCGAGGCGGGCCAGACGGTGCAGGGGCAGGCCTGGGGGCCGACGGTCACCGGGACGGTGGTGACGGCGCCGATGTTGACGCTGTCGTCGACCGCGCGGACCTTGATGGACGCCGGGCCCGGAGTGGTCGGGGTCCAGCTGTAGCTCCAGGAGGCAAGGCCGGTGGCGGCCTTCCAGGTCTTCCCGCCGTCCGTGGACACCTCCACACGGGCGACCACACCGCCGCCGTTGTCGGTGGAAGTGCCCTTGATGGTGACCGGCCTCAGGGCCGGAACGGTGACCCCGGAGGCCGGGCTCGTCACGGTGACGGCCGGGCCGGTGGTGTCGGTGGCGGCCGTGGCGGTGACGAGGTTGCTCTGCAGGGTCTTCGGCTGAACGCCCATGTCGGCGAGGATGTTCACGGTCGCCTGCTGCATGCGGGCGTCCTCGGTGACCACCGTGTCATCCGGGTTGTACGTCGGGATGTTGGTCAGGCCCCAGGACCACTGCACGGTGCCCGAACCGAAGACCAGGGCCCCGGAGTCCTGGTCGCGGAACTCGACGAGACTGTGCGTCGCGGTGCCGTTGCCGTAGACGTTGCCCCAGTCCATACGGTACTTGCCGTCGTTGACGTCCACCGTCGTGGACGACACGTCGATGGCGCCGGCCGGTCTGGTGCCGTTGTCGATGTCGCTGTCCCACTCGTAGCCGAGGGTGCCGGTCGGGAAGGTGGCGGTCTGGCTCGAGGTCAGGTTGGCGATGGAGGTGTTGCGCCAGATCCGGTTCTTGCCGTACGAGCCGGGGACCGTGATGGCGTCGCTGCGGTAGCCGTTCACCTGGAACATGGAGCCGGTGAGGATGTTCGGCGGCTGGTAGTCCTGCCCGTAGCCGGTGCTGGCCGGGTCCATCCAGGTGCCGGTCCAGATGCCGCTGGGATCGGCGATGCCGTTGTTCTGCGCCATCTTGGTCATCTTGTAGCAGACCAGGGTGCGGTTCGCCGTGCTCGTGCCGTCGATGCTGGGTGCGAGCCGGGTCTTCCAGAAGACCTCGTTGCCGCTGAAGAAGGCCTGCCGGACGCCGGCCTTCCGGGCCGCCAGGACGTTGGAGTACTGGCTCTGCGTCCAGTACTCGTCATGGCCGGAGGACAGGTACACCTTGTGGTTCTTCAGCAGGGTTCCGCCGTTGGCCGACACGTCCACGCCGGAGAGATAGCTGACGTCGTACCCGTTGCGCTCCAGCCAGGACAGCATCATGAACTCGGAGCCGTAGATGCCGTTGTCGCCGCCGATGTCCAGCGGCCGGTTGTAGCTGACCTCGTAGGCGCGGCCGTCCGGGGCGGGTCCCGTCCCTCCGTAGAGATCCTGGCCGCCGTAGTCGTTGTAGGCCTGCCAGGTCTGGTCGCTGGTCTGCACGACGACGTCGGAGGAGCTGGAGTCCTTGCGGACGACGAACGGGTACGGCATCAGGCCGTCGCCGTCCGTCTGCGTGATGTTCGCGATGTACAGGCCGGACACGGCGTCGCTGGGCGCCGTCCAGTTCGCGGTGACGGGCCAGTTGCCGCAGTCGACCAGTCCGGTGCCGCTCTTGCTGGTACAGCCGGCGGGCTTGGTGAGGTAGTTGGCGGGATAGGTCACGGCGGCCTGGGCCGCGGTCGACATCTCGCGCGCGCCGTCACCGCCGTACCAGCCCAGGCGGTAGATCTCGATGTGGTACGGGGTCTTCGACTGCACCTTGAACTGGACGGTGTCGCCGGCCTGCACACTTTCCTTGGTGGTGAAACCCTGGATGTCGCCGTAGGCGTTGGGCGAGAACCAGTCGGACTTGGGGGTGCCCGGCTTGGAGTTCTCGCAGACGATCGGGTTCGAGCCCGTGCCGCACGGATCGGATGCCGCCAGGGCGGACCCCGCCTGCGGGAGCACCGCCCATATCAATGCTGCTACGACGGCGAGGCGGCTGCCCCGGATCCGTCTGCTCCATCTGTTCATGTGTACCTCTCAGCGGTGCTGTGCAGGACCGACCCGTGAAGTCGGGGTGAGGCGGTGAAGCGGGGACGTTCAGCCTCGAAGCGCGTCGGCGAGCGCGCCCACGACCCGCTGCTGCTGGTCGGGGGTGATCTGGGGGTAGAGCGGAAGCGACAGGATCCGCTCCGCCGCCTTCTCGGCGTTCGGGAAGTCGCCCCGGACATGGCCGAGATGGCGGTAGGCCGGCGTGAGGTGGACCGGGGTGGGATAGTGCACGCCCGCCCCGATGCCCTCGGCGTTGAGCTTGCCCACGATGTCGTCTCGGTCGGCCCCGGCGACCTGGACGACGTACAGGTGCCATACGTGGACGTTGCCTGCCGCCGTCGTCGGCAGCACGACCCGGCCGGCGGCCGCCAGGTCGGCGAGCAGCGCGTCGTAGCGGGCCGCGGCAGCCCGCCGGGCCGCGTTGCCGTCCGCGAGACGCGCCAGCTTGGCGCGCAGGACGACGGCCTGCAGTCCGTCCAGGCGGCTGTTGAACCCGGGCACGTCGTGTCGGTACTTGGCGACGCCACCATGGTTGGCGATGGCGCGCACGAGACCGGCCAGCTCCTCGTCGTCGGTGAGCACCGCGCCCGCGTCGCCGTACGCGCCCAGGTTCTTGCCCGGGTAGAAGCTGGTGGCCGCGATCCCGCCGCTGCCCGGCGACCGGCCGTCACGGGTCGCTCCCTGGCACTGTGCGGCGTCCTCGACCACCCGTACGCGGTCAGGCAGTCGCCCGGCCAGCTCCGTCACGTCGGCCATCTGCCCGTAGAGGTGGACCGGCACCACCGCGCGGGTGGCGGGGCCGGCCGCGTCCAGTGCCGCCTGCGGATCGAGCAGGTGGCTGTCGGGCAGGCAGTCCGCCAGGACCGGCCGCGCGCCGGTTCTCGTCACCGCGCCCGCGGTGGCGATGAAGGTGTTGGCGGGCAGCACGACCTCGTCGCCGGGCCCGACCCCACTGGCGCGCAGGGCGAGTTCGACGGCGTCGGTGCCGTTGGCGACGCCCACGCAGTGCGCGACACCGCCGAAGTCCGCGTACTCGCGCTCGAACCGGCGGACCTCGTCGCCTCCGATGAACGCGGTGTTGGCCAGGACCCGTTCGAATCCGGCCCGCACCTCGTCGGCCACTTCCTCATGGGCCGCCTTGAGGTCCACAAGCGGAATCTGGTTCATGTCAGCGGTCCCCCCACTGTTCGCTTCGCGAGTTCGTCGAGCGCCGCCGCGTCCGCCGCGCGCAGCCGCCTGGCCGGGCTCCCCACCCAGACCTCGCCCGGCGGTACGTCGCCGAGCACGGCACTGCCCATGCCGATCAGCGACCAGGCGCCGACCGTCGTGCCCTCCCTGACCAGGGCGCCGGAGCCCACATAGGCGCCCTGCTCCAGCCGCACTCCGCCGCCCAGGCGGACGCCGGAGGCGATGGTGGCACAGTCCTCGACCACGTCGTCATGGGTGAGGACGACGTGCGGCATCACGGCGACGTGCGCGCCCACGCGCACGGTGGCGGTCAGGGCGCAGTGTGCGAGCAGGACCGAGCCGGGCCCGACCTCGGACGTCTCCGACACCGACGCCGTCGGATGGATCACGGTGGCGTAGCGGTCCGCGGGCAGGTCGAGACTGCGGACCAGCCGGGCGCGGGCGGCGTAGTTCCCGGGGTTGCCGACGCAGATCACCACCCGGGTGCCGGGCAGGTCGTGGACCAGGTCGCAGCCGCCGAGGACGGGAACGCCGTCCACTTCGGTGCCGTGCAGCGCGGGGTTGTCGTCGAGGTGTCCGAGCACCTTGAACTCGCCCGCGTCCTCGACGGCCTGTACGGTCTCCCGGGCGAAACCGCCCGCACCGACGACGACAAGTTCGTTCATCCGCCGGCCTGTTCGCGCAGCGCTGCCACGACTCGGTCCTGCTGGGCCTCGGTCATCGTGTGGAACAGGGGCAGGATGAGGGAGTCGCGGCTGATCCGTTCGGTGGCGGGCAGCGGCGCTCTGGGGTGGTCGGCGTAGGCGGGTTCGAGGTGGGCGGCCATGATCCCGCGCCGGGCGGAGACGCCCGCCCCGGCGAGGGCGGCCAGCAGGTCGTCCCGGCCGACGGGGAAGTCCTCGTCCAGCAGCACCCAGTAGGACTGGAAGTTGCTCTGCCCGTGCGCGGGGTCGCGTACGGGGATGAGGCCCGGGATGTCGTGCAGGAGGGCGTCGTAGCGGGCCGCCAGCTCGCGGCGGCGGGCGATCATCGCGTCCAGTTTCCCGAGCTGGACGAGACCGACGGCGGCCTGGATGTCGGTCATCCGGTAGTTGAAGCCGACCTCGAGGTAGCTCTCGAGGACCGGCTTGTCGCTCGCGTGGCGCTCGGCGGCCGAGGCGTTCATGCCGTGCTCGCGCAGCCGGCGCAGGCGTGCCGCCCACTCGGGGTCGTCGGTGGTGACCATGCCGCCCTCGCCGGTGGTGACGACCTTGCGGGGGTGGAAGGACCAGGCGGCGAGCAGCGCGCCGTGTCCGACGGGTTTGCCGCCGACGGTCGAGCCGATGGCGCAGGCCGCGTCCTCCACCAGCGGAAGGTCCCACTCGGCGCAGGCGGCGCGCAGGGCGTGCACGTCGGCCGGTACGCCGCCCTGGTGGACGGCGAGGACGGCCTTGGTGCGCGGGGTGCGGACCACGTTCACGGTGGCCGTGGTCAGGTTGCCGGTGACGGGGTCGACGTCGGCGAACACCGGCTCGGCCCCGACGTAGCGGGCGGCATTGGCGGTGGCGATGAACGACAGCGAGGGCACCACGACCTCGTCGCCGGGTCCGAGCCCGAGTGCGACGAGCGACAGGTGCAGGGCCGTGGTGCAGGAGCTGACCGCGACGGCGTGTTCGGCGCCCACCCGCTCGGCGAAGGCCCGCTCGAAGGCGGCGACCCGGGGGCCCTGGGCGACCCACCCCGACAGCACCGCGTCGGAGGCGGCCTCGGCCTCCTCCTCGCCGAGCCAGGGGATCATCACCGGGATGCGGTCGGTGCTCACTTGGCCGCCTCCCGCTCCGCGCGCCACCACTCCACCAGGTCCTTGAGCCCCGTGCGCAGGTCGATCCGCGCGGCGAACCCGAGCCGCTCGGCGGCTCGTGAGGTGTCCGCGAGCCGCCGGCTCACCCCGTTCACCGCACGGGCGGGACCGTGCTCCGGCTCCAGGCCCTGCGCGCCCATCGCCTCCAGCAGGCCCTCGGCGAGCTCCTTCAGCGAAGTCTCCGTACCGCTTGCGATGTTGAACACCTCGTCGGTCAGGTCCGACTCGGCTGCCAGCACATTGGCCCTGGCGATGTCGCGGACGTCGACGAAGTCCATGGTCTGCGTGCCGTCGCCGAGGATCAGCGGCGGCTCGCCCGCCTCGATGCGCTCCATCCAGCGGATGAGCACCTCGGTGTAGAGGCCGTGGATGTCCATCCGGGGGCCGTAGACGTTGAAGTAGCGCAGCGCCACGTAGTCCAGGCCGTACATGGCGTGGAAGCTGCGCAGCATGCCCTCGTTGAAGGCCTTGGCCGCGCCGTAGAACGTGTCGTTGTTGTACGGGTGATGGCGCTCGGTCGTGGGGAACGTCTCGGCCATGCCGTACACGGACGCCGAGGAGGAGGCGATCACCTTGGCCACTTCGGCCTCGGCCGCCGCCTCCAGGACGTTGAAGGTGCCGTCGACCAGGACCTCGTTGGCGAGCCTCGGCTCCTCCGCGCACTGGGTGATGCGGATCGCGGCGAGGTGGAACACCAGGTCGGCGCCCTCGGTGGCCTTCCGTACGGTGTCGGCGTCCCGGACGTCGCCCTCCACGACCTCCACGACGCCGCTCGGCAGGGCCTGGGCGAGGTTGGCCCGCCGCCCGCGCACGAAGTTGTCGAGCACCACGATCTCGCGGGCGCCACCCTCGGCCAGGAGGTCGACGAGGTTGGAGCCGATGGTGCCCGCTCCCCCGGTGACCAGGATCTTCTTGCCTCGTACGCTGCTCAACTGCCTTGCCCTCTCAGTGAATTGAACTCGCTCAACGCCCGGCACGCAGACCGACGACCGCACCCTTGAACTCGAGGCTGCGGGACGCCGCCTCGAGAATGTCCAGCACCCGCAGGCCCGCCCGGCCGTCGGTCAGCGGCGCCCGGCCCTCCCTGATCGCCGCCGCGAACTCGTCGACCATGCCGCGCAGCGCTTCCTTCTCGCCGATGGCGGGCGCGACCATGTCTCCGGAGCGGTACGAGACGAGCATGTCCCGGCGCTCGTCGGCGCCGATCTCCTGGGGCGAGGCGAGGTCCACCCCCCGGTCGTAGATCGCCACACGTTGCAGGGGGTTGAGGTCGTCCCAGACCAGGGTGCGTTTGGCGCCGCCCACCATGGTGGTCCGCACCTTGGTCGGCGACAGCCAGTTGACGTGCACGTGGGCGATGGCCCCCGTGTTGAGCTGGAGCGTCAGGTAGGCCACGCAGGCCTGTCCGGCGCCGATCGGGTCGGCCCCGTGGGCGGCGACGGCGACCGGCTCGACGGTGTCGGGGAGGATGAAGTCCAGGATCGACAGGTCGTGCGGGGCGAGGTCCCACATGACGTCGATGTCCTTCTGGACGAGCCCGAGGTTGATCCGGACCGAGTCGACGAAATGGATCTCGCCGAGTTCGCCGGAGCGGACCAGTTCCCGGATGCGGCCCACCGCGGGGGTGTAGCAGTAGGTGTGATCGCACATCAGGGTGAGCCCGCGCTCCTCCGCCTCGGTGACCAGGCGCATTCCGTCGGCGTACGTCGCCGCGAGCGGCTTCTCCACGAGGACGTGCTTGCCGGCGCGCAGGGCGGCCAGAGCGATGTCGAGGTGGGTTCCGGCGGGCGTGGCGACGGCGACGGCCGCGACGGAGGGGTCGCCGAGGACGGCCGCGTAGTCGGAGGTGGCCTGCACCGTCGAGTAGCCACCGAGGACCCGCTGGGCCCGGTCCACGTCGAGGTCGCACAGCCAGCGCAGCCGGAACCGCTCGCTGGCCTGGAAGTTGCGTACGAGGTTCGGGCCCCAGTAGCCGGCCCCGACGACCGCGACCCCCAACGGCTCCTGCGTCACTGTCTTCCTCTTCCTCTGGTCCATCAGTAGGCCCCCGTTCCTCGCACCACCGCGGACCCGGTGCGCACCAAGATCGTCAGGTCGAGGCCCATCGACCAGTTGTCCACGTATCCGAGGTCGAGCCGGACGGCTTCGTCCCAGGGCAGGTCGGAACGGCCGCTGACCTGCCACAGGCCGGTCAGGCCGGGTTTCACGAGCAGCCGGCGTTTGATCTCCGGCGTGTACTCCTCCACCTCCTCGGGCAGCGGAGGCCGGGGGCCGACGAGCGACATGTGGCCGCCGATCACGTTGATCAGCTGCGGCAGTTCGTCGAGCGAGGAGCGGCGCAGCAGTGAGCCGACCCGGGTGATCCGTGGGTCCTGCTTCACCTTGAACAGCAGACCGTCGCTGTTCTGGTTCAGATGTGCCAGCTCCGCCCGGAGGGCCTCCGAATCCTGCCGCATCGTGCGGAACTTCAGCATGGTGAAGTGGTCGCCGTACCGGCCCACCCGCCGCTGCCTGAAGAGCACCGGCCCCTCGCTGTCCAGCCGGACGACCAGGGCGATCAGCAGCATGGGCAGGACGAGGACCATCAGGAGCGCTGCCGCGAGCGCCCGGTCCAGGAGTTCCTTGGGCAGCCGGGAGAGCCGGGAGAGGTTCGGCGCCTGTATCCCCAGCAGCGGTATCCCGTTGGTGGGCCGTACCGCCAGCCGTGAGGCGGACACGTCGGCCAGCACCGGGGCCATCAAGAAGTCGGCGCCCTGCACGGCCGCCGTCCAGGACATCCGGCGCAGGACGGAGGCGTCGAACTCGGGGGCCGGCAGCGCCACCACGGTGTTGATGCCCAACGCCCTGACGACATCGTGCAGGTCGCCGATGCCGCCGAGGACGGGCAGCCCCAACTTGCGTATCTCCACGGCGTTTCGTGGATCGCTCAGGCACACTCCGGCGACCTGGAGTTCCTGTACGCCGCCGCGTCGCAGCACCGTGACCAGTTCCACGACGCCGCGCGCCGGCCCGACCAGGAGCGTCGTGCTCCGGTCCCGGCCCCGCGCCCATCGTCTGTGCAGCCGGCGCCGCAGCGCGTACCGGCCCAGCAGGGCGAGGCCGGCCGCCGGGATCGCGGCCATGGTCATGTCATGAAGGAGGCCCGATTCTCGGGTGAACAGGCAGTACGCGACCGCCGCCAGCGCGGGCAGTGCGACGGCGCCTCGAAGCACCCGTCGGTACTCCTCGGTCCCCAGGCCCAAGGCGCTCCGGTCGTAGGAGCGATGGGCGACCATGGCCACGATCCACGTCGGGGGCAGCACCAGCGCCACCGCCCAGCGGCCGTACGCCGCGTGGATCACGAAGGCCGCGAGAGCGGCAGCGAAGCCGTCGGCGACCAGCAGAACGATCCGGTACTTCTGCTCCCACCGTCTTCGGCGCGCTTCCGGACTTCCTCGTTCCACAACCAGTTGTTCATGCGTGACCTCAATGGTCATGCTCCCCCCACCACATGCGCGGCTACCCCTGACCGAAGTGCCCTCGACACAGCGGCACCGGAAAGCGAGGGAGCTTCAGCGGTTCCCCAACCGCCTCGTGCCCCCAGCATGCTGGTTACTGACTGTTCAAAATCGTTCAGAACGCCGTACCGTGACATGCAGTCAAGAACAAGTTCCCCACCCAAACCGGTCCGGCGGCCCTCAATCTAGACCACCGATCGCAGTCACGGGAACGGTTGGACGAAACACACATCGCATTAGTGATATCAGCTGCATACTGCCCACGTGACGAGCATCGTGATCCCGGCTCACAACGAGGCACGAGTCATCGGCCGGCTCCTCGATTCGCTGCTGACCGGTTCCTTCGAGGACGAGACCGACATCGTGGTCGTGTGCAACGGCTGTACGGACGACACCGCGCGCATCGCGGCCGCTCGCGGCCCGGGCGTCCGGGTGGTGGAGATCCCCGTGCCCTCCAAACACGCCGCCCTGCGGGCCGGTGACGACCACGCGCGCGGCTTCCCCCGCCTCTACGTGGACGCCGACGTCGTGATCACGGCCGCGGACGTGCGGGCGCTGTGCGAACCCCTCGACGACGGGACCTCGGGGATCCTCGCCACCGCCCCCGAACGGCGGATTCCGCTGGCTGCCTGCGCATGGCGGGTGCGTGCCTACTACCGGGTGTGGCAGCGGCTGCCCGCCGTACGCGAGGGACTGTTCGGCCGAGGCGTCATCGCGGTCTCCAAAACCGGCCACGCCCGGATCGCCGCACTGCCACCGCTCATGGCGGACGACCTCGTCGCGTCCATGGCGTTCGCCCCGGCGGAGCGGCTCGTGGTCGACACGGCCAATGTCGTGATCCAACCGCCGCGCACCTGGCCGGACTTGATCAGAAGACGGATCCGGGCCGCGGTGTCCACCGCCCAGGTCGAACGACAACAGGGCGGGGAACAGGCTGCGCCACGCACCAGCAAGGCGGATCTGAAAACCCTGCTCCGCCGGGAACCGAAGCTGCTCCCGGGCGTCGTCGTCTTCGTCGCGGCGGCCGTCGCCGCCCGGCGGGGTGCCAGAAAGGCCATCCGGACACAGGACTTCGGCACCTGGCTACGGGACGAGAGCAGCCGGCAGAACTGATCGCACCGCACCTGGAGCCTTGCCTTGTACCTCACCGACCGTTCCGCGTCTCCGAAGGCGGAAACCGGCCAGGGCCGAAGACGCGGCCCGGGCCCCAAGGTCGCCCCGGTCGTACTCGTCCTGGGTACCGTCAGCCTGATCACCGACATCTCCTCGGAGATGGTCACCGCCGTCCTGCCGCTCTACCTCGTCACCCAACTCGGCTTCAGCCCCTTGGGATTCGGCACCCTCGACGGCGTCTACAACGGGGTCAGCGCACTCGTCCAGCTCACCGGCGGCCACCTCGCCGACCGCGTGCGCAACCACAAGCTGATGGCCGGGCTCGGCTACGGCCTCTCCGCGCTGTGCAAGCCACTGCTGCTGCTCGCGAGCAGCCTCGGCACACTCGGCACGGTCCTCGCCCTGGAACGGACCGGAAAGGGCCTGCGCACCGCCCCGCGCGACGCGATGATCTCCCTGTCCACCCCGCCGGAGAACCAGGGCCGCGCCTTCGGCGTGCACCGGGCGATGGACACCACCGGCGCGATGCTCGGCCCACTGTCGGCCTTCCTCATCCTGCGCGCCGCGGCCGACGGCTACGACGCCGTGTTCGGCGTGAGCGCGTGCGTCGCCGTGCTGGGCGTGCTCGTGCTGGTGCTGTTCGTACCGGGCAGGCGACAGGACACACACACGGACGAAGCCGGTTCGAGGGACGGCAAGCCACCCGTCCGCGTCCGCGAAGCGCTGGCGCTGCTTCGTCTGCCGCGTCTGCGGGCCCTCGCCGGCTGCGCCGCACTGCTCGGCCTGACCACCGTCAGCGACGCCTTCGTCTACCTGCTCCTGCAACGACGCGCGGGGATCGGCGAGCAGTGGTTCACGCTGCTGCCGCTCGGCACCGCCGCGGTGTTCCTGCTGCTGGCCGTGCCCGTCGGCACGCTCGCCGACCGGGTGGGACGGCGCACGGTGTTCCTCGCCGGACACGTAGGTCTGCTCACCGCGTACGCCCTCCTGCTGTGGGCCCCGGCCACACCGGTCCTTCCCCCTCTCGTACTCGCCCTGCACGGCACGTTCTACGCGGCCACCGACGGCGTGCTCCCGGCCGCCCTCGCCGGCATCGTGCCCGAGCAGCTGCGCGCCAGCGGCCTCGCCATCGTCGGCACCAGCCAGGCGCTGGCCCGGTTCTGCTGCTCGCTGGCCTTCGGCGCCGCCTGGACGGTGTGGGGAGACGGCCCGGCGCTGGCCGGATCGGCGATCGGCCTGCTGTGCTGCGCGGCCGTCGCGGCCGCGGTGCTGCGCCCGACCGACGGAACCCGATGACTGGTGCTGCGACCGACCGACGGGACCCGATGACCACCACAGCCACAAGGATCCACATGACATCGCTGCGCCGCCGCCTGCTCGTACTCGTCGCGGCGGTCCTGCTGCTCGCGGGCCTGGGAACCGGCCTGGTCCTGCACGCCGCCGCGCGCGCCGACCGGGCGAACCACCCGCAGCCGGGCGGGCCTGCCGTCAGCAGGGGCAAGCTGACGCTCGACCAGAAGAACCTCCTGGCCTTCGTCAACGCGGCCCCCGGCCCGCACCGCACCGCGGTCGCCTCGGTCCCGTCCACCGATCCCAAGGGCGGACGAACCGCCTCGAGCCTGAAGTGCGCGCGCTTCTACGCGGCGGCCGGCACGGGCGTCTGCCTCCAGTCCTCCACCGGCGTCCTCGAACAGAGCAACCGTGCCCTGCTCCTGGACGCCGACCTCCGCACCCGGCGCACCTTCCCGCTCGCGGGCACCCCCAGCCGGGCCCGGGTCTCGCCCAGCGGCCGCTTCGCCGCCTGGACCGTCTTCGTCTCCGGCGAGTCCTACTCGTCCGCGTTCTTCTCCACCCGGACCTCGATCCTGGACACCCGCACCATGAAGCTGACTCCGAGCCTGGAGACCTTCTCCATCGTCAAGGACGGCAAGCCCTACCACGCCTCGGACATCAACTTCTGGGGCGTCACCTTCGCCTCCGACGACGACACCTTTTACGCCACCCTGAACACCGCCACCAAGACCTACCTGGTCCGGGGTTCCCTGTCCCGTCGTACGGTCACCACCCTGACCGAGAACGTGGAGTGCCCCTCGCTCTCGCCCGACGGGACCCGCGTCGCCTTCAAGAAGCGGATCCTGTCCCACACCAACCTCTGGCACGAGTACGTCCTCGACCTCAAGACCCTGCGCGAGACCCCGCTCGCCGAACGCCACAGCGTCGACGACCAGGCGACCTGGCTGGACGACCGCACCGTCGCCTACGCACTCCCGGCCGACGGCAAGGTCGGCAGCAGCGACCTGTGGAGCGTGCCGGCGGACGGCACGGGCACGCCCCGCCTGCTGATCGCGGGGGCGTCCTCGCCGGCGCCGCTGTAGGCCGGGGCCTGCTCAGCGCTCCGCCTGGGCCGGTCCCCGACCTGTCACGAACCACCCCAGGCCATCACGAGTCGGCAACGACCAGTCGCCAGCCGGAACCGGCACGTGGCTTGAAATCATCCGTCCCTGCGACAGACACAGGCCCTGGGGGCCGCGACCAGCAGAACGGATCCGTCATGGCAACGATCAAGAAGTGCACCCGTCACAGACCCGGCGCCGCTCTCCACACGACCGCAGTGAGCGCGTCCGTCGTCGCCGCCCTGGCGCTGACGCTGACGGCCTGCAATGGAGACGGCAACGCCAAATCATCCCCGACCATCGGCCACACGGCGACGACCGAGCCCGGCGCCGGCGGCGCGGGAACCGGCGCCACCCCGGCCGGGGCGAAGCCCGCCGGCTCGCCCACGCCGGCCGCGAACGGCGCCAAGCCGTCGGCCGCCTCGACCGCCACCGCCGCCCCGGCCCCCGCCAAGCCGGCCTCCTCGACCACCGCAAGCACGGGCTGCGACCACAAGATGCCCATCTCGCCCGACGAGATCGCGGTCTACCGCTACACCCCCGAGGGCGGCTCCCTGAACCTGATCGTCAAATACGGCAACTGGGGCTGCGCTCCGGCGGATTCCGACGGCGCGCCGTTCGTCACCGTGGGCAAGGAGACGTACCTGCCGATGGACCAGGCCGCGTACGTCACCGCCACGAACCCCGTCGTGGAGAGCACGGAGAACCAGCACATCGGGGTCCAGGAGTTCCTCGACTGGCTCGAAGCGCACCCCAACAGCGGGCTGGTCTTCAAGTACCACCTCGGCGACGACGGTGCCATCGACCACCTGGACGAGGTCTTCACGCCCTGATCCGCCCCCGGATCAGGCCGGCGCCCTCCGTTGGGGAGATTCTCTGGGCATTGTGCCCAGCGCCCCCTACCCTCTGTGGCCGACCTCGGCCTCTTCCCCCAAGGAGGGCGTACGAAGATGAGACATGGAACGGACTGCACTCGCTTACGGCGTTCGGCGGCCGGTCTGCTCGCCCTGATCCTCGCCGTCGCGGCACTGACGATCAGCAGCGGACCGGCGCAAGCTGCGCCGGCCGCGCCGACCGGCCGGGTCTCGGCCGGGACGGTGGACCTGTCCCACTGGATGGGCGAGATGCACCCCTATCTCGACAACCAGCCGCTGAACCGGATCGCGATGCCCGGCAGTCACGACTCCGGCAGCTGGAGCATCCCGGCCGACCCCGCGCTGTGCACCAGCGGCTGGTCCTACAACGTGGCGTCGCTCGACCGACAGCTGGCCGCCAGCATCTCGCGGGCCCAGAGCGGCAGCCTCACCGACCAGCTCGACCAGGGCGCCCGCTATCTCGACCTGCGGCTGTGCTTCGAGGGCGGACAGTGGAGGACCTTCCACGGCGCCCCGATGGGAGGGCTCTTCTTCGACGACGCCACGGGTGAGGCGGCCTCACTCAAGCGCTGGATCGACGAACACCCCTCGGAAGTCGTCATCATCAGTGTGTCGGCCGCTGTTCCGGCGGGCGCCGACGCCAAGGAGCCGCTGACCAGGTTGCGGGACCTGTTCGGCACCCGCGTGGCCGCCCGGACCGAGCTGTCCCCGACCTCCACCTACGGCGACTTCGTGAAGGCCGGCAGGAACGTCGTGCTCGTCGACTCGTCGGCGGCGGTCGACCAGCCCTGGGCCTGGCACGCGGACAGCATCTCCGACCGCGGCAGCTACCCGGCCGGAAACCCGTCCTGGTGGGACATCCTCAAGTCGTTCTTCAACGGAAGCCCGCCGCAACAGGTCTACGACCAGACAATGTCCCTCAACCAGGCGGCCCTTGCCCGCGACCCCGGTGCGGACGCGGACCGGTTCTTCGTGCTGTCGAGTATCGTCCAGCCGGATGTGCAGATACCCCAGCTGTTCCTGATCCGCCTGCTCTCGCCGTTCTTCCCGGCCTCCGTCCGGGACAACTACCTGATGTATCTCGCGAACGGCCTGAACCCCCAGCTCGTCACCAAGCTGAGGACGGACTGGCGGGCACCCGAACTGGCCCGCAACATGAACATCGTGACGATGGACGACCTGGGCCACCGCCCCCAGGGCGACCTCCAACGCGCCGTGATCGACATCAACACCCTTCCTGACCGGACTACTTGACGGCCCCCGACGTCCGTCCGGCCTCGGGACCGGGCCGGACGGACGTCGGCCCGGTGCCCGCCCGCGCGCAGTGACCTGAGGATCACCGGAAGCCGTCCGTCCGTGAAAACCCGCGGGTAGCGTCGCCACCATGGAGGACTCACAGAGCACTCACACCTCGTCCACCGCGCACACCCGGTACGTCCGGCGTGTCACGTCCGCCGTCGTGGGAGCGGCGGTTCTGGTGGCGCTGAGCGTCGGTGTCGCCCTCGCGGCCGGCTCGGACGGCGATTCGACGCCCAACCCGTCTCCGTCGCCCAGCTATTCGGCGTCGGCCGCAAGCCCGACCGACGACACCGGCAGCGGCGGCACCAGCGGCGGTGACGGTGGCACGAGCACCGGTGCGGACGGCGGCATCAGCGGCGGTGTCGACGGGGGCACGTCCAGCGGCGTGGACGGCGGCGTTGATCCGTCGCCGACGTCGACATCTCCGACCGACCCCTCGCCGTCGCCGTCCCCGAGCGGTGAGACCGATCTGGCCGAACTCAACCGGCGCATCTCGGAACTCGACAAGAAGGTCGACCAACTGCCCACCAAGAAGGAACTGGCCGACGCCCTGCGCGCCTTCGCCGATGAACTGGACCACTCCAATTGACATCCTCGCCCGCCTACAGGAGGGCGATACCCGCCTGCCGCGTCGTTCTCGGGTGCGGCTTCGGGTGGGTTCCTGCTTCATCGCGCTGTGCCGGAACACGTTCTGGTCTTACCTGCGCTCCACGGGCTGTCACCGCCAGTCCGGCGGCCTTGGCGACGAGGGAGGTATGCACGGACTTCGAGGCCGACCTGAAGCAGTTCAACGGCGAAGATGATCACGTGCACCTGCTCGTCCACTACCCCGCCCAAGGTCCGGCTCTCCAGGCTGGTCAGCTCCCTCAAGGGCGCCCGGCTCCTACGCAAGGAGTACCAGGCGCACGTACGGCGGTACCTGCCGAGGGGACTTCTGGTCCGGCTCCTACTTCGCCGGAAGCTGCGGCGGGGCGGCCCTGACCGTTGCACGCCAGTACATCGAGAACTAGACGCCCCCCGTGGGCTGAGGTGCACACTCGTGACCCATGCTTACCCGCACGTCAGAGCAGTCTCGTGGATGGCCTTCACGTCTGGCGTAGACGCCGGAGCACTGGCGTAGCCCTTGAAACGCGCCACACGACCACAGCTCCCACGGTCAAGGCCCCCGGGAGGCCATCGCTGAGCCCTCCCGGGGGCCTGCAGCCGTGTGCGGGTATCCCCCCGGCAGGTACGCCGGCTGGTGCAACCGTGCGCGTGTCACATGCGGGCGAGAATCTCCGCCTTCTTGGCGGTGAACTCCTCCTCGGACAGGATGCCGACCTCCCGCAGCTGTGCGAGCTGCTGAAGCTGCTCGACCGGCGTGGCGGTCGGAGGCATCGGCGGCGCGGTCGGGGCCGGGGCCGGGGCCGGCGCCGGATAGGGGGCAGCGACGGGAGCCTGAACCGGGGCGGAGTACCTGCCGAGAATCAGATCGGTGAGCAGTGACTTGATGCCGGGCGCGGCGTCGTGCGGCACACGGAAGTCGATCGTGTTGCCCGAAGCCACGACCACCACCTTGGTGAACATCAGGCCGTCCCGCTTGGTGACCACACTGGAGACGTTCTTCACGGGGATCATCTCGCTCCCCGCGTCACCGCTGCGAACTCCGGTGGCCAGGAACGACATGCCTCCCGTGAGGAGACCCGCGGTGAGTTTCTTCCCGCTCAGACCACGGCTGCGGGCCCACTCGATGCGGTCGTGGTAGATGGCCACGTCGGCGTTCTTGCCCTCGATGTGACTCTTGAAGGTCATCAGGGGTGCGCTGTGCATGGGTGTCCCAGTTCGATGGTTGAGCGGTGAAGAAAGTGTGTGCGGCCAGATCATAAGCACAGTTCAGACGCTTGCACAGCGCCCCCCGCCCTGCTCACGCCGCAGGAAGCCCAGCTCCGGAAGAAGCTGACGTGCTGTCGCATGCCGCCACCCGCGAGCCGACCTGCGATGCCGGGGCTCCTGCTCACTCGATCCGGGCCTCCAGGCCCTCCGGCCGCTGGGCTCGGCCGGGAAAGCGCAGTGCCTCGGTGCCCTGCCGGTCGCCCCGAACGGCCCTGCATCATCGGGAAATTGAAAACCCTACGACGACCGAAAAGCGACTACTCCGAACCCCCCAGGTGTTTTGATCGGCGCCATTGTGAAACATTCGGCGCCATCGAGTAACACTGGCGAGTAACCCTTGAAGGGGAAACGAGTTGTCGCGCATCACAGGATCCCGACACCGGTCCCTGCATGTCCTCACACCGTCCAGTGAGGAATCGCTGATCGTCGAATGGGCCGGCGGAAAAGGGAGGAACCTTCACACCCTGACCGCGTCCGGCTTTCGCGTACCGAGCTGGTCGGTTATCGGTCTGGACGTCTTCGGGGAATTCTGCCGAGGCAGCGGAGCGGACGAGCACCTGGCACGGCTGCTCGCCGACGGGTGGGAATCGAACGCCCGGCAGGTCGCCGACGAGATCGCCCGTCTGATCGAGGCCGCGCCCGTTGAGGAACACGTCGCCGAGGCCATCGCAGTGGCCTACCGGCAGGCCGGCGGCGGGGCGGTGGCCGTCCGCTCCTCCGGGCCGCAGGAGGACGGCTCGCGGCACTCCTTCGCCGGTCAGTTCGACAGCTTCCTCAACGTGCGCGGCCTCGCCGAGGTCACGTCCCACGTTCGCCGCTGCTGGGCCTCCGGATTCTCCGAGCGCTCCCTACGCTACCGGGCCCAGCGCCGGCTGCCGCCCGACGCCGGTGGGATCGCCGTGATCGTGCAGCGCATGGTGGCCGCAGAGCGCAGCGGCGTGCTGTTCACCGCCGACCCGACGACCGGTCGTACCGACCGCCATGTGGTCAGCGCCGTCCACGGGCTCGGGGAAGGGCTGGTCTCGGGCGCGGTCGACGCCGACACCGTCGTCCTGGACGCCACCAGCGGCAAGCCGCTGCCCGAGGTGACCGCCGGCGAGCAGGAGCGCTGCGACGCAGGATCGGGACCCGGCCGCCAGGTGTCGCCGTTCGCCGACGAGGACCGGACCGCGTCGTCCTTGACCACTGCCGACCTGGCCAGGCTGCACGAGGCCGGGGTCCGCGTCACCGCGCACTACGGCGTCCCGCAGGACATCGAGTGGGCCATCGCCGAGGGCACTCTGTGGATCCTGCAGAGCCGCCCGGTCACCGCTCTCGCCCCGGTGCCGAACCCCGAGGGGGAGCTGAGGATCTGGGACAACTCCAACATCATCGAGAGCTTCGGCGGTGTCGTCTCCCCGCTCACCTACAGCTTCGCCGCAGACACCTACGCCAAGGTGTACGACAGTTACGCCCGGGCCATGGGCGTCCGCGGTGAACAACTGCGCGAGGTGCGGGAATGGACCCCGCATCTGCTCGGCTACGTCCACGGACGGGTCTACTACAACCTGTTCCACTGGTACCGCATGGTGCGCCTGGCGCCGCTGTACCCGCTCAACCGGCGCGTTCTCGAGAAATGCCTCGGTGTCGCGGAGAGCATCCCCGACGAGATCGCCGACACACTCCATCCGTTCACCCCTCGCCCCGGGCTGCGGGGCCGGTTCTCGCGTCTGTCCCGCACGGTGGTCTTCGCCCGGAGATTTATCACCATCCGCAAATCCGTGGACGCCTTCCTCCGGGATTTCTACCGGGCTTACGCAATTTTCAACAATGTGGATTACGAAGAGCTACCCGGTGACGAGACCTACCGCCGCTTCCGCCGGCTGCAGCGGGAAATCATCGAGAAATGGGGCCCGATGCAGGCCCTGGACGCGACGATCCTGCTTTCCGTGGGACTGCTGGCCCTGCTCACCCGCAGGTGGCTGCCGGAAGCACCGGAGTCGTTCATCTGGGCGGCGGCTGCTCCCAACAGCCCCGTGGAGTCCGCGGAGCCGGCGAGGGCGCTCCGTGAGCTGGCGGCCGAGGCACGCGCCGACGCCGAGGTCCTTCGGCTCCTCGAAGACACCTCCGACGCCAAGGCCCACCAGGCGCTCCGCGACGCCGGCCGCACACGGTTCCTGGCAGCCGTCGACGCGTACATCACCGACTACGGCTATCGCAGCCCCGACGAACTCAAGCTGGAGGTCCCCGACCTGCACGAGAACCCGGCAGGGCTGTTCACACTGCTGCGTGACGCTCTGCCGGACATCGCGGACGGTGGTGCCCCCGGCCGTGGCGGCGAGGCCGACACGTACCTCGACGAGCACCTGCGCGGCCCGCGCCGGCTGCTGTACGAGCGGGTGCGTGGGAAGGCCCGGGCCGCCCTCGTCGACCGGGAACGGCTGAGGTTCTGCCGCACCCGCGCCTTCGGGGCCGCCAAACGCATGCTTCGTGCCCTGGGCCGCGACCTGGCGCACGCCGGCGCCATCGACGCCTGGGACGACGTGTTCATGCTCCGCCTGGAGGAGATCACCGGCGCGTACGAGGGCATGATCGCCCACGACGAACTGCGGGACCTGGTCGCGCTGCGCCGCTCGCAACTGGCCGCCGACGCGGCACTGCACGCCCCGTCCCGCTTCACCACCCGGGGCGCCCCGTACTGGTCGGGCAATCTGGAGCAAGCGGGCTGGACCAGCGGCCCGGCCGTCCGCAGCGGTGCCCGCGAGCTGCGCGGCACCCCCTGCTGCCCCGGCGTGGCCGAGGGGCTCGCCGTGGTCACCGACACCCCGGTCGACATCGGCGGCGGCATCCTGCTCGCCTACCGCACCGACCCCGGCTGGGTCGCCGCGTTGCCCTCGGCCGCCGCCCTGGTCGTCGAACGCGGCAGCCCGCTCACACATGTCGCCGTCGTGGCGAGGGAGTTGGGCATTCCGACGGTGGTCCAGGTCAAGGACGCCACCACCGAGATCCGCAGCGGCAGCCGGTTGCGCGTCGACGGCGCCGCCGGGACGGTCACCGTACTCGCCGACCCGCCCGGCGATGGTACGCCCGCCGCGGCGGGCACCGCCCGAACGGAGACGCACCCGTGATCCTCACCGAGGACCAACTGCAGGACCTGCTCGACAAGTCCCTCGCCGAACTGCCCCACTCCACAGGCTGGGCCGTGGTGCTCGAAGGCTCCATCGCGGAGGGGTTCGGCAACCCTTCCTCCGACATCGACTTCCTGCTCGTGGGACGAGTCGAGGGCGACCTGCCGACCATGCCGTCACTGCTGTTCGTGGACGGCCGGCGGGTGGAGATCCGCACCCGGTCGGTACGCCAACTCGTCGACCAGTTCCGCGCCGTGGAGGAACGGGCGAAACGGCCCGACCTGCTTCACGAGGACCTGCTGAACCGCTGCCAGCGGCTGCTGCACAGCCATCCGCTGCGCGGGCACGCCCTGATCGAGGAGGTGAAGGCGGCGATGCCCGTCGAGCGGTTCCGCCGGATCACCGCCGACTGGTGGGCGTACCGGGCCCGGCAGTCCCTGCGGCACGCGATGGCGCTGCTGTGCCTCGGCGAGACCGACGAGGCGGTCGACTGGACCCGTGCCGGACTCGTCCAGACCGTCAAGTCCTGGGCGGCCGGCCTGGGCGAGACATACCTCGAGCCCAAGTGGCTGTCCCTGCAACTGGACCGGGCGGGCCGCATGGACGTACGCGATCGCTACTGGGAGTTGGAGGCCGCCGCTCCCGGCCGCGCCGAGACCGCCCGCGGCCACCTGGTCGCGTGTCTCGCCTTCGCCGAGGACCTCGGTCTCACCGGCGGTCCCTGGCGCCCGGACCGGCTCACCGTCGAACGGGCCACCAAGGTGACCACCTGGCAGACCGGCGAGCGGGTCCACGTCATCCGCGGCCGCCGCGAGGTCTTCGCCCTGGGGGACGAAGCCGGCGCCGTCTGGCGCTCCCTGGTTCTCGGCCGACCGCTGCTGAGCGTGCTGGCCCAGGCCATGGACACCGGCGTCACCGACCCCGGCCCGCTGCTGGCCACGTTCCTGCGCTACGGGCTGATCCGCCTCGCCTGGAAGGGCGGCGGCACCGTCACCCCCTCGCTGCCGCCGGCCGCCCCGTCGGGCCCGGTCAGCCCGCCGCCCTCCAGCGCACGGCCGCTGCTGTCGGTGCACGGTGCGGCCGTGTCCGGTCCCCGTGCCGTCGACCTGATGCCGCTGTCCGCCGACCGTTTCGCCGCCGCGGCCATGGCCCTCGTGTGGTCCAACGTCGTCGTCGAGAACGCCGTCGAGGATCTGACCGGCGCCCTGCGGCGCGGGCAGTGGCGGGTCGCCGAACTCACCGCGCGGCGCGCCGTGCACGCCGCGCTGCGCGGACTGTTCAGCGCCCACGGGGTCGACCCGCTGCCCGCCGACTCCGACCTCGTACGCCGTCTCGACCTGTTGCCGCCCGCGAGCCGCACCATCGGGGCACGCGCCGGCGAGCTGCTGCGGCGCACCATCGACTCGGCTGACCACGGCGACACCCTGCTCACGGAGGTGTGCGCCTGCATCGCACAGGTACGCACCGCCGTGGGCGCCGACTCCTTCCCGCTGTCCTTCGAATCCGCGGACGCCTGGCGGGCCACCCTGCAACTCGGCTACGACTGGCTGCGCATCGGCGTCCACCTCGACGCGGAGCTGCCCGTCGAGGAGGCTCGCGACCTGCTGGCCAGCAACGGCGCCCAGCCGCACCAGGCCCTGTGACGGGACCGAGCCCCGTGTCCGCATCGCTGCCGACCTTCCGCCCGGAGCAATGGATGTCCGACCCGATGACCGTGCTGGTGACCGGTGCCACCGGTCTGGTGGGCGCGGAGGTGACCGCCCGGCTCACCGCCGCCGGCCACACCGTGCTGGCGCTGCTGCACCGCAACGCCGAACTCGTACGCAACAACGGCAGGAGACTCGACCCCGGCCCGGGCACCCTGATCCGGATCAACGGCGACATCACCCGCCCCTGCCTCGGGATGACCGAGGGCGACCGGAGGCTCGCGGCCATCGCCGACCGGATCGTGCACTGCGCCGCCGTCACGGATTTCGGACTCCCGGACGAGCGGTACGACCTGGTCAATGTCACCGGCACCAGGCACGTCCTGGATCTGGCTCTCGCCGCCCGCATCCCCTTGGTGCACGTGAGCACCGCCTATGTGTGCGGGGAACGCGACGGCCTCGCCCGTGAGGACGAACTCGACGTCGGCCAACGTCCCGGCAACGGCTACGAGAAGAGCAAGCTCACCGCGGAGACGAGCGTCCAGGAGGCCGCGGCGGACGGCCTGCCGGTGACCGTCGTGCGCCCGAGCATCGTCACCGGCGCCGCCCGCACCGGCCGAGTCCGCGACTTCAGGACCATCTACCCCGTGCTCCGGGTCCTCACCAGGGGCCTGGTGCGCACCGTGCCCGGTCGTTACGACGCCGTCCTGGACCTGGTCCCGGTCGACCGCGTCGCCGACCTGGTGGCCGGGGCCGCCATCCGCTTCCAGGACGCCGAGGGCCACACCCTGCACGCCGTCGGCCACGAGCTGACCCTGCGTGACTTCTCCGACGTCCTCGCCGAGTACCCCTCCTTGCGGATACCGCGGTTCGTGCCGCAGGCCGCGTTCTCCGCCTCCGCCCTGTCCGACCGCGAACGCGCCTACTACGACCGTGTCGTCTCCCTGTACGACACCTACTTCCGGCGGCGCGTCCACTTCGACGACACGCAGGCCGCGGTCTTCAGCGGCCGTCCGGCGCGCATGAGCGGCCGGCCCTACCTGCGCCGCCTCCTCGACCACTGCCTGAGGACCGGCTATCTCGGCCCGGCTCCGGGCCAGGAGCCGACCGCCACGGCCCGAGCCGACGGGAGCACCCACCCATGACCCCCGCGCACCTCACCGAGCCCTCGCACGGCATACCCGTCTCCCCGTTGCTGACCTGCCAGCCCGCCAAACAACGGCTGTACGGCGCGGACACCTACTTCCAGGAGAGTCACGGCCAGCTCTCCGCGCTCACCGACGACGTCACCGGCTTCGCCCACCGGCACGCCGCGCTGCTGCTGAAGCCGGATGCCGTGGTGTCCCGCCGGCTGGTCACAGCCGTGGGCTGGCTGAGCGGGAGGGGTTTCAGGATCGTCGGCGCGGCGGTCACCCGGCTGACCCGCACCATGATCCGCTCCCTGTGGTACTTCCAGTGGAACCTCGCGACCCCCTACCGCAGGAAACTCGCCGCCCTCTTCCTGGAGGACGCCGACGCCCTCGTACTGCTTGTCCGCCCCGCCCACGACCTGGACATTCCGGCGTCGGTCGAACTCACCCGGCTCAAGGGACCCACGGACGCCGACGCCCGGCAGCCCGGCCAGCTGCGCCACCTCCTCGGACGCTACAGCTACCTGCTGAACCTGGTGCACACCCCCGACGAACCCGCCGACGTACTGCGGGAGCTGGCCGTCCACTTCGACGACGGCGAACGCGAGGCCCTCTTCCGCTCCGCCCTCGCCGACGAAGACCGCACCGCGGACGCCCTGGAGCTGACCGCCAGGCTGTACGCCGCCAACGGGCCCCGGAACCTCGAGTTCGAGCCCGCCCTCGAACGGCTGCGCGTGGCCATGTCCCGGTACCCCGGCACGAGTCCGACGGCCACTCCGCGCCTGCTGCTGGAGACCGCATGGGAGCGCGGGTTCGATCTCGACCCCTGGGACACCGTCATCGTCGGCTCCACGGTGCTCCCCATGCGGCACCCCGGCCGCGCCCCCGTGCTCGACGGGGCCGACGCCGGCACCTGGCGCCGCCATCTGCACACCGTCCACACCACCCCGACCTGAGGAACGGACCATGCAGTTCACCCGGACACTCCGCAAGGAGCTGGTGCACCGCGCGGCGGTCGCCGAGGTCTTCCTGACCGACCTGCAGCCGCGCAGCGAGGACGAGATCCTTCTGGCCGCGCAGCTTCCCCGCCGCCACGCCTTCTACCACGACTCCCTCAGCCCCTGTATCCGTCATGATCCGCTGTTGCTGCTGGAGGCGTGCAGGCAGGGCATCTTCGTGGTGGCCCACCGCTGCTTCGACATCCCCCTGGATCACAAGTTCCTGCTGCGCGCCGTCGAGTTCGAGCTGCTGGCCCCGGAGGCCCTCACCTGCGGCGGCCATCCCACCGAGGCCGTCATCACCGCCCGCGTCGAGCACCGGTTCCGCACCCGGGCCGGACTGACGGGCCTCCGGTTGCACTTCACCCTGTCCGTCGGCGCACACGAGGCCCTGCTGGCCCGCATCGACTACTCCTGGATGCCCCCCGAGGACTGGAAGCGCATGCGCAGCGGACAACGCCGGGCACTCGGCCTGCCCCCCGTGCCCGTCGCCCTGCCCGGACCTCGCGTCGACCCGGCCGTCGTAGGCCGCCGGGACCCTGCCAACACGGTCATCTCCCCGCCGTACACCGCCGGTGACGGCACGCACAGAGCGCGTCTGGTCGCCGAGACCACGCATCCCACCCTGTACGACCACTGGGTGGACCATGTGCCCGGCATGCTGGAGCTGGAGGCGTTCCGGCAGATCGCCCTGACCGCGGCCGTCGCAGCCGGGACCGTCCGCACGCGGGCGGCGCTTCCGGTCCATCTGGCCGCGCGGTTCCGCTGCTTCGCCGAGATGGACCTCCCGCTGGAGTGCCGGGCCGCTCCGGTCCTGCCCGGCGCCGACATCGAGTGTGCCCTGCGCCAGCACGGCGGCGTCGCCGCCGAGGCCCGGATCAGACTCGCCGACCCGAACCCGGTCGTGGCGGGTGTCCTGGCGGCCCACGCGGCCCACGGAACCGCCTGAGGCCGGTCCCGACCCGACACGTACCAGAGCAGGGAGGGTCCCGTGGTGACCACCGTCGCCGCCGCTCAAGTACCCGCCAGAATGGGCCGCTTCGTGCTGCGCATGTTCCCGCCGCACGTCTACGCCGCCTACGGACTGCTGTGGGTCCTCGCCCTGGAGAGCTCGGCGGTGGCCGCGACCGGCGCGAACTGGCGTCCGTCGGGTGCCACTTGGGTGCGGGTCGCAAGCGTCGTACTCGCGCTGCTGTTCCTGCGGATGCTGGACGAGCAGAAGGATCTCGGGTACGACCGCGTGCACCACCCGGACCGGCCCCTTGTCACCGGCGCGATCACCGTCGCGGAACTGCGCGGCGCGATGGCGGTGATCACCGTGGTGGTGACGGCCCTGAATGCCGCTTGCTCGGCCACGGCCGCCCTCCTGCTTCTCGCGGCCCTCGGATACGGGCTGTTCCTCGGCGCCCTGGAACGGCTGTCACCCGCGGTGCGCGACCGGCCGCTGCTCAACCTGGCGATCACCTACCCGGTACAGGTGCTGCTCGGTGTCTACGTGTACGGGTCGCTGGTCGCCGCGGGGACCGTCACCGCCGACTGGCGCGGCGCCGCACTGCTCACCCTGTGCGCCTGCGTCTTCCTGCACTTCGAGTTCGCCCGCAAGACGGCCTGGGAGGCGCCGCCCGACGCGCTCCTGTACTCGGCGGCCCTCGGCCCGCGCCGCAGCGCGGCGGTCACGGCGGGCTTCGCGGCCGGCGCCGTCGGCTGCCAGGTGCTGCTGTTCGCGCCGGGCGACGCGCGCGGCCTGCTGCCCTGCCTCGCGGCTGTCCTGCCCGCATGGGCCACCTGGCGGTTCCTGTCCGCCGGGCGCGGCGGCTGGCCGGTGCCGGCCGCGACGGGCTTCGTCGCGATCACCCACCTCGCGCTGGTCGTCCGGGCGGTGCTGCTGCCATGACCGCCGAACTTCCCCTTTCCTGCGAGGAGTTGCTGACCACAACGCGATGCGTGCGGCGCGGCCTCGACCTGGACCGGGCGGTGGACCCGGAACTCGTCGAGGACTGCCTGCGCATCGCCCTGCAGGCACCCAACGGCAACAACCGGCAGAACTGGCGCTGGATCCTGCTCACCGACCCGCGGATCCGCGCGGGCGTTGCCGAGGTGTACCGGGCCGCGTTCTACGACCGCAACGCCGCCGCGCTGGAGCGGTCGGCGGAACTGCCCGCCGGGCAGCGATCCGTCCTCACCGCGGCACGGGCGCTGGCCGACCGGCTGCACCGGGTGCCCGTCCTGCTCGTCCCGTGTCTCGAACTGGCCGAGGGACGGCTGCCGATGGGGAACCAGGCGGGTCTGTGGGCGTCGTTGCTGCCCGCCGCCTGGAGCTACGCGCTGGCCGCCCGCAGCCGTGGCCTCGTCACCGCCTGGACGGCTGTCCATCTGGACCGTGAGCACGAGGTCGCCGACCTGCTGGGCCTTCCGCCCACCGTGCGTCAGGGCGCGCTGCTTCCGACGGCGTACCCGCTGCGCGGCACGTTCCGGCCAGGGCCACGGCTCGCGCTGGAACTGGTCCTGCACCACAACGGCTGGCACGACGGTTGACCGACGCACGCCTGGGCGTTTCGCCCCGCCGGGTGACCAACTGGTTCAGGCGCCGTTCCGGATGGCCGCGAGGAGGCGGGCGCAGCGTGCGCTCATGTCCTGTGCGGAGAGTTCGGGATGGGAGATCCACCAGCCGACCAGTGCGCTGACCGTGCCCGTCCAGATGTGCTTGAGCGCGTCCGCGTCCAGGGCGTCGTCGTTGCCCTCGCCGTGCAGCAGGGTGGCCGTGCCGATGGCCGCCAGTTCGTCGATGGTCTCCCTGTGGTGTCGGGCTGCGCGCCAGGGTTCGGAACCAGCCGGCACGGACCGGTCGTACAGCACGAACCAGGCGTGCCGCTGTCCTTCCAGGGCCCGGAAGAGGGCGGTGAGCACGGCGTGGGGCAGCCTGCCTCGCGGCGGGTCCGACGCCATGGCCCGTTCGATCGCCTCGAGCAGGTGCGGGCCGATGCGGTCGACGCAGGCCGTGTAGAGGCCGTCCTTGGAGCCGAAGTAGGTGTACAGCAGTGGTTTCGTCACACCTACGCGGCGGGCGATCTCGGCCATGGAGGCAGCGGCGTATCCCTGCCTGCCGAACTCCTCCACCGCGGCGCCGAGGATCTGCCGTTCCCGGTGGGCCCGGGGTACGCCCTTGGTCCCCGCGCGGGTCGCGGGCCGGTTCCGTTCCCGATCGTCACCCGTTGGATCCGGTGGGGGCGGGGTTCTTGCGATTGCCATGACAGAACTATACGTTGCAGTAACTTACCAAGAGGTAAATTACTGGAAGGTCAATTCTCGTGGCCGACAGCAGCACGCCCAACACGTCGTCGACCGGCACCACCCCGCGCCGCTCCTGGTGGGGCTGGGGCGCCGAGAACAAGGCACTGTCCGACGCCGAATGCACCGCACTCGGGCGCTTGCTGCCCGGCGCGGCGGACGCTCCGCTACCCGTCCCCGACATCTCCGCGCTCGCCCTGCCGAAGGTGCGCGTGGATCCGCCCACGGAACTCGCCCCGTTGATGTCGGCCGCACCCTGGGACCGCGCCTCGCACACCTATGGCAAGGCGTACCGCGACGTGATGCGCGCCCTCGCGGGAGACCTCTCGGCAGCACCCGACCAAGTCGCCCGCCCCCAAAATGAGCAGGACGTCACCGACATCCTCGACTGGGCGGCGAGTACCGAGGTGGCCGTCGTGCCGTACGGGGCGGGGAGTTCGGTCGTCGGCGGAGTCGAGTACCGTGCCGACCGGCACCGTGGTGTGGTGTCCCTGGACCTCTCGGCGCTGGACCGGGTGCTGGAGATCGACAGGACCAGCCGCGCCGCACGGATCCAGGCCGGTGCCCTGGGTCCCGCCCTGGAGGCCCAGCTGCGACCGCACGGACTGACGCTGCGTCACTTCCCGCAGAGCTTCGAGTTCTCCACCCTGGGCGGGTGGCTCGCCACACGGGCGGGAGGCCACTACGCCACGCTCTACACCCATATCGACGACCTCGTGGAGTCGCTGCGCGTGGCGACCCCGGTCGGTGTCAACCAGTCGCTGCGGGTGCCGGGTTCGGGTGCGGGCCCCTCCCCCGACCGACTTTTCCTGGGGTCCGAAGGCACGCTCGGTGTGATCACCGAGGCCTGGATGAGGCTCCAGGAGCGTCCGCGCCACAAGGCGTCGGCCACGGTTCTGTTCGATGACGTCCACGCCGCCATGGACGCGGTGCGCGCCGTCGCGCAGTCGGGCCTGCACCCGTCGAACTGCCGGCTCCTGGATCCCGGGGAGGCCGGCCTGGCGGGCATCACGCAGAACGGCGAAAGCGTCCTCGTCCTGGGCGTGGAGTCCGCGCACTCCCCCGTCGAGGAACGACTGGCCGAACTCCTCGCCCTCGCCCGCGATCACGGCGGCACGCCCACCGCGAGGGAATCCGGCGCCACGGACACCGCCGCGGACACCTGGCGCTCGGCGTTTCTGAGAATGCCGTACCTCCGCGATGCGCTCGCCCGCATGAGCGTGATCAGTGAGACCTTCGAAACGGCCTGCACCTGGGACCGGGCACCGGAGTTGTACGAATCGGTGCGGGTTCGGCTGGGCGAGGTCGTGAAGGAGGTGACGGGCGCGGCCGGCACGGTCAACTGCCGCTTCACGCACGTTTATCCGGACGGCCCCGCGCCGTACTTCACCGTGATCGCACCGGGCAGGCGCGGCGCGGAAGTGGCGATGTGGGACGAGATCAAGTCCGCGGCCATGAGCATCCTGCACGATCACGGTGCGACGGTCACCCATCATCACGCGGTCGGACGCGACCACCGGCCCGGCTACGACCGCCAGCGTCCGGAGCCTTTCGCCCTCGCCCTACGGGCCGCGAAGCGGGCGCTCGACCCGGCCGGGATCCTGAACCCGGGTGTGCTGCTCGACCCCGACCCGGCCCGCTGAGGCTCACGCCACGAGTTCCAGCACCGGATCGACGAGTTACAGGGCGATGCGTGCGACCGCCCCGTCCTCGGGGTTCCCGTACTTCGAGATCACCTGCCGGTCGCTCATGCGGTCGACTTCCTCGCTCCGTTCGACGGGAAAGATCACGTGAGTGCCCTTGTCCGTCCAGTACTCGACCACGCGGTGGGTGGCGGTGGCTCGGCTCATGCTGTGCTCCCTTGCAACGCGTGGGGTTCAGGGTGCTTGTGTGCACGTTGAAGGGTCAATAGCAGAAGGGGCTTCCCTTTTGGATTTCGGAAGCGTAGGTTCCGGTTACCCCGCGTCGGCGCCCCTCAAGGCGCCGGCCCTCCGATCCCGGGAAGGCGGGCCCGCGGGGGCCAACTGTCTGATCACGACCGAACACTGCGACCCGCCCAGTGCGGGTTGCACTGGGCGGACGGATCAGGAAGCGCGGGGGAAGGTGGCCGCAGGGCCGACCGCGCCGGGACCGAACCTGTCACGGATGCGGTCCATGGCTCCCTCGGCGACGAGCCGCGACTCGCGCGCCTGGTCGAAGCTGATCTGCTCGGCGACCTGGTCGGCGCCGACGAGATCCTCCCCCCTGAGGCCGAGGCCGGTCAGCCGGGCGCGCTGCAGAGCGGCGGCGTCCATCAACTGGTAGGCCAGAATGCGAAGATCCTCTTCGTGCGCCGACGGCTCGGACAGCCGACGGGTCTTCTCCCAGCTGGTGCCGCCGGCGAAGCGCAGGGTCAGGGTCAGGGCGCGGGCGGCCTGACCGCGGCGGCGCAGCAGCAGGCCGAGCCGGACGACCAGGTCCAGCAGGGCAGCCCGGACGGCCGCACCGTCGAGGGCGTGCTCGGGAAAACGGTGCTGTACGGCGGCGGAGGCGGGCAGGGTACGGGGGACCACGGGGCGAGGGTCGATGCCGCGGGCGCGGTCGACGGCGAGCCTTCCGTTCTTCTTGCCCAGCAGACGCTGCACGGTGGCCGGCGGGACGGCGGCGAGCAGTCCGACGCAGTGGATGCCGTAATCACGCAGTACGGCCGCCTGGCGGGGGCCGATGCCGTACAGCGCCTCGACCGGGAGCGGCCCCAGCCACTCGGCGGCCCGCTCGGGCTCGACGGCGAGGACGCCTCCTGGGCCGTCGATCCGGCCGGAGGCGGTGGCGGCGACCGTGACGCTCGGGCCGATTCCGACGCGGAGGTCCACTCCCAGGCGGGAGATGGTCCGCACGCGCAGGACTTCCCCGAGGTGACGGGCGTCGGTGCGGTGGTAGCGCAGGGCGCCCCTGAGCTCGACCAGAGCCGCGGCCGGGGGGAGGGCCTGGACGACGGGGGAAAGACCGGCCAGCTGCTCCAGCACCTGCCGGTACGTCTCCTCCGGCAGCCGGTCGGGGCAGCGTACGTGCATCACCGTCGCCTGCACGGCCTGCGTGTCGCCGTTGTCCATCAGGTCACCTCCCACCCGCCTCACATTATCGAACGAAAAATCGAACACGCGAGTTCGCGGGGCCCCGAAAGACTGTGGTCCGGGTCTTGCTGCGCCCGAGCACTAGGACCTCTCTTTCGGATCTTGCCGGGGTCGCGGTGCCTGGTGCGCACATCTGCCGCGTTGTCGTCGGTTGCCAACTCCCCCACGCTCGGCTTCGCTCGCGCGGGGGCGCCCCCATCGCGTCGACGCCCTCCTCCACCTTGCAGCTGCACGCACCAGACCCCCGCTCGGGCCGGACACAAGGCGCCGCCGCTCCGAGCCGGCCAGATCCGAAAGAAAGGCCCTAGATCTGTCAAATGAGCGCTGGACGTGTCACACGCTGCATTTCAGTCGGCCATCGCTGTCAGCGGGGTTCGAGGCGGAGGGTGGAGCTGCGAGCGCGGTCGGTCAGGACGTGCTCGACGATCGTGGTGTAGCGGCCGTACTTCTCCCGGTAGGCGGTGTCCACGTCCGCGAATTCGCCGGGATCTGCCTCACGGAAGGTGACGTCCTGCTGCACGCCGCCGGCGTCGATGCGGCCTTGGTGGCGGGACTGGGTGCCCCGGTACCAGGGGCCGTCGGTGCCCTTGACCGAGCGGACGTAGAGGTGGTCGCCGGCGCGGACCACCCACATGGTCACGCGGTCGCGCAGGGTGCCGTCGGCGCGTTCGGACTCCAGGTCCAGCTCTTCCGCTGCACCGACCTTGGCCAGGTCCGCGTCGTTCCAGTGCGTCATGGTCGTTCCTCCAGGCTGGTCGCGGCGTTCGATGGTGAGGGGAGCGAGCGGCTGACGTACGTCATGGGCGCCGAACGCCTTGACGGTGGTGGACACGGTGAATCCTTCGAGCGGAGTTGTGCTGAGTGGTGCGGGTCAGGCTTCGGGGATGGCGCGGCCGTAGGCGGCGAGGGTGACGTTCTCGGGTTCCGGGCCGCCGCGCCGGCCGGTCTCCAACGCGTCGAGCGCGGTGAGCTCGTCAGCGGTGAGCTCGAAGTCGAAGACGTCGATGTTCTCGGCGATGCGGTGGCGCTTGGTGGACTTGGGGATGACCGAGCGGCCCTGCTGGAGCCCCCAGCGCAGCAGCACCTGGGCGGCGCTCTTGCCGTGCGCATCGGCGATGCGGGTGACGGCCGGGTCCTCAAGGACGCTCTTGCGGTCCTCGCCGTAGCCCGGGTAGAAGGTGATCCCTCCGATCGGGGACCATGCCTGGTTGAGGATGTGGTGCTGGTCGTCGAAGTCGAGCACGGCGCGCTGCTGGAAGTAGGGGTGGATCTCCAGCTGGTTGACCGCCGGGACGACGTCGGTGGCTTCGAGCAGCGTGGTCAGCTGGTCGACCATGAAGTTGCTGACACCGATGGAGCGGACCTTGCCGTCGGCCAGGAGCTTCTCCAGGGCGCGGTAGGCGGCGAGGGTCTTGTCGAAGTCCGACGGCAGAGCCTGGTGCAGGATCAGCAGGTCGATCTTGTCGACCCCGAGCTTGGTGGCGCTCTTCTCGAATCCGTGCAGGGTCTCGTCGTATCCGTAGTCACTGATCCAGATCTTCGTCTCGATGAAGATCTCGTCGCGCGGCACTCCGGAATCGCGGATGGCCTGGCCGACCTCGCGTTCGTTGCCGTAGGCCGCGGCAGTGTCGATGTGCCGGTAGCCGAGATCGAGCGCGGCCTTGACAGCGGCCTGTGTCTCGTCGGGCGGGGTCTGGAAGACGCCGAGTCCGAGGGCGGGCATCTCGACGCCGTTGTTGAGGGTGAGGGTCTGCATCACAGGGACCTTTCATGGTGAGTAGCCCGTGCGGGCACGATGAGGGCGAGGACGGTCACGACCGCCAGCGCGAGCAGCACGGCGGAGCCGGTCAGGGCCGTTCCCGAGCGGGCCGCGATGTCTGCGGCCGCGTGCCCGGTGGAGACGGAGGCGGCTGCGGCGGTGAGGATGCTCAGGCTCAGGGCGCTGCCGATCTGGTGCACGGTGTTGACCAGGCCCGAGCCGGCCCCCGCCTCCGCGGGGGCGACGCCGTCGACGCCGCTGGAGGTCAGCGGCGCCAGCGTCAGGCCCTGACCGGCGCCGATGAGCACCATCGGCAGGGCCACGCCCGTCAGATAGCGGGTGTGCAGGCCGAGGCGGCTGAGCCACGCCATGCCCACCGCGGTCAGGACAACCCCGGTGAGCAGCACCAGCGGCCTGGCGGCCCGTTCCAGCAGCCGCGGAACCTGGACGGCGAAACCGAAGTTGACCAGTGTCATCGGCAGAAACGCGAGGCCGGCCTGTAGCGGTGTCCAGCGGTAGACGCTCTGCACGAACTGCGCGGTGAAGAAGAAGAACCCCATCATCGCGCCCATGTAGAGCATCCGGGCGAGGTAGGCACCGGAGCGCTCCCGGCCGGCGAACAGCCGCAACGGCACGATCGGCTGCGCGGCCCGCCGCTCCACCCGGACGAACAGCCCGAGCAGCACCACGCCCGCCACCAGCGGCACCAGCGTCCAGACAGCGGTCCAGCCGAAGTCGGCGGCGTCCACGATGCCGAGCACCAGCGCGGTCGAACCCAGTGTCGCCAGCACTGCCCCGGCGATGTCGAAGCGACCTTGCCGGCGTTCGGTCTCGGACAGGAACCGCAGGGCCGGCACCGTCATCACGACGCCGACCGGGACATTGAGGAAGAACCCCGCCCGCCACGAGATCAGATCGGCGACGAGACCCCCGACGACCAGCCCGAACGCGGCGCCGAGACCGGCGACGGCGCTGTAGGCGGCCATCGCCCGGTTGCGGGCCCGGCCCTCGGCGAAACTGCGCGTGAGCAAAGACAGCGCGGACGGGGCCAGCACCGCGGCGCCGACGCCCTGGAGCGCGCGGGCGCCGATCAGCCACCACTGGGTCTGCGCGGCACCGACCAGCAGCGAGGTGAGAGAGAAGACGACCAGGGAGAACAGGAACACCCTGCGGTGTCCGAACAGGTCACCGGCGCGGGCGCCCAGCAGCAGCAGTCCGCCGAAGACCAGGACGTAGGCGTTGGTGATCCAGGACAGGCCGGTCTCGGAGAACCCCATGTCGGAGCGGATCTGCGGCAGCCCGGTGAAGACGATCGAATTGTCGAGGATCACCATGAAGTAGCTGACGCAGACGATCGAAAGGATCAGCGTCGGGTGGACCGGAGTCCCGCGGGGGCGAGTCGCCGCAGGTGCCGACGCCCGCTGTGCGGTGGTGGTCATCGAGTCACCAGCCCCATCGTCAGCGTCGCCCTGCCCAAGATCCCGGCGATCGCCCACACGGCGGACGATGCACCACCGCGGCAGGCCGAGGCGTCCACCGTGCTGATCACAGGCTGCCTGTTCACAGCCGCACCAGCACCTTGAGGGCCTCGCGGTTCCTTGAGGGACGGTCGGCTCCGTATCCGACGCGGCCGTCGTCGGCTGTGTCCATGAGTGCTGAACGCACGGTGTTCCTTCAGGTCGGTTCGATCGGCTCCTTGAGGACTCGCCGTCCTCGGCCTCTTCCAGGGAACCGCGGGCGGACGCGCAGGTGGGAGTCACTCCTTTTCCAGGTAATGGCAGTACCTCGCAGGCGCTCACCGACGCACCTACCGTGAGAGTGCAGGCCAGACACCCACCGCCCGAGCAACAGGAGGTCCCCGTGCCCTGGGCCGCCCACGCCGAAGCCTTCACCCACCCTGCATTCGACGCCGACCGGTCCGAGGGCACGCCCGCCGGCGCCTCGCCCGTCGAGCTTCCGAGGCCTGACCATGACTGAGAGTGACAAGCAGCGGAATCGGGCCGCTGAGGTCCGCGAGTTCCTCAGCACCCGGCGCGCCCGGATCACTCCGGCGCAGGCCGGGCTGCCGGTCTTCGGCGGGAAGCGCCGTGTCGCGGGGCTGCGCCGTGAAGAGGTCGCTCTGCTGGCGGGCATGAGCGTGGACTACTACGTCCGGCTGGAGCGCGGAAACCTCAGTGGAGCGTCCGACTCGGTCCTCGAAGCTCTCGCGCACGCTCTGCAGTTCGACGAGGCCGAGCGCACCCACCTTTACGACCTGGCCCGCGCGGCCACTGCCTCAGGCCGACGGCCCACGGTGACCGCTTCCCGGGTGCGGCCGACGATCCTGCGGCTGCTCGACTCCATGACCGACATACCGGCGTACGTCCGCAACGCACGGTTCGACATCCTGGCCACCAACGGGCTGGGCCGGGCGCTGTACGCACCCGTCTTCGACTCGCCGCTGTTCGCTCAGCGCGGGCCGGTCAACAGTGCTCGTTTCATGTTCCTGGACCCCGCGAGCAGGGAATTCTGGGTCGACTGGGACAAGGGCGCCGACGACGCAGTGGCCTTCCTGCGGACCGAGACGGGCCGGGCACCGCACGACAAGGCGCTGACCGATCTGGTCGGAGAGCTCACGACGAGGAGCGGTGACTTCGCCCGCCGGTGGGCTCGCCACGACGTCAAGTTCCACCGCTCGGGCGTCAAGAACCTGCACCATCCGTCGGTCGGCGATCTCGCCCTGCCCTACGAGGCCATGGACCTGCCGTCCGACCCCGGCCTCCGGCTCAACTTCTACACACCTGAACCGGACTCGCGAGAGCGGGAGGCACTCGGTCTCCTCGCCAGTTGGGCGAGCACCGGAACGGCCGTCTCCTCCGGGAGTGACCGTCCAGGGAACAACTGGCAAAACGGACATGAACAACGGACATGAACGAGGAGAACAGCTTCATGCAGTACCGACCGCTCGGCCGCACCGGTGTACAGGTCAGCCCCCTGTGCCTGGGCGCGATGATGTTCGGCCCCTGGGGCAACGAGGACGAAGCCGAGTCGATACGGATCATCCACCGAGCCCTCGACGCGGGCATCAACTTCGTGGACACCGCCGACGTGTACTCCGGCGGTGTCTCGGAGGCGATCGTCGGCAAGGCGCTCAAGGACCGTCGTGACGGCGTCTTCCTCGCCACCAAGTTCTTCATGCCGATGGACCCGGACGACCCCAACCAGCGCGGCGGCTCGCGACGCTGGATCATCCGCGCGGTCGAGAACTCCCTGAGGCGGTTGGGTACCGATCACATCGACCTCTACCAGGTCCACCGCCCCAGCCCGGACACCGACGTCGAAGAGACCCTCGGCGCCCTCTCCGACCTCGTTCACCAGGGCAAGATCCGCTACATCGGCTCCTCGTCCTACACCGGCTCCCAGATCGTCGAAGCCCAGTGGGCATCCCAAGAGCGACGTCTGGAGCGGTTCGTGACCGAGCAGCCGCCGTATTCGATCCTGGTCCGCGGCATCGAGGAAGACGTCCTGCCCACCGCGCGCCGCCACGGCATGGGCACGCTCACCTACAGCCCGCTCGCCGGCGGCTGGCTCTCCGGCCGCTACCGCAAGGACAACACCTCCGGCCCGGCCTCCGCAGCGCGCCCCGCGGCCCGGTTCGACATGACCAGCCCCGACAACCAGCGCAAGCTCGACGCTGTCGAACAGCTCGCACTCGTGGCGGAGAAGGCCGGCCTCACCCTGATCGAGCTGGCCGTCGCCTTCGTCATCAACCATCCGGGGGTCACCTCCGCGATCATCGGCCCCCGCACGATGGAGCAGCTGGTGGCGTTCCTGCCTGCCGCGGACGTCACGCTGTCGGCCGACATCCTTGACCGCATCGACGAGATCGTGGCACCCGCGGTGACCGTCAACCCCGCCGACAACAGCTACGGCGACTTCGAACTCCGCGCCGGCCAACGTCGACGCTGACGTACAACCCGAGCGGGCAAGTGTTCGGTGCCACGTCGACCAGGGCGACGGCACTGTTCCCGTCGGCACGGCCCCGCCCAGCACCGCCGCGTGATCCGCTCACCGCCCTCACCCAGCCGCCCCCTTGACGCCAGACGCTGCCGCTGACGCCAGACGCTGCCGCGTGGCGCGCCTACGACGCTCAGTCACACTCTCGCGGCCACGAGCGCCTTACACAGCGCCGGGGCGCACCAGGTCCCCGTGCAGCGCTTCGCCGGGATCATCGCCCGGTGCCTGCTCGCCAGGTTGTCGCCGGCGACGGAGCCCCGGTGCCGGAGCAGTGAGGACAGCCAGGCATGCGACGACCAGTGCGATGCCGGTCCAGCCGGTGGCAGGGAGGCGTTCACCGACGACGAGGACGGCGAGGACGGCCGCGACGGCCGGTTCGAGCAGGGACAGGGTCGTGGCTGTGCTGGCGGGCACGTGCGTGAGTCCCCAGCCGAACAGGACGTAGCCGGTGAACATGGGGACCAGCGCCATGTAGGTGCCGACGGCCGCGTTGGACCAGGAGCCGATCAGCGGGGCGCCGGTCGCCGCCAGGACCGGCAGGAGGAGCAGTCCGCCGAACCCGAAGACGGTGCCCATCGCCGCCCGGGAGGGGATCCCGCGGCTGATGAGCCGGTGTGCGGCCCAGGAATAGAGGGCGTAGGTCGCGGCGGCGACGAGGCCGAGGCCGACACCGAGCAGTGTGGCGGCCACGGACGTCTGTCCCGTGCCGTCGGCGGCGTGGGCGGCTTCGGCTACACACAGCAGGACGGTGCCGAACAGGCCGAGGCCGGCCGCGAGCATCCAGCGGCGCGTGAGCCGGCGGTCGTCCACGACGCGTTCGATCAGGGCCGAGGCGAGCGGGGCGGTGCCGATCGACACCACGGTGCCCACGGCGACTCCGGCCAGGCGCATCGAGCTGTAGAAGGCCAGGGGATAGACCGCCACCGAGGCGGCACCGAGCAGCACGGTGCCACGCTGGGCACGCAGCCGAGGCGCGTGGCGGGTGATCTGCGGGGCGGCGACAAGGGCCTGGAGGATTCCACCGAGGCCCATGGCGACGGCGCCGATGGCGAGCGGGCCCACGCCGGGGGCGAAGGTGGCGGCCGTACCGGTCGTGCCCCACAGAACGGAGGCCGCCAGCACACACAGCGCCCCCACCGCGGCGGACCGGCCGTGTCCGGGCCGCCGCCTCACAGCCGGTCCAGCAGCTCGGCCGCCATGGCGCGGGCGTGCCGGAGGCGGTCGCCGTCACCTTCCAGGCCGGCCCGCGCCATCGCGCCCTCCAGAAGGAAGGCGAGGTGCTCGGCCATCGCGCGCGCGTCGCCGGGGCGGTCGGGCAGCAGTTCCTCCAGATGACCGGCGATCAGCCGCTCGACCTCCTCCTTGTGGGCGCGCACCACGGCTCGGCCTTCGTCTCCGGCCGGGAGCTCGGCGGCGGCGTTGAGCAGTCCGCAGCCGCGGAACCCGCGCTCGTACGCGAACGCCGCGTGGTCGGCGTACGCGTCGAACACCGCGAGGACGCCGTCGCGCGGCCCCTCGGTCCGCTCCAGCCGGGTCCGGTACAGGCCGAGCCACTCCTCGTGCCGGGCGTCGAGATAGGCCCTGACCAGGTCGGCCTTGGAGGCGAAGTTGTTGTAGAGGCTCATCTTCGCCACACCGGCCTCGGCGGTGATCGTGTCGATGCCGGTCGCCGCGACGCCGTCGGCGTAGAAGCGACGGGCCGCCGCCTCCAACAGTCGTTCCCGAGCCGGACGCCGCCTGCTGCCGGCCGCCGTACTCACATCCGTCTCGTTCACCATGGCTCCACACTAGGTAGGTAGGTCTACCTAGTGTAGGGGATCGGTCTGCGCTTCGGCCACACGTCCGCCGCCGCACGCGGGCGCACTGAAGCCGGGCTACGCGCTCCTGGTTCCGGGCGTGCACCACCACAGCGTGCACGGAGGGAGCAGTGAATCCGCCGCTTTGGGGGCCCAGCCTGCCGCCGGCCGTGGTCGGGCTTCAGCCTGTTGTCGATCGTTGCGTCAGCGAGTCGGCCTCCTGGGTTGCGGCCCACGACGCGAGCAGGCGCAGGCCCTCCTCGGAGGGCGAACCGGGTTCCGCGGTGTAGATCGTGAGGGTCAGACCGGGTTCGGCGGCCATGTCCAGGCCCTCGAAGGCGAGAGTGAGCTCTCCGACGGCCGCGTGGTGGAACCGTTTGGTGCCGGTTCCGTGGTGGCGGACGTTGTGGGCACCCCAGCGGGTGCGGAACTCCTCGCTGCGGGTGGACAGCTCGCCGACGAGGTCGTGCAGGTCCTTGTCGTACGGGTCGCGGCCGGCTTCGGTACGCAGGATGGCCACCGCCATGTCGGCGAAGAGATCCCAGTCGGGGTAGAAGCGCCGGGAGGCGGGGTCGAGGAAGTTGAAGCGGGCGAGGTTCGCCTGGTTGTCGGCCATGGCGTAGACGTCGGCGTAGAAGGCCCGGGCGAGCTGGTTGGCGGCGAGCAGATCCATGCGGCCGTTCCGCACGAACGCGGGTCCGGCGGTGATCGCGTCCAGGGTCCACTGCAGACTGCGGTGCGGCGTCCAGTGCCTGCTGGCACGGCGCCGGGGGCGGGTGAGGACGTCGGAGCCGTCGGCCGCCTGGGCCAGATGGAGCAGGTGGGCACGCTCGGCGTCATCCAGTTGCAGGGCGCGGGCGACGGACTCGAGGACGGCCGGTGAGACACCGCCGAGGTTGCCGCGCTCGAGTTTCGCGTAGTACTCGACGCTCATGTCGGCCAGGGCCGCCACCTCGCTCCTGCGCAGCCCCGGCACGCGGCGACGGGAACCGGCAGGCAGCCCGGCCCGCTCCGGAGTGATCTTCGCTCGCCGCGAGGTGAGGAACTCGCGGACCTCGTCACGGTTGTCCACCCCTCGACCGTACGGCCTGCACGGCTCGGGAGGGGTGTACCAGCAGTACACCTCCCGCTGGTGACTCGCTGCAGGTGCGGGGAGCCGGTTACCTGGATGTCAGGTACTCCCCGCGGCCCCGGCCGTGCCGGCGGGCCGCCCCTCAGATGTAAGGAACCCCCCTCATGCGCGGAGCAGTGATCCACGCCCCTGGCGATGTGCGCTTCGAGAATCTGGAAGACCCGAAGATCCTCCAGCCGACGGACGCGATCATCCGTACCGTCCTCACCTGTGTGTGCGGCTCGGACCTGTGGCCCTACCGCGGCCTGGACCCCGTCGGCGACCCCCACCCGATCGGCCACGAATACGTGGGCATCGTCGAGGAAGCCGGCAGCGAGGTCACCTCGGTCAGGCCGGGCCAGTTCGTGATCGGTTCGTTCGCCACCTCGGACAACACCTGCCCGAACTGTCTCGCCGGCTACCAGTCCAACTGCGTGCACCGCGAGTTCATGAGCACCTGCCAGGCCGAGTACATCCGTGTCCCGCAGGCCCAGGGCACCCTGGTGGCCACCCCCGAGCAGCCCGACGACGCCTACCTGCCCAGCCTGCTGACCTTGTCCGACGTCATGGGCACCGGCTGGTACGCCGCCAGGGCCGCCGAGGTCGAGCCCGGTACCACCGCCGTCGTCGTCGGCGACGGCGCCGTCGGCCTGTGCGGCGTCATCGCCGCCAAGGAACTCGGCGCCGAACGCATCATCGCCATGAGCCGCCACGAGTCCCGCCAGAATCTCGCCCGCGCGTTCGGCGCCACCGACATCGTCACCGAACGCGGCGAGGAGGGCATCGCCCGCGTCAAGGAGCTGACCGACGGCGTCGGCGCCGACTCCGTGCTGGAGTGCGTCGGCACCGCGCAGTCCATGCAGCAGGCGCTGCGCTCCACCCGCCCCGGCGGCAACGTCGGCTTCGTCGGCGTCCCGCACGAGGTGGCCATCGACGGCCAGGAACTGTTCTTCTCCCACGTCGGCCTGCGCGGCGGCCCCGCACCCGTGCGCGGCTATCTGCCCGACCTGATCGACCGCGTCCTGACCGACCGCATCGACCCCGGCAAGGTCTTCGACCTCACCCTCCCCCTGGACCAGGTCGCCGAGGGCTATCGCGCCATGGACGAACGCCGCGCCATCAAGACCCTCCTCACGCCCTGACTTCCCCTGTCGCGTCTGCGGGCCGAGCACCCCTGCGGCCCGGCCCCGCGCACTCGTTCCCGCCCTCGCGCAAAGGACGGACGTCGACCACCGTCCTTGTGGTAACTTCGCCGTCGCCGTGCACCATTGCGCATTCGAGGAGGTGAGTCCGATCAACACTGTGACGCGTCGGGGCTCCCTCCTTTGCATGGCCTAGGGAGCGCCCGCACAAGGGATTCCCGAAAGGCTTGAAACGCTGATGCGCTTCACCTCCCAGACGTCGTCGGATGGCGTCACCGAACGCTTCTTCTTTCTCGACGAGATCCCGGGCGTGCTCTGGACGCCCGAACGCGCCCATGGTCCTCGCCCCCTGATCCTGCTGGGCCACGGCGGCAGGCAGCACAAGACGGCCCCCGGTACCGTGTCCCGCGCGCGCCGCTACGCCGCCGAGGGTTTCGCGGTCGATCACGAGAGGACAAGTTGCCCTACAGGCACAACGAAGCGAACACCGCCGCTGCGCGGCTCCGCACCGAGGAAGCCATTCCTCCCGGGGCTGAAGCCGATTGGCCTGGCCGACCTGCCCGGAGGGGAAACAGGCGAGCGTGAGGGACGGTGTGTTGAGCAGGCCGAGGCCGAGCAGTCCCCCGTCGCCTTGGGCGTGGGTGCCACTGGCCGTGACGAGGACCGCCGCAACGGCCGCGGTGCCGAGGGAAGCGAGTTTGGTGGCGAGCTTCACAAAAACCTCTCCCGTGAGCGGCTGCGAATCTGAATGACGGCGACAGAATGCCGAGTCCGTCAGGCAGACAGCTCCATGGCACACCGACACATCACCGTCATGCAGTCCTACGCCCCAACGAGGGCGGTCAGGTCCAGGGGCCGCTGATGACGTGTCGCTCGGGGAAGATCCGGGACTCCACGTACCGTGCGACCGCGCGCACTTCGTCCGGCGTGCCGATGCCGGCAAGTTCGAGGTACGCGGTGGTCGCGGCGCCGGCATCGTTGTAACGCAGGCCCAGGGAGGCGGTATTGGTGAGGCACGTACCGAACGTCCGCACATAGCCCGCGACTCGGTAATCTGGTAGTACCAGATGAACTGGACCATGCGCCGGACGAAACCGGACTTCACGTCAACGCCGTACTCGTAGAAGTCCGCTCCGTTGGTCCGGGATTTCACGTAGGCGACGATCGGGCAGGCGACTACCTGGGCCGCGGCGGCCAGGACGGTCAGCACCGCGAGCGACTGCAGGGGTGCCGGCGCCCCGACACGTCCGCCGATGACGGGCACCAGCACCGCCAGGACGACCGCGAGCGGGGACACGGGTACCGACCAGACCGGTACGGGTGGCGGAGGAGGGGTGCCGGTGGGCGGTCAGGACGCCTCGGTGCCGGATGCGAACGAAGGTGGGATGCCGCCCGCGACCGACGGGGGCGGCCCCGGTGGGGCAGCCGTTGCAAGGGCCCGACGACTTCGTCGACGGCATCAAAGTCATCGGTGAACCCACGTCCACGGACTCGCGAACCCCGAGACGCCTCAAGTGCCCGGCGCATCACCTCACCGGCAGGCCGACATGAATTGCGTACCGAATCGTCGGAACGGGACCAGGACCAGGCCGACTCCGCCGACAGCGGCCACGGTCCCCGCTACTTCGCAGGGCAGGACTTCGGAGCCGGTTCGTTCCACCTTGCCGGTGATCCCGGACCGGATCTCGGTACGGACACCGCCTCGTCCCCGGAGGGCGACGCACCGGCGTCCGAGTTCGACGCCTTCTCCTTCTCCGCGTCACCTGAGGCGCTCGCCCGACCCTACTGCCCTGTGACCGTGGCCGGCCCGCGAGTCAGGTGGCGCCCGCTCCGGTGATGCCGTCGTCCTCTGCCATTCGTACGGCTCCCTCGCCCGGTGCCGGGGCGGTGAGGTGGTCCAGGACGTTGGTGAGGTGGAGCATGCGCTCCAGATGGTCCGGCCGGTTGTCCAGATGGAGGGTGGCGCCGAGGGCGCCGGCACGACGGTGGATCATCAGCAGTGCGGACAGTCCCGAGGAGTCGATCCACGTCAGCCCGCTGAAATCGAGGCGTACATCGCTGAGCGGAGCGTGGCCGACGGTCAGGTTCTCGGCGACCGCGTCGAGCAGGTCGTCGCTCGTGTCGTAGTCGAGTTCGCCGACCACCCGCACGGTCAGCGTGGCGGGGTCACGGTCGAAGCTGAGGGTGAACTCACTGGGTGGCAAGGCTGTCATGCGTGGATGTCGGGGCCGGGGACAGGACGGATGGAGCGTTCGCCCAGGGCGGCGGTGCCCTCCTGGATCAGGTTCAGACTACGCGGGAAGTCGCGGAGCTGACCGGCCAGGGCCTCCAGACCGCTCACGAGGGAGTGGGCGGGGACGTGACGGGCTTCGAGGATGTCGGCGGTCCAGGTGAGGAACGTGGTGAAGATTTCGGGGTCGTCGATGTAGAGGGCGGTCGCCAGGAAGTCGACGACATGGGCGATGTCCTCCGCGGTGCGCTCGCGTTGGGCGTCGGTGTATCCGCGCATGGCGGGGAAGCGGGTCTCCAGGTCGACCAGGGTCTGTTTCACGAGCTGGGGGCGGGACTGGACGACCATCGTGTACTCCTGGTCGGCCAGGTGCGGCAGGTCGTCCACCGCCTGCCGGCTGGCCGACGGGTCCGGCCGTCTCATTCCTTCTTCCAGTACGGCGACGGCGCCCCGCGCGTCGGCCGCCCATCCGTCGGCGCGAAGAGCCCGGGCGTAGCGGCCTTCGGAGCCGAAGGCGCGGCCGCCCACGATGACAGGGACGCCTATGGCCTGGCAGGCGGTGATGGCGGCGTGGGCGGTGGGCAGGTTGGTGGGGATCGATCCGGACAGCAGGACGGCGTCGGGGTTGGTGTGGTGCAGGTGGGCGACCAGGTGCGGGGCGGGGGTCTGGGCGCCGAGGAAGTCGACCCGCCAGCCCCGCAGGGACAGGACCTCGGCGACGAGCCGGGCCGGGAAGGCGTGCCACTCGCCGTCCACACAGCAGACCGTGACATGCCCTCGGTGATGACCAGGGCGCCCGCCGTCGCGGTAGCGTCCGTGGGCCAGGGAGGCGATGACCCGCTCGTTGATGGCGGTGGCGGCGTGCTCCTGAGCGACGGTGATGCGGTCGGCGGCCCATTCGACGCCGACCGTCTCCTGGACGGGCGCGACCACCTCCAGCAGCAGCGTTTCCTCATCCACACCGTCGGCGAGTGCCTCGTGAACGATCTCGGCGGCCGCGTGTTCGTCGCCGTCGGCCACTGCCTGCCACAGCCGCTTCACCAGATCGGCCGTCGCGGTGGGACGAGTCACCTGTTCCTCCTGCTGTTCGGACCGCCTGCGAAGCCGTCGACCCCCCTCAGCGAGCCGGTCCTGGGGGCACTGATGGCCACGGCGGCCATGTCGTCGTGGCCACCCGAGCCCAGCCACTGGGCGGCCAGCATCTGCACCCGCTCCACGACCGCTTCAGTCGGCATGCCCGCGCATTCGGCGAGCACACGCCGCAGACGGTGTTCGCCGAGGAGTTCGTCGCCCAACGGGCCTCCGCGGGCTTCGGTGATGCCGTCGGTGTAGAGCAGACAGGTCTCGCCGGGGGCGAGCACCGTCTCCACCGTGCGTGCGGTGACGGCCGGAAGAGCACCGACCAGGGTTCCGTGCGTGGGCGCTTCCTCCACCGTGCCGTCGGCTCGGACGATCAGCGGCGGCAGATGGCCCGCACTGGTCAGCCGCACATGCGCCCGGCCGCCGCGGCGGCGTACGGAGGCCAGCACCAGAGTCGCGAAACGGGTGTGGTGCGAGGTGAGCAGGGCACCGTTGAGCAGACCCAGAACCCGCTCGTGATCCTCGGCCAGGGGCAGCAGGGCGTGCAGCGTGTTGCGGATCTTGCCGGTGAGTACCGCCGCGTCCAGGCCTTTTCCTGCTACGTCTCCCAGGACGACGAGGGTCTCCTGGGCGGGATCGGTACCGGGGTGGACGTCGTAGAAGTCCCCGCCGATCCGTTCATGGTCGTTGGAGGCCCGGTAACTGCCGGCGTACTCGATGCCATCCACGTGCCGCAGCACGGGCGGCAACAACTCACGCATCAAGGTCGCGGTGATGGTGGCCTGTTCGGTGTAGAGGCGGGCCGCGGAGAGGGCGGCTCCGGCACGGGCCGCGAACATGCGGGCGAAGACCTCCTCACCCTTGGTGAAGGCCTGTTCGGTACTGGAGCGCAGCAGGATCAGGGCTCCCGCCGGTACGCCGTGGCCGGGAAGAGGGGTGACGATCACGGAGCCGACGGGTCCGGCGAAGCCGTCCGGGATCACCCAGTCGGGGATGTCGGCGGGATTGATCCAGCGAGCGGGCACGGGCGGGAACCCCTGGAGGGCCTCGCTCAGGCCCGGCACGCTGGAGATGTCGACTTGCCGCGTGGTCTGGATGACGCGCTCACCCGGGCGTGCGTACGTCAGCGGGTAACGCCGTCCGAGCGGCGGCGCGACGAGGACGGCGGCTTCGGCGAGATGATCTGCGGCCATGGAGGCAGCCACTTCCATGCAGCGCGGCACGTTCAGCGTGGACAGCAGCGCGCTGGAGGCCTGGGCGAGGACTTCGAACCGCATCCGCGCGTCGCTCAGGGCGGCCTCGGCCACGTGCCGGTCGGTGTCGTCGACCAGCCACCACACGACATCGCCATCGCCGCTGAAGGTCGGATGCGCTTCGTAGAGACGGTCGTTGATGCATCCGGTCAGTGGACCGGCAGAGGCGCTGCGCGAACCGTCGCTGATGCTCTGGTGCGCTCCCCAGAGCCAGGACGGAGCCCTCTCGTGCAGCCGGTCACCGCTGGTGACCTCGGGCAGGAGCAGCCGGGCAGCCTCGTTGATCCGGACAAGGCCGCCGTGTCGGTCGACGACCAGTACGGGGTAGGGCGCCTCGGTCCACGTCGCGCCGACCCTGAGGTCGGCGTCGGACGGACGGGATGAGGGACCGTGAGAAACAGACACAACCGGAGGCACGCACCGTGCGCACCCCACCACCTTCCTGCCATGGAAAACAGATGTCCTACGACAACCGTCCCGCATCCACCCCCGGGGTCGCAACCCGCCCGGAAAATACATACTTACGGCCGCGCATGATGACGCGGAAGGTCTGACCCCGGATGAGGAAGCGCTTGTCAGACCCTGCTTCCAGCGTTCGCCGGCACGGGAATCCACTGCGAGTACGTTCGTCTGTCCGCTGCTGAGCCGGAGCGAGCCCTGGGCGATCCGTCTCGGGCCCAGGACCGAATCGACGGCCTCGGCGACGCCTGGGCCGACCCGGCCGCGGGCCGGACACGAATTGGAACGTCTCAAGGTGATCGCGCGACGCTGTGGGGTGAAGCCCTGAGAGCCGAGGCGCGGTGGCCGCGGGGCGATGTCGAGAGCCATTCCGGCGTGGGCGACGGCGTAGCCGGACGCCTCGGCGAGTGACCTCGTACGCGTCCGGAACGACGGTACGCATCCCTTGACGGCACTCGCCAACTCTCATAAGTTGCGACCGCATTGAGAATTTGAAACGTTTCAAGCAAATCTCTGTGCGATCTTGCCACCCGCTCCACCCGCATGTGCGCTCCACCAAGCCTGTCCCCGGACCCGGACCCATGACCCCCGTCCAGGTCCGCCGCTCAGCCGATTCGTCCTGCTTCGCCCACCCCGTGTGAAGGAGAACCCCGTTGGCCGGCCAGACCACTCCCCCCACTCCCCCCAACCCCGACTCGCCCACCCCCCACTCCCAACCGCCCGTAAGCCGAAGGCACTTCCTCGGCACAGCGTCGGCGGTGGCCGCGGGCGCCCTCGCCACAAGCGCCCTCGGCGCGTTCCCGGGCCGTGCCCAGGCGGGTACCCGCGCACCGCAGGCGGAGCCCGTCGGGCTCTCCCCGGCCCACTGGATCTGGTATCCGGAAGGGGATCCGCGCACCGACGCCCCGACCGGACACCGGTACTTCCGCACCAGATTCACCGTCGCCGAGGGCGAGGTGACCGACGCGCAGCTCGTCGTCACGGGTGACGACACCGTCGACGTGTGGCTGAACGGAAAGCCTGTCGCCGGGTCGCCCAGAGTCGCCGACTCCTGGCGCAGGGCCCTGTATGTGGACCTGCGGCCCGCTCTGACGCCGGGTACCAACACCATCGCACTGGCCGGCCGGAACCAGGGCGGCCCCGCGGGTGTCATCGGGCGGTTGCGCGTCCTGACCTCCGGGGGCACGACCGACGTCGTCACCGGCAGCGGCTGGTCCGCGGGCAAGGACGCGCCCGAAGGATGGGAGCAGCCCGGCTTCGGCGACGGCAGCTGGCCCGCCGCCCGGGACCTCGGCGCCTACGGAACCGCTCCCTGGAACACCGGGGTGGCCGCTCCCGACCTCACGGCACCGTCGCCGCTCAGCATGGGCACCTGCACCGTGGAGCACCGCACCAGCCCGTCGGGGATCGACGCGGCGCATCCGCGGTTCGGCTGGAAGCTGGACTCGACGGCGCCGCAGCAGCGGCAGGCCGGCTACCAGATCCAGGTCTCCTCGCAGGCCGACGGCACCGGCGACCTGTGGGACAGCGGCCGTGTCCCGTCCGACCGGCAGATCGACATCTCCTACGCCGGTCGCTCCCTGGCAAGCCTGACGCGTTACTTCTGGCGCGTGCGGGTCTGGGACGCCCAGGGCCGGACGGGCGCGTGGAGCAAGCCGCAGTGGTTCGAGACCGGGCTGCTGGCGCCGGCCGACGAGTGGCGCGCCGCGTTCATCGGCGGACCGGCGGGCCCGGACCTGTCGGGGGCCGGCTGGATCTGGTACCCCGAGGGCGATCCCGCAGCAGGCGTCCCCGCCGGGACCCGTTACTTCCGGCGCACCTTCGGCCTGACCGGTGCACCGACCCGCGCGAGCCTGGTCATCACCGGGGACGACACCGCGGACGTCTGGATCAACGGGACCCTGGTGAGCACGTCGCCCCGGGTGACCGACTCCTGGAAGAGCGCCGCCCTGGTCGATGTGACCGCCCATCTGACGACTGGCCACAACACGATCGCGATCGCCTGCCGGAACACCAGTCAGTCCCCGGCCGGACTCGTCGCCAAGCTGACGGTGACCGGCGGACCGACCGTCGTCACCGACGCGTCGTGGAAGTCGTACCAGGACGCGCCGTCCGGCTGGCAGGCCCCCGGCTACGACGACGGCGCGTGGCCGGCGGCGCGTGCGGTCACCTCGTACGGAAGCGGCCCCTGGGGATCCAACGTCCGGGTCGTGCGGCCCGCACCGCTCCTGCGCAAGAGGTTCACCGTGGGCAAGCGGGTGGCCTCCGCCCGGCTCCTGACCACCGCGCTGGGGCTGCACGAGACCCGGCTCAACGGCGCGAAGGTCGGGGACGACGTGCTGGCTCCCGGCTGGACCGACTACACCAAGCGCCTGCAGTACAAGGTCTTCGACGTCACCGAACAGATCCGGCAGGGAACGAACGCGCTCAGTGCCTGGCTGGGCAACGGGTGGTACTCCGGCAGCCTGGGCTTCGCCGGCAGCCAGCGGTACGGCACACAGCCCTGGTACGCCGCACAGCTGCTCATCACCTTCACCGACGGCACCGCCCAGCTGGTGACGACGGACGGCAGCTGGAAGGTCAACACGGGAGCGATCAGGGCGGACGACCTGTACAACGGCGAGACCTACGACGCGCGTCTGCACATCGACGGCTGGGACGGCGCCGACTTCGACGACGGCGGCTGGGCCGCCGCGGCCGTCCACGACGGGACCGCACCCCCTCTGGTCGCCCAGGTCGACAACGGGGTCACCGTCCAGCAGGAGTTCCGTCCCGTGACGCACACGCAGCCGCAGTCCGGGGTGTGGATCTTCGACATGGGGCAGAACTTCACCGGCTGGAACCGCATCGCGCTCAGCGGCGACGCGGGGACCACGGTCACCGTCCGGCACGGCGAGGTCCTCAATCCCGACGGCACGCTCTACACCACCAACCTGCGCGCCGCCCAGGCCACCGACCGGTTCACCCTCGCCGGCACCGGGCACACCGAGACGTACGAGCCCCGCTTCACCGTCCATGGCTACCGTTACGTCGAACTCAGCGGCCTCCCCGCCGACTTCAAACCCGACAACGAGACCGTCACCGGTCGCGCGGTGTGGACGGACGCCGCACAGCCGGGGACGTTCACCACCTCGGACACGCTGATCAACCAGCTCCAGCACAACATCGTGTGGGGCGAGCGCAGCAACATGCTCTCGATTCCGACCGACTGCCCCCAGCGGGACGAGCGGCTGGGCTGGACCGGCGACATCGCGGCCTTCTGCGCGACGTCCACCTTCAACCTGGACACGCACACCTTCCTCGCCAAGTTCGCCGACGACCTGACGGACGCCCAGCAGTCCAACGGCGCATTCACCGACGTCGCGCCCGCGGTGATCAGCGGTTCCGGCACGGCCGGCTGGGGAGACGCGGGCACGATCATTCCGTACACGCTGTGGCAGCGTTTCGGCGACGTCGCCGTCGTCGACCGGCACTTCGCGGGGATGGCTAGCTGGGTCGACTATCTGCGCAGCACCGCCGGGAGCGATCTGATACGCAATCAGCAGACCTTCGGTGACTGGCTCAACGTCAACGACAACACGGCGCAGGACCTCATCTGCACCGCGTACTTCGCCTGGTCGGCCCGCCTCGTCTCGCGGATGGCGGCGGCCACCGGCCGCACGTCCGAGGCCACGTCCTACGGGCGGCTGGCCGACCAGGTGGCGGCGGCCTTCGTCGCGCGTTTCGTCACGGACGACGGCACCGTCCGCGGCAACACCCAGACCGGTTACGTGCTGGCCCTGGCCTTCGAGTTGCTGCCCGCGTCCCTGGTCCGGCCGGCCGCGGACAAGCTGGCCGCCAAGGTCGCGGCGACGAACGGGCATCTCAGCGTGGGCTTCCTCGGCGTCGAGAACCTGCTGCCCGTACTGGCGAACCACGGGCACGTCGACACCGCGTACCAGATCCTGCTGCAGCGCGGCTTCCCTGGCTGGGGCTACATGATCGACCAGGGAGCCACCACGATCTGGGAGCGCTGGGACGGCATCCGGACCGACGGTTCGTTCAACGACCCGGGGATGAACTCGTTCAACCACTACGGTCTCGGCTCGGTCGGCGACTTCCTCTACCGCCACGTCGGCGGTCTCGGTCCCGCAAGCCCCGGCTACGCCTCGCTGCGCATCGCTCCTCGCCCCGGCGGCGGCCTGACCTCCGCGCGCAGCACCTACGACACACCGTTCGGCAGCGCGTCGAGCAGTTGGTCGATCTCCGACGGACAGCTGCGACTTCAGGTCACCGTGCCTGTCAACACCTCCGCCGCCGTGACCGTCCCGACCTCACGCCCGGAGTCGGTCGTCGCCCCTGCCCAGGCGGTCCCGGCGGGTTCGGCGAGCTACCACCTGCCGGCCGGCAGCTACACGTTCACGGCGGCGAGCTGAGAGTGGCGAGCTGAAAAGGGCGGGCGGAGGTGAGCGGACGGGCATCTGTTCCCGTCCGCTCACCCGAGTCTGCTCCGCATCGGTGGGCAGGCACACGCGTTGCCGGTACCGGGATCGATCAGGACACCATGGCCAATCCGTGCAGGACGTGGTGCACGGGGCACCATCGTGCCGGAATTGAGATCGGGGGGCTTGGTGTTCTCGGCGCGGATGCGTGCGCGAGGGGCCCTGCGGTGCCTCTGGAGTGAGTAAGTGCCTCACCACGGTTGGATCTTGATGATACGGCGTGGGGGCAGCCGCCGGCCGGGGCACCGGGCGTCGGTCAGTGTCCCGGCCGGCGGGCCGACCGCAGACCGGGGCTGCGGTTCGGCCGCTCGGTCAGCTCCCCTTGGGCAGTTCGAAGATCGCGCAGGTGGTGGTGGCGTGCGCGTAGAGCTTGCCGTCGGCCGTGCCGGTGACCCTGGCCTCGGCGGTCGCGGTGGTGCGGCCCGCGTGGATCACGGTGCCCTCGCAGCGCAGGCTCGGGGTGTCCGCGAAGACGGGGCGCACCATGTGCACACCGAGTTGGATCGTGGTGTAGGCGCGCCCCACGGGGAGCGTCGACATCACCGCGCTGCCGAGGGCCGAGTCGAGGAGCGTGGCGAGGAAGCCGCCGTGCACCGTGCCCATGGGGTTGAGCAGGTGCTCGGCGGGTTCGCCCGCGAAGACGGCCCGGCCGTGCTCCGCCGCCACGAGGCGGAATCCGAGCGTTCCGCAGATCGGTGCCTGGGGCAGCCGGCCCTCGAGACAGAGCTGGAGCACCTCAAGACCCGAGCGGCCGGCGCCGTCGGTGTAGCCGGTGGGCGGCGCCCACGTATGGGTGCGTGAGCGGACGGTGCCGCCCGTGCCGTGCGGGGCTTCGGTGTCCGTCGCCGGAGCGGGGGGCATCGATGTCATGGTCGGTGGATCTCCTGTCCTTCGGAGTGTCGTGGGCGCGGTGCCTGGCGTACCCGGCTGCTCAGGGGAGCTTGGCCGCGAGCACGTCGACGGGCCGGATGTCGGGCGCCGAGGCGAGCATGGTCTCCGCGGCCCCCATGAGCGCGGCGGCGATCCGTCCGCGCAGGTGTTCCGTGCGGTCCTCGTCGTTCTCGAAGGTGTCGAAGACACCGAAGGTGTTGGCGTCCTCCCGGAAGGCGAACCAGCTGACGGTCCGCTTCTCCTCCTCGGCGAGGTGCAGGGCCTCGGTCAGCATCCGGGCGACTTCATCTGCGTACTCCGGCTTGGCCTCGATGCGGGCCAGCAGACCGATGTTGTTCATGACGGTGGGTTCCTTCGGCTCGGTTCGGTGCCGCGGTGGGGCACCCCGGTGCGAGCGCGCGGCACGCGGGTCCGGACGGCCGGCGGCGCGGTCGCGTGTCCCCTCGCCGGGGACACCACTCACGCTATGTCGCCGGCCCGTCCGCTCCCAGTGTCGGAAACGACATCTCTGATACCGTTCCCGACATGGACGTCTCGGTGCTCGTCTACGACGGCGTGTTCGACTCGGGGCTCTGTGCGGCGCTGGACGTCCTGGAGGCGGCCAACGCGATGCGCGGCGAACTCCCTCAGCCGCCACCGGCCTGGAACGTCAGGACGATCGGCTTCAGCCGGCAGGTGCGCACCGGCGCCGGACATATCGTCACGGCCGAGCCCGCCACCGCCGCGAACACCGGTGACCTGCTGCTCGTCCCCGCACTCGCCGAGCGCCGACCCGATGCCCTCCTGGAGCGGGTCGCGGGTCCCGGCCTGGCCGGGGTACGAGAGCTGGTCGCCGACCGCCGGGGCCTGGGTGCCCCCGTCGCCTCGGCCTGCACGGGCACCTTCCTGCTCGCCGAGTCGGGCATCCTCGACGGCCGCCGGGCGACGACCACCTGGTGGCTGGCGCCCGTCTTCCGGCGCCGCTACCCCGCGGTCGCGCTCGACGAGAGCAGCATGGTGACCACGTCGCAGGGTGTGACCACGGCGGGAGCCGCTTTCGGACACGTCGATCTCGCCCTCGCCGTCGTACGGATGGCGAGCCCGGCCCTGGCCGATCTCGTCGCCCGCTACCTCGTCGTCGACGAACGCCCCTCGCAGTCCGCGTACACCATCCCGAGTGCCCTCGCCCAGAGCGACCCTCTGATCGCCGCGTTCGAGCGGTGGGCGCGCCAGCACCTCGACACCCCGAACAGCCTGGCCGAGGCCGCGCGCGCCCTCGGTGTCAGTGAGCGCACCCTTCAGCGCACCGTCCGCCGCGTCCTGAACACCACGCCGGTACGGTTCGTCCAGGACCTGCGCGTCGAACAGGCCACGCATCTGCTGCGGACCACTGATCTGTCGCTCGAGACCATCGCCCGTAAGGTCGGCTACGAGCACGCCGCCACTCTGCGCGCGCTGCTGCGCGATCGCACCGGCGCCACCACCACGAACCTGCGCACACGTTGATCAGCACCCGCCGCCCGGCGCCGGCGCCGGTGGGACACGCGTCGAGCCCGCGCCGTGATGGAGATGGCCGACCGCGACCCGGCCCGCGCCGGCCGCGTACGCCTGCTCGGCGAACTCGACTACGCGGCTCCGGTCGGCGGTCCTCGGCTCCGGACTACCGCAGCACCCGGCCGAGTTCGGCGAGCAGTTGCGCGTCGCCGAACGGCTTCACCAGCCAGCCCGTGGCGCCGGCCTCCTCGCTCTCGTCCACCTTGGCCGGCTCCGGCTTCGCGGCCAGCACGATGATGGGCGTGGCCGTGTAGCGCTCGTCCTTCCGTGTCTCGCGGATCAGCGTGACCCCGTCCACCTCCGGCACCATGAGGTCGGTGATGATCGCGTCATAGGTGCCCTGCGCGGCGAGCAGGTCCAGCGCGGCCCCGCCGTCGGCCGCCTCCGTCACGTCGAACCCGTTCTGCCGCAGAACGTTCCCGACGGACCTGCGGACCACATCGGAATCGTCGACCACAAGGATCTTCTTCGCCACGGTGCCTCCCGTGTTTCGCCTCCGGACCTGCCCCTGCCCACTCACGGATGACCGGCGCCTTCCGAACGAAACCTGGTGCCTCCGGCGGTCTCCCGTGCGGGACGGCTCGTTCGCGCCAAGGTCGGGCGGCTGATTTCCATGTGCCGCGATGAGCGCGTTAGTGTCCGTGAGGAGTGCTTGGGCAAGAGGCACCCGACGCAACGCATCACATGCGCCGGACGACGCCGCACATCCCTGCCCCGAGGAGCCCGACCGTGACTCAGGAAGCCGAGCGCCAGGCACTCTCACCCCGTGCAGGCGACGAGCGCGACGCCTCGGAGCAACTTCGGCAGGAGAACGTGGCCCTGCGCAACAGGCTGCTGGCGCACTCGGCCGTCACGGCCGCACAGGGGGTGCTGCTGGAGCGCTACCGGCTCACCTCACTCGACCAGGCGTTCGAGCTGCTCCGCGGTGCCTCGCAGCAGCACAACACCAAGGTGCACACTCTCGCTGCCGCGGTCGTCAGGATGCCAGGTCCTGACAGTGATCCTGGCACGTGGCTGCCCCGCCATGAGAAGCACTCAGCACCGCCACTGACCGGGCTGCCGCTCAGCGGGACCAATGGCACCGCCGTCCCTCTCGGAGCCGTGCTCAACGCCGGCCTCCGTCAGGTGCTCCGCATCACCCGGACGCACATGGGAAACCTGCAGTTGGCAGAGCAGCGTCTGCTGCGCCTGGAGAAGCACATCGGCCTGAACCGGCGGTTCACCGACTACTTCGCGTTCGTCGACGGCGATCACACATCCTGCGCGCAGGCTGCCGAACAACGCCGACAGGTGACCGTCCGAGACGTCTCCACCGCCACCGTCTTCGACGAAGCCTCGCGCCGCGTCATCCTGCACGCGGGAAGCCGAGCCTGCCACAGCGTGCCGATTCTCGACGAGCAGGGCAGCCTCCTCGGGGTGATCTCCTCTCATCACCCGCGCCCGCTGACCGGCTTCTCCCTCACCCAGCACCAGGCCCTCGCCCACACCGCCGCCACCGTCGGCCAGTGGCTGACGTGGCACCACCAACACGTGGTGAAGGGCGCGTTGGTGCACCTCCACGAGATGGCGAGCAACAGCGGCAGTTGAGAGGCCCCCAACACTGTCTGCGGCCGGCCGTGCCGTATTCCGATCGACTGCCAATTCACATGCACCTGCTTGCCGTTGCGCACCGACCAGGCCAGGCATCCCGACACCGGCTCGGCAGAACCGGGGACAGCACCAAGCGGCGTCCGTAAGAATGGGCCTGCGAGTGGCACGGCGATGTGATGACCCGGGGGGCGCGTCATGAAGGGTCCGGTATATGTCGGGACCGATGGCGGAGTCGTCGGTGACGTACCGGCGCTGGAACCTCCCGCCGGCGAGCCGACCGGGTCTCCGACATTCTCGGGGGACTCCGTTTCGTCATGAGCGCCGAGTGGCAGGCCCGCATCGAGTTCCGGGGCCAGGTGGTCGGCGCGGGTTTCCTGGTGGCCCCGACCAAGGTCCTGACGTGTGCTCATGTCGTGGGCGGCAGCGACGCGTCCGGGGTGACCGTGTCGTTCCCGCAGCGTCCCGCGTCCCCGCCCTTGGCGGCGCGAGTCGTCGGGAGCGGCGGCTGGTCCGGCAGCCTGACCGACCATGGTGATTTGGCCGTCCTCGAACTGGACCAACCGGTGCACCTCGCTCCGGCCACGTTCGCCCCGCCCGGCGCCGAGCATGGCACGCCCTCCCCGGAGTTGATCGCGTACGGCTTCCCGCCGGGCTGCGACGAGGGCATGCTCGCTTCGTGTCGGGCCCTGCCGGGGCCGCTCATCTGGGATCAATGGGTTCAGCTGGAGGCGCGCACGGCGCACGGGCAGCCGCTGGACGTCGGCTTCAGCGGTGCGGCCGTGGCGCTCGACGACGGAACGGTGGTCGGCATGGTCACGGCCATGGCGACTGCCCAGGGCGTGCTGGTCGGCCGGATGATGCCCACCCGGGTCATGGAGCGCTACTGGCCCGGCCTCCGGGGCCTGGTTCCCGCGTCACGCCGTGCGGCCGACGACCGGGTACGCCTGCTGAAACTTGCTGAGAAGGCCGTCCTCGCGGGCGTTGTGTGTGATCCGGTGCGGCTCTACAACGCCGCGGCGGGCCCCTACGACCCACCCGCGCCGCGGGAGGGGTTCGACTCGCTGCTGTCGGCTGCCCTGTTCGTCCTGTCCGAACTGGACGGCCGCGACGCCGCAAAGACCGTCGCCCGGTTCGCGGACCGGCTGGACGCCCTGCTCCGCAGTGACGCACCGGGGCCCAGACCAGGACCGCGGCCCGACTGGTCTCCCATCCTCGTCGAGTTGCGGCACAGCGGCGCCGGCGACGACCGAGTGCGCGTCGAGGTGTCGACCTTCAGCGGCGGGTGGCGCCACCCGGTCGCCCGGGGCACGGTGGCCCTCGCGCGGTTACCCGCGTTCGTCCGGGACGGCATCGACACCGCCATCCCCTATCTGACGCCCGGCGCCGACCAGTTGATCACGTTCTCGGTGCCCAGGGACTGGCTCGACTGGCCCGTCGACTCCTGGGAGAGCAACCCGGACAACGACACGCCGCTCGGCTGCGTCCATCCGCTCGTCGTCACCGACCACGCACGGCGCAGGCCACAGACCCGGCACGCCCTGACCCAGGCGTGGAGCCGCCTCGACGACCTCGCCGGCTCGCGGATCGAGCGCGTCGAGTGCGACGGCCGCATCGAGCCTAAGCAATTGTTGCGCAGACTATGGGAATCGGACGCGTGCCTCGCCGGCTTCGCCGCGACACCGCAGGCGGCCCGCACTCGCCGCCACTTCGAGAACTGCGTCGTCACCGCGCCGGTCCCGGCCATCCTATGGTCGCGCAACGGCTGCGGCACCGAAGAGGATGCCAAGGAGACGCCCTGCCCAGGCGGTGACGACTGCGGCGGAGCCGCGTTCCTGGATCGGCTGGCCAAGGACCTCGCGCGCGTGCCGCCCGCCGAACTACCGCGTCGTGTCCGCGAACTGCGGCGTGCGGCCTACACGGCGGACGACCCGGCCGCGCACTGGGCCCAGGACATCCAGTTGCTGTGGGACGACCCGCGCTGCTTCCCCGACCCGCACCCCACTGCCGCCCACACCCGCTCGCCCGTCGCGTGAACGCAGCCCCCGCCCCCGGATCCGGAGACCCTCCCATGCCCCACTGGTCCGTCTACACCGGCAACAGCGAGCCGCACGACGGCATCGAGCAGTTGCCGCTCCCGCCGCCGTGGCGGGCGTTCGACGGCGGCCCCGCGCTGCCCCCGCCCCGCGACACGGACGACGAAGCTGCGGTCTCCCCGGACCGCGTGCACCGCGCCCGGACGTACGTCGCCACCCCGCAGAGCGTCCAGCTCGTCAACGCCGCGCTCTGCCTGCGCCGCCCCCTGCTGGTCACTGGCCCGCCCGGGACCGGCAAGTCCTCTCTCGCGTACGCCGTGGCCCGCGAACTGCGGCTCGGGCCCGTCCTGCGCTGGAACATCACCAGCCGCAGCACCCTCACCGACGCCCTTTACCAGTACGATCCGCTCTCGCGTCTGTACGCCGCCCGGCCCGGCGCGGACGGCGGCGACGCCGGTCACAGGGACCAGCGCCTCCCGGACCAGGTCGAGGACCATCTGCGCCTGGGTCCCCTCGGAACCGCGCTGCTCCCCCACGACCGCCCGCGCGCCCTGCTCGTGGACGAGATCGACAAGAGTGATCTGGATCTGCCCAACGACCTGCTGAACATCCTCGAGGAGGGGCAGTACGAGATCCCGGAGCTGGTCCGCGCGGCCCGCCACGCCGACGGCATGGCACAGGTCCTGGCGGACGGCACGGACACCCCGGTCACCGTCACCCGCGGCCGGGTCCGCTGCCGCGCCTTCCCCTTCGTCGTCCTCACCAGCAACGGTGAGCGGGAGTTCCCGCCGGCGTTCCTGCGCCGCTGTGTCCAGCTGCGGCTGCGCCGCCCCGACAGGGATCAGCTCACCGAGATCGTCCGCGCCCACCTCGGCGACCCGGACGACCAAGCCGTCTCTCTCATCCGGGCGTTTCTCGAACGGGCCGGCCAAGGGGAACTCGCCACCGACCAGCTCCTGAACGCGATCTATCTCACTGGCATCGCCGGCCTCGACGCCGACTCCCGGGAACAGCTGGCCGAGCAGCTGATGCCGCATCTCGACGCGGATGCGAGAGCCGATGGCAGCTGAACCAAGGAACGCGGCGGAGACGCGCGATGCTTCGGCCGTCGCCAGGCTCGCCGCCGTCCTGACGGCTGCCGTGGAAGCCGGCGCCACGGAAGCCGGTGGTGGCCCGACTCCGCGGGAACTGGCGGACCTTCTGTGGTTCGCACAGCAGTTGGCAGACGCGCAGGACGGGGCCCCGTCCGAGTCCGGTGCCCGAGCCGCCCGCCGCCCGATGCGGGGCGGCACCCATCTCCCGGCCGGACAGGGCGCTCCCGTCGGCGCACCGGCGCAGGTCGAGCCGCGACCGTCCGGACCGCCCGGGAGCCCGGCAGGCGACACCCGGGTCCCCCTGCACATGCCCGCGGGGCCTGGGCCTGGGTCAGCGGTCGGCACCTCGCGTGGACCGTCACTCCACGCTCCCGCGCCGCCGATGCTGCGCCGGCCGCTGGCACTCCAGCGTGCCCTGCGCCCGCTGAAGCGCACCGTGCCGTCGCCGGACGCCCGACTCCTGGACGAACGGGCGACGGCCGACCGGATCGCGCGCCTCGGGGCGCGTCCGGCGGCGTGGCTTCCCGTCCTGCGTCCGGCGCCCGACCGCTGGCTGCGGCTCCACCTTGTGTACGACACCGGCCCCACCATGCCGATGTGGCGGCCCTTGGTGGGCGAACTGCACACCGCCGTGGCCCAGTCGGGCATCTTCCGCATGGTCACCGTGCACCCGGCCTTCCCCGACGGCCGTGTCCGCCACGTTCCCGCCCCGGCCGACGGCCGCACAGTCACGCTGGTCATCAGTGACTGCATGGGCCCGCAGTGGCGGCCCGGGCCCGCGGGGCGCCGCTGGTACGACACCCTGCGGCGTTGGGCCGGCCGCATGCCCGTGGCCGTCGTACAACCACTGCCCGAGCATTTGTGGGCCGCGACTGCCCTGCCCGCCGAACCCGGCCTGCTCACCGCCCCGGGCACGGCCGCCACGAACGCCACGCTCTCCTTCACCCCGCACGACCCGGATGTTCTGCCCGCACCACCGCTCGCCGTCCCCCTTCCCGTCCTGGAGCCGGCTCCGCTCTGGCTCGCCCACTGGGCCGCCCTGATCGCCGGCCGGGAGGGCAGCCGCGCACCGGGGGCGGTGGGCTGGCTGCCTTCCCAGCCGGTGCCGTCCGCCGAACCCGCCCAGGAGATCACGTCGTTGTCCGCGGACGACCTGGTTGTCCACTTCCGCGCCACCGCCTCCCAGGAAGCCTTCCGGCTCGCGGGCCACCTGGCGCTGTCCGTCCCCTCGGTGCCGGTCATGCGTCTCGTCCAGCACGCCCTGCTGAGCGATCCGCGCCCACAGCACCTGGCCGAAGTCATCCTCAGCGGCCTGCTCACCGCCCTCCCCGGGCAGCCGGGCCACTACGACTTCCGCCCGGGAGTGCGGGAACTGCTGCTCGGCACCCTCCCGCGAACGGCACGCGGCCGGACGCGCGAGTTCCTGGCGCGGATCGGTGCCCTCATCGACGAACGGGCGGGGCTCGGGGCTGGGGCGTTCCGGGCACAGCCCGGCGGCAACGGGGCCGCGGGCCCGGCGATCGCCATGGTGAGTCCGGAGACGGTACGGCGGCTCGGCGGAGACGCGGAGACGCAGGGGCTCATCGCGGGACGGTACCGGCTGGTGGCGCAGCGCGGGCCGGGACGGCGCATGTGGGAGGCCGTGGACGCGGCAACCGACCGGCCGGTGGTCGTGCACCTCTACCCGGAACAGGCCTCGCCCCAGGATCGGGAGCGGTTCCTGCGGGAGGCGCGGGCCCTGGCCGAGGTCGAGGATCCGCATGTCGCGCGCGTGATCGACTACGGGATGGAGAGCGAAAGGCCCTATCTTGTCGTGGAGTTCGTGGACGGGGTGACGCTCAGCGAACTACACCGGGGAAGCGGACCGGTGGTGCCATGGGGGCTCTTCGCCCGCCTGACCCGGCACGTCGTCACCGGATTGCACGTTCTGCACAGGCACGGTCTGGTGCGTGGGCAGCGAGGCATGAACGGGCTGCTGCTGCGACCCGACGGCACCACCATGATCAGCCGGTTCGCGTTGGGCAAGGAGTCACGGAACAGGGACGCCGCCTGGGACTTCCGTGACCTGACATTTCTTTTGCGGGAGTTGGCCCTGCAGGTCGTGCCACCGGCTCGGTACAGGCAGCTGATGGACGGGATCCGCGAGGGCGAAGTGTCGGTGGACGCCGCCGCAGAACAGCTCGCGACGGCCGAAGAGCTTGACTCATACAGCTTCCGGATGCTCGGGCCGCTGCACGTCAGTCTCCCCGACACGACGGAGATCGCCGTGCCGCCCGGGGAAGCCCAGGCGCTGCTGTGTCTGCTGCTCCTCAACCACGGGCGGCGGGTGCGTCACCAGGAGCTGGCCCGGGGCATATGGGCAGACCCCCCAGGCGGCAGCGAGACGGTCCGCCGCATCGACCTGCTGGCCATCGAGGTGCTGGGATGCCTGGGTCCCTGGACCATCGCCACCCTCTCCGACGGCTACGCCCTGCACACGGCCGGCGGCCACATCGACGTACTCCAATGCGAGGAGCTGATCGACGCCGGACTGGAAGGAGCCGACGCCCGTACCCGCCGGGACCGGATCGGGGCGGCCCTGGACCTCTGGTACGGCGATCCGCTGGAGGGTGTCCCCGGGCCCGCCGCCGACGCCACCCGCGTCCGGCTGCGTGGCCTGCGTCTGTCGCTGTGCGCGCGAGCCGCGGAACTGGACATGGAACTGGGCGCCTTCCAGCGTGCCGCGACCGATCTCGGAGAACTGCTGGAACAACATCCGGACCGGCTGGACTTCCACCGTCTCCGCGTCCTCGCGTTCCGGGGCATGGGACGCCTCTTGGATGCACTCGCGTCGTACGAACGCTACGAGGAAGTGCGGCAGCGGCTCGGCGTCCCGGCCGACCCCGCCCTGGAGGGGCTTCGCCGGGGCCCGGGTGCCGAACCGGACGGCGTCCGCCCCGCCATCGTCTTCCGGAGCTGGAGCCTTGGCCGGGACCCGCGCACCCGCGACACGCTCGGCCATGAGGTGACCCGGCTGCTCTCCCTCGGCGACCTCGCTCCCCACCAGTACGAGGTCGTCGCCGGTGAGGACGGCTGCACCGTCGTGGCCGAGCCCGGGGCCGATGTCCTGCCTGTCCTGCTGGCGGCCTTGCAGCACCTGCCGGACATGCTGTGGGAGCTGGGGGATCCGCTGCCGCTCCGGGTGACGTTCTGGGATGTCCCGCGGTCCGAAGACCTCGGCCAACCGGTCGTGCCGGCCGAGGTCGAGGCGGCTGTAGAGCGCGCCTCCGGCCCCGGCTCCCTGATCGTGGTCTCCCCCGCGCTCTACGCGAAGTACACCCGTGCGACGAACAGTTCCGCGCCGACGGGGAGGCTCGATTTCGATGCCGTGCGCCCCGCGCCGCACGCCTCGTCCCTCGCCTGGTACCGCCGGCTCAACCCGGCGTCCCCCGAGCCGGACCTCGGGAACGGCCCTCTGGTCCGTGGTCCCCTGACGACGCACGATCCGGCCCGGCACTGCGTTCCGGAGCCCGGCCGCAAGGCGATTGTGATCGTCACACGTGAGGGTGTGCACACCCTCCTCGCCCCGGCCGGCCCGCAGGGCGAACCGTCGCGCCGGTTCACGACGTACTACGAGGTCGACCTCACCATGCAGCGGGTCGGCACCTCGCTGTCCCTGCCCAGCTCCGGGGGCGGCCGTTTCACTGCCTCGGTCGAGCTGACCTGGAACGTCGCCGACCCGGTCGCGATCGTCAACCAGGGGACCGGCGACATCGGCAGCCTTCTGCTGAGTCACTTCGCCGAGCAGGCGGCTCCACTCACCCGCCGCCACCCACTGACCGACGCGGTCGCCGCTCAACACGCCGTGCACAGGGAGCTGCGCACGTGGCCGGTGCCGGGGTTGTCGGTCACCTGCTCGGTCAGCCTGACACCGCAGGGCGGCAGGCGGCCGGAAGAAGGCCTGCCGGCCGCCTCGGCCGATTCCGGCTCCACGCGTCGTCTGCTGCGTCAACTAGCCATTGCGGCGACCGTACGGATTCACCGCGCGGCCTCCGCAACCGCACCGGACGACCCCGCCACCTTCCTCGGCAGCGGATTCTTCGTCGCCCCGAACTGGGTGCTCACCTGCGCGCACGTGGTCGTCGAAGGATCCGGCGGTGAAGTGGCCGTAGTCTACGGATCCGGGCCGGACGGCGGCACCGGCGTCGTCACCGGCACGGTGGCGGCCACGCTTCCGGACAACGACCAGGTCGCCGGCGAGGCCGTTCGGGGCATGTGGCCGGCCCCCGACCTCGCGCTCGTCCAGCTCAGCCGGCCGGTCGACCACGGCTGCGTGTACGTCTCCGAACGCCAGGCCGTGTACTTCTCGGAGGGCCAAGTCCTCTACGCCGGATGGACCGTCTTCGGTGGGCGCCTGCAACTGTTGGACGGAACGCTGAGCGTCCAAGGCACCATCGGCGGCTGGTCCTCCGGCGTTCAGCTGCGCCTGGGTGACAACGACCTACCCCCCGGCGTCGCCGGCGGTCCCGTGATCGACCCGGTGAGCGGCGAGGTCTTCGCCGTACTGAAGGCGCGGGCGAACCACGGCAGGGGCGGTCTCGCCACCGGGCTCCAACAGCTGCGCGCCCTGCCGGCGACGCAGGGCGGGGCGAACGCCGAAGGAACCGACATCTACCAAGCGGTGGTCCGTGGCCACGACCGCTACCACCGCGACCGTCAGCGCCAACCGCACACCTGGCACCCGACGTGGCCCGACGTCCAGGGAATGCTCGGGTCGCGGCCCGGCCAGGCGCTCACCCCGCACGAGCGGATGGAACTGCTGGGCCGGCTCGCCGACCTGCCGCCGCCGGTCAGCACCCGCAATCTGCTCGACCTTCTCGACACCCTGCTCGACACCCGGTGGTCCCTCACCGGACCCGCCCCGCGCAGTTGGCGGGACGGCCTGGGAGCACTGCTCGAACACTCGGGCCGCGGCGACTCACGCGAAGTCGTACTCGACTACGCGATGCGGGTGATGTCCGCCGAGCGTCCCCACACCACGCCCGGCACCGCCGATGCCGAGGCCGCCCTGTGGGAGTGGGTGCGGCAGGCCGCAGCACCACTCGGCAGCCGCTACCGACACCAGCTCGCCGTACAACGGGGGGAACTGCTCGACCGCCGCGCACGGCTGACGGCACCTGGTCCGGGGCCAGAAGCCGGGGCGGAGCTACGGCTGCGGCCCAGGCATGAACCACGGCCGGCCCCCGACGAAGCCCGGCGGACCGTCCTGCTGGAGGTCCTGCAACGGGGCTGGGAGCCCGAACGCTGCGACGCGTCCCTATCGGTTGTAGTCGGGCCCGACGAAGTGTCGCGGCTCTTCGAGACGGAACGTGTTCCCGTGCAGGACTTGTCTGCCCACCTACAGTCGCCGCTCCTCGAAGCCTTTCGGCGCTGCGACGAGCCCGGCCGGCCGGCCACCTTGGTGACCGCCGTCCCGTCGACGCTGCTGTCCTTGCCCGTTGACGAATGGCGCCTGTCGGAGACAGATGGCCGCCCGTTGGGAGCGGTCCGACCGGTCGTCATGCGGCAGGCAGACAGGGATCAGCCGGAACCTCCGTCGCCCGACGAGTTCGACCGCGCGGCGGAGCATCTCGAGCGCTGGCGCGCCCTGCACTCCCGTCGGCCCGTGCCCGTCCTGCTTGACTGCGAGGAGGACTCCGTCGCTCTCCCGCTGCCCGACGTGGCTTCGCTGCGCGACCTGCCACTCACCGCCGTCCCTGTCCTGTGCGGCAGGAACGCGACCACCTCCAGAAAGCTGCTGGACCGGCTCCACTTGGCGGGCCATCCCACGGCGATCTGGCGCCGCCCCGGCCAGGACCAGCAGACCCTGGCCGGGGAGTTCCACCGCAACGTTCGCGACGCGGTGATGTCTGCGACCACGGCCGGTGAACTGCCGAACGCACTGCTCAAGCTGCGCGCCGAGTCTGCAGCCGGCCGGTCGGAGGCGTTCTGGTCCGAGGGACTGATGCTGATGTACAACGATCCGGAATGGCACTTTCCGGGATCAGGCAACCTCCTCGAGGCGCCGTGAGGTACGCCGTGCTCAAGGCCCCTCGGACACAAGATTGTTCGTGCTGAGCAGGTTCCCACCGGACGGAGAGCCGGTCGACTTGCGCAGTTCTCCGATGCCCGGATCGCTCACGGACACGATCAGGGTGTAGGGCGGCTGCCCGGTGATGGTGTTCGAGGAGTCGATCGGCGCCTGAAGCTTCTTCATCACCGCGTTGCCGTCGTAGCCGGGGCACAGGGCCTGTACCGGCAGCGTGACCTCGCCGCTGCCGCCGCCGCTCAGATCGATGTGCGTCTTGTCCTTGCCGCGGCCGCCTTCGCTGCTGGAATTCCAGGTGACAGGGAGATTGTGGGCGCCTGCGACGAGTCCGTCCGAGCCCTCGATCTCCACCGCGACTCCCTCCCCGCCCAGGGTCCGGGACACCTTGAGCGGTCCCTTCGGGCCCGGTGCGAAGAGCAGCTCGACGGTGAAGCGGCCGGGTGTGCGGCGGGACAGCCGTTCATAGCCGTAGGAGCCGAGTTCCAGCTGTGGGCCGGGACTCGGGTCGGTGGACTCGGGGGCGGGTGAGGAGGCGGCCGCGGGGAGCGGGAAGTGGTGGTAGCCCTTGGCTCCGCACTGATCGCCGTCGGAGATCCCTCCGCCCGGCAGTGTCACCGCCTTGGCCGGGCCCGACGAGGGCGGCCCTCCCCACGAGAGCAGGTCCTGCTGGTAGGCGCCCAGGAGCACGACGGCGGCCGCGGCCATCCAAGGGACCGCGGCGACCGCCCTGTCGCGGAACACGCGCCCCCTCGCGCTCCGGGCCTTCTGCCCCGCTCCGCGTACGGCCCTCAGCCGTCGGTCCACCATCCTGGCCCGCGCCGACGGTTCCTTCGGTGCGGCGGCGTCGTCGCCTTCGGCTGCATCCCGCAGAAACGCCGCCCATTGCTCGTCGGATATGGAGGACTGGTCCTCTGATCCCTCGTCGGATCCGTCGGGGGGCGGGACGGTGCTCACGGGGCGAAACCCTTCGCTGGGACGGGGCCGGGGCCACTGACGCCGCCATCATGCCGCAACCGTCTCGGTTCGTGATCAGAGGAGAGCACCGAGTACCCACAGGTCATTGCGGAATCATGAACAATCCTCATGTTTCTGTGGACTCCTCGGTGCGGCGCTCTTATGGTCGCGGCGGCGCGACCACCCGTCGTACGCATCCCGAGGAGCCGTATGCCCCGCAGGACACTCAGCCGTGCCCTGGCCGTCGCCCTGGCCGTGGCCGCAGGTACGGCCGTTGCCGGGCCCAAGCCCGCGTCGGCCGACCCGATACCCGAGGCGCCCGGTCACCGGCTGGTCGACGCCTACGCCGGCACCCCGGCCGCCGCGCAGCCGTTGCCGGGCGCGCAGCCCCCGCAGCACCCGTACCTCGCGGCGAACGGCCGGTCCGGGATGCATGCGGACGGCTGGGGCAGCGCCACCTACCCGTGGTCCGGTCCGCTCGGTGATCAACCGCAGGTCGGCAGTGAGCGGATGGCGTTGCTGGGCGGTGAGTGCGCCAACGTGACGTTCGACCGGGCGGGGCGGATCGTCACCGTGTGCGGGACGTTCACCGGGTTCCTGGTCAAGCTGCTCGACCCGCACAGCCTCGCGACCCTGGCGGAGTACAAGCTGCCGCAACGCCCGTCCACGGTGGAGGCGATCACCCGGCTGGACTTTTCGCGGATCTTCAAGGACACGTCCGGCGGCGCGTACTCGTACCTCGACGACGAGGACTGTCTGGTACTCGCGGACTCCCGGCAGCACATCATCCGTCTCGCCCACCAGCAGAAGCCGGACGGCGGCTGGGAGTTCACCGTCACCGACGACTGGGACCTGACGGGGCAGGTTCCCCACGACTGCGTGACATGGACCAACCTGTACCCCAGCGGGAGGTGCGACCCGGTCACCTCCGTCATGCCGGACTGGCGCGGGCGCATCTGGTGGGTCACCCGGCAGGGCCGCATCGGCACCGTCGAGCCCGCCACCGGGACCATCCGCTCCGTCCAGCTGGCAGGCGAGGAGATCCAGAACTCCTTCTCCGTCGCCTCCGACGGCGTGTCGATCGTCTCCGACCACGCGCTGTACGAGTTCACCGCCACGGCGGACGGGACTCCCTCCGTGGTGTGGCGGCAGCCCTACGACCGGGGGACGAGAACCAAGCCCGGCTCCGTGAACCAGGGTTCGGGCACCACCCCGGACATCTTCGGCGACGGCGGGAGGTACGTCGCGATCACCGACAACGCCGACGACCGCATGCACGTCCTCGTCTACCGGCGCGGTACGGACGGCCGCTCCGGACAGCGACTGGTGTGCGCGATCCCGGTCTTCGGATCTGGTGCCTCCACGACGGACAACTCCCTGATCAGCTGGGGAAACAGCCTCGTGGTCGAGAACAACTACGGCTACGAGAACGTCACTTCGCTCACCTTCGGACGGAGCGTCGTCGGCGGGGTCACCCGTATCGACGTCCGCCAGGACGGCAGCGGCTGCGACACCGTGTGGGACAGCGGCGAGCGATCGCCGTCCGTCGTGCCGAAGCTGTCCACGGGCAACGGGCTGCTCTACCTGTACACCAAGGACCCCAACTCCCTGGGCATCGACGCCTGGTATCTCACCGCCGTCGACTTCCGCACGGGGCGAACCCGGTGGAAGCAGCTCGTCGGCACCGGCGCCGGATACGACAACAACTGGGCGCCGATCACCCTGGGGCCGGACGGCACCGCCTACATCGGCGTGTTCAACGGCCTGGCCGCCGTACGCGACGGCGACCGATCCGGCCGGGCGGCGAGGCGGCACCGCGAACGGCTGTCACGCGGGGCGTCAGCGCAGTGCGGCTTCGCCCGCTCGGACCGCCCGCAGGGCGCGCTCGACGGTCTCCTGGTTCTCGCCGACCGGAGCCACGTAGTCGAGGACGCCGCGCGCCGCGTCCTCCCCGAGCGTCCGGGTGATCACCCACGCGGCCAGATACTGTGACGCCAGGCAGCCGCCCGCCGTGGCGATGTTCCCCTCGGCGTGGAACGGCGCGTCCAGCACGGTGACGTCGCAGGCTTCGACGAAGGGCCGGCTCGCCTTGTCCGTGCAGGCGGGCATGCCCTCCAGCAGCCCGAGCCGGGCGAGCACCAGCGCGCCGGAGCACTGCGCCCCGATCAGCTGTCGCGAAGGGTCGAGCGGCAGCCTGGAGATCAGCCGGTCGTCGGAGACCACGTCCCGTGTCTTCACCCCGCTGCCGATCAGCACGACATCGGCTTCGGTCACGAACTCCATGGGGCGCTGCCCCGTCGCCTCGACGCCGTTCATGGAGGTGACCACCGGCGTCGGCGTCGTGATGAAGGCCTCCAGCCCGTCCTTTCGGCACCGGTTGATCAGCGCGGAGGCGATGAAGCTGTCGAGCTCGTTGAACCCGTCGAAGGTGACTACGGCTACCTGCATGACATCTCCTCGAGGCGCGGCGCTGAAGGCGGAGTGTTTCAGGCGCTTCGTCCTGAGGTCGCGGGCCAATCGCCGGTCAGTGGCCCATTCGTCTCCCGCGCAGTGGCCGAGACCGCGGTCAGTCCTGTTCGGCCAGGCGCAGGAGGGTGGTGGCCAGGACGTCGACGCCGTGGGCACAGGCCCGGGGGGTGGAGTACTCGCGCGGGTTGTGGCTGATGCCGTCGTACTCGCCGCGTACGAAGATCATGGCGGTCGGGCAGAGCGCGGCGATCTCCTGAGCGTCGTGGCCCGCGCCGGACAGCAGGGAGATGTGCCGCAGGCCGTGGTCGTCGGCCGCCCGGGCGACGGTCTTGCGCACGCCCTCGTCGAAGGGCACGTCGGCGGTCCTGGCCATCCGTCGGGTGGTCAGTGACAGGCCCGGGCGGCTGTTCTCCAGGTCGCGCAGGAAGGCGGCCAGGGCTGTCTCCGCGCGAGCCATCTGAGCGTCGTCGGGGTTGCGCAGGTCGACCGTCAGCCCGGCGCGGGCCGGGACGATGTTGGTCAGGTCCGGGTGGACGCCGAGGCGGCCGACGGTGGCGCGCAGGTCGCCGTACTCGCCGGAGTCGACCAGGGCCCGCAGGTGGACGATGATCTGCGCGGCCGCGAGGCCGGCGTCGGCGCGCAGGTGCGTGGGCGTGGTTCCGGCGTGGGCGGCGCGGCCGTGGATGGTGATCTCCTGCCAGGAGATGCCCTGTACGCCGGTGACGACACCGATCTCGACATCGTGTTCGGCGAGGACGGGTCCCTGTTCGATGTGGCATTCGACGTAGGCGTGGGGTGGGGCGAGGCGGACGTCCGTGGGGCCGTCGAAGCCGGTGCGGGTGAGTTCGGCGCCGAGGGTGATGCCGTCGCGGTCGATCAGGGCGTGGGCGTGGGCGTGGGTGAGGCGGCCGGCGGCCACGGCGCTGCCGAGCATGTCGGTGCCGAAGCGGACTCCTTCCTCCTCGGTGAAGACACCGACCTCGATCGGGTGGCGGGTGGTGATGCCGTGTTCGTCGAGGGTTCGGACGACCTCGATGCCGCCCAGGACGCCGAGGCAGCCGTCGAAGGCGCCGGCGGTGGCGACGCTGTCGATGTGCGAGCCGGTCAGGACGGGGGCCGCGGTCGGGTCCGTGCCCTCGCGGCGGCCGTAGATGTTCCCCATCCGGTCGATGCGGACGGTCAGGCCGGCCTGTTCCATCCATGCGATGACCTGGCGGCGCGCGGCGGCGTCCGCGTCGGTGAGCGCCAGGCGGTTGACCCCGCGCAAGCCGGTGCGTCCGTCGTCGTACGCGCCGATCTCGGCGAGGTCCATCAGGGACTGCCACAGGCGGTCGCCGTCGACGGTGATCGTGTCGGAGGTGGGGTCTGTCATGAACTGTTTCCCGGTGGTTGTCGAGAGCGGTGGGTGCGGTGGGTGCGGTGGTGCATCGCACAGGTCTTGCGGGTCTTACGGGTCGTGCTGGTTCAGTGGTCGGTGGCCGAGTGCGGGTTGGCGGCCCTGCCCTCGGTGCTCAGGAGGACGACGACCGAGGTCGCGTCGAGCCCCAACGCCGTACGGCGTCGGTCGGCGCCCGAGCCGGTGAGTGCCGCCAGGAGACCGGCGAGCGCCGCCGCCCCGCAGGGACCCGAGGAGACCCCGAGAGCGGCAAGGCGAGCGGCCGCGCGGGCGCCGGCGGTGTCGGGGACGGCGATCGCCGCATCGAGTCCGTGGTGCAGATGGGGCCAGGCAATGCTGGACGGGGTACCGCAGTTCAGGCCCGCCATGGTGGTGGCCGCGGTGGTGACACTGACGGGTTCACCGAGGGTGAGGCTTTCCAGGACGCAGGCGGCGGTCTCCGGCTCCACCGACATCAGCGCGGGCGCACGTCCGGAAGGGCGGCTGCGGTAGTGGGTGACCACGGCCTGGGCCAGTGACCCCACCCCTACCGGTACGGAGACGAGGTCCGGGCCTTCGGCGACCCCTCGGGCCGCCAACTGCTCGTCGATCTCCGCGCAGAGAGTGGAATAGCCCTCGACGATCCAACCCGGGATCTGTTCGTAGCCCGGCCAGGCGGTGTCCTGCACCAGGACGGCGTCGGGGCCGGCGGCCTCCTCGGCCGCGAGGCGCACGGCCTCGTCATAGGGCCCCGGTACCTCGGTGACCTTCGCCTGCTCGGCCACGATGGCCGCCACGGCCTCCGGATGCACCCCCTGCGGCACGAAGACGTGTGCGCGCTGCCCGAGCAGGCGCGCCATACGGGCCACCGCCCTGCCGTGGTTGCCGTCGGTGGCGGTCACCAGGGTGAGCGGGCCCGGCTCCTCGCTGGTCGCGGCCCGCTCGGCGAGGGTGCGGTGAATCGCCCAGGACGCGCCCAGAGCCTTGAACGCGGGCAGGCCCAGGCGGCACGACTCGTCCTTGACGAAGGCCCTGCCCACCCCCAGTTCCTGTGCCAGTGGCGGAAGTTCGGTGAGCGGAGTGAGGGAGTAGTCGGGCAGGGAGGAGTGGAAGGCCCGTGCCTGGGCGGGGGCGGGTGCACACCGCCACAGCCGGGCGGTGGGCCGCGCGAGCCACGGCAACGTGCGCAGGGAGGAAGCGTTCTCGGACACACGTAAAGGCTGCGGCAGTCTCCATGATCGGTCCAGCGAATGTTTCCGACCTATACTCGTCGGAGGAACCGACCATTCGGAGCGGGGGCGTCGCACGGCGGGGAGAGAGCGGCCCACCCATGTTCGACCTGCACCGACTGCGCCTGTTGCGCGAACTCAAGCACCGGGGCACCCTCGCGGCCGTCGCCGCCGCCCTGTCGTACGCCCCCTCCTCCGTCTCCCAGCAACTCGCACAGCTCGAGACCGAGGTCGGCGTCCCGCTGCTGGAACCGGTGGGGCGGCGGGTGCGGCTGACCGAGCAGGCCGAGATCCTCGTCGCGCACACCGAGGCGGTCCTCGAACGCCTGGAGCGCGCGGAGGCGGACATCGCCACCTCCCTGACCGACCTGACCGGCACGCTGCGCGTCGCCTCGTTCCAGACGGCCGCCCTGGCCCTGGTGCCGACCGCGCTCGGCCTGCGACCTGTATCCGCGGCTACGCGTCCACGTCACGCACATGGAGCCGGAGAGGGCTCTCTCCGCTCTGCAGGCCCGCGACTTCGACCTCGTCCTCGCCGAGGAGTACCCCGGCAACCCCAACCCACGGCCCGCCGAACTGGAACAGGAGGACCTACTCGACGACGCGCTCCAGCTCGCCACGCCCGAAGCGTTCGGCGCCTCGGGCCCGGAGAGCCCGATGGCGGTGCTGCGCTCACTGGGCGGCCACGCGTGGGTGATGGAGCCCGAGGGCACGACCGCACGGCACTGGGCCATGACCTTGTGCCGCAACGCCGGTTTCGAACCCGACGTACGGTTCGAGACCACCGATCTGCTGCTCCACCTCCGCCTCGTCGAGCAGAATCACGCCGTCGCCTTCCTGCCCGACCTGCTCTGGAACGGACAGCCCGCGACCGTCACCCTGCGGCCACTCCCCCGAGGTCAGCGCACCCGTCGCATCTTCACCGTCGTACGCCGCGGCCGCAGCAGGCACCCCGCGGTCCTCGCCTGCCGTGAGGCTCTCCGCCGCGCGGTCGCCCTCCGCTCCGACGAGGCGTAGGGGCGCGGCTCACCTCCGGACAAGGCCTGTCGACCGAGCGCGCGAGGGTGCGCAGGGGCGGGACGGGCCGCCCGCTCCTCCCTCGGTCAGGCATCGGGTCGGACGAAGACGGGCTTGAGGTGCTTCTCCGGCAGGGCGCTGGGCAGGTCCTCCCAGTCGATGACGTGGGAGACCACCTTCTCGGGGGCCACCTTGCCGGAGGCGGCGAGTTCGAGGGCGTCGGGGATGTGGGCGCGCACGTTGTCGCGTGCGATGCGCAGGGTGACGCCGGTGAGGTACATGTCGAGCAGGGGCAGCTCGCCGGGGCGGAAATGGTTGCCCGCGGACTCGCAGATCCCTTCCGGGGTCAGGCACTTGACGGCCAGGGCGAGCTGGTCGACGCGACCGGTGGCCTCCACGGCGATGTCGTAACCCTGCGCAACCGGTTCCAGGGCTTCGGCGGTGGCGGCTCCGAAGGTACGGGCGAGGGCGCGGTGTTCGGGGTCGGGGTCGACGTAGAGCACGTCGGAGGCGCCCAGCGCGCGGGCGATGTCGCACACGTACAGGCCGATGCCGCCACGGGCGACGACCAGGACCCGGGCACCGGGCCGGGACTTGAGGTGGGGGGCGACCAGGCGCCGGGCCAGGGACCAGTTGTCGCCGGCCGATGCCATGGCAACCGGGTCCAGACCGGTGGGCAGCGGCACCAGCATGGCGTCGGCGTACGGCACACGGACCAGGTCGGAGAAGAGCCCGCCCCAGCTGCCGCCGATCGGAGCGCCGTACATCGCCATGTAGGGCACGGTGGTGCAGTGGGCGGTCAGGCCTGCCCGGCAGCGGTCGCAGGTGCCGCAGTTGATGGACCAGGGGACTACGACCAGGTCCCCTGGGGCCACGGTGGTGAGGGCGTCACCGGTCTCGACGACCCGGGCGACGCACTCGTGGCCGAGGGCGAAGGGCGGCTCGATGAAGCCGTGCCCGGCGAGGATGGAGGAGTCCACGTCGCAGGGGGTGGCGGCCACCGGCGCGACGATCGCCTCCCCGTCGGACCGGAGTTTCGGGTCGGGTGTCTCGCGCCATTCGACGGTGCGCCGGGCGACGTAGGTCAGTTCACGCATCGGCGCGCTGCCCCTTCGCCAGTGCCACCAGGTCGGCGTAGCGGACGACGGAGCCGCCGGCGCCCCAGGTGCCGTCGGGCTGTTCGTGCACCAGCTCCCACACCCGCAGGGCCTGGTCCTGGTCGAGTCCGGCGGCGGCCAGGACGGTCTTCGTCGTCTCCTCGACCAGGCCGGCCTTGCGGCGCTCGGACAGGGCCCCCTGGGGGACGGTGACCTCCACCAGGAAGCGAGGGGCGTCGTCCTCGGCGGTGGTCTGGGCGCCCTCTGGCATCTCTATGAGGTAACTCCACGCCTGGGCGCGGAAGAACGCCGTGTCGGGTGCGCCCTCCCAGCGCAGCAGCACCGTTGCGAGGTCACGCTGAACGCCCTGTCGGCCCTCTTCGGTCAGGACACCGGCGGGGGCTGTGAGCCGGATCGACGGCATGGGCACACCTCTCTCTTCGGTCCGTTCGACGCCATGCGTCTATGACAGTCGTTATAGACGGCGGTCACGCTAGACTATGACGGTCGTTATATCCAGGGAACCGGAAGGGATCGCGTACGTGACCAAGCCCAGCCCGTCGGCGCGCGAGCGGATCGTGGCCGGCGCGGCCGACATGATCAGCCGGCGCGGCCTGAACGCGACGAGCATCCGTGAGACGGCCAAGCACGCCAGGGCACCGCTCGGCTCGACGTACCACTACTTCCCCGAAGGCAAGCAGCAGTTGGCCACCGAGGCCGTCCGCTACACGGGCGAGTGGGTCGCCCGCAGCCTGCGCAAGGAGTTGGAGGCGGGTCCGGTCGCCGGCCTGCGGGCCTTCCTCGCCCTGTGGCGCAAGATCGTGGTCGGCAGCGACTTCCGGGCCGGCTGTCCGGTCCTCGCCGTCTCGATCGAGGAGCCCCCCGCCGACGAGACGCCCGCCGCGCTGGCGGCCGCCGCTGACGTCTTCGCCGAATGGGAGGGCCTGCTGGCCGCCTCACTGCGCGAGCACGGCGCCGAACCCGGACAGGCGGCACAGTTTGCCACGCTCGTCGTCGCGGCCGTCGAGGGAACCGTGGCCATGTGCCGCGCCAAGCGCAGCACGGAGCCCCTCGACCACACCGCGGAGCAACTGCAGGCACTCATCCTGGTCACGATCAAGGACTGACCGGACGACCGTGCGCCGCGGATCGTGGGACGTACCGCGACGGGCGTCAGTCCGACGTGCCGATGAGCTGATCGGTGACCCACCGTGCGACCCCGTCGGGGTACGGCGCCGAGAGTCCGAGGACGATGTGCCGGAAGCCGGCGTCGATCGCTTCGCCGATGGCCTTCCGGGTGGTGTCGGGCCGGTCGTAGGAGACGGGCAGGTGGATCGAGCGGGCGATCGCGGCGGGGTCGCGGCCGATCTCGGCGCAGTGGCGGTCGAGCAGTGCGCCGCGGCGGACGACGTCGTCGATGTCACCGCCCGGGATGTTCCACAGGTCGGCGTGCTCGGCGGCCACCCGCAGGGTCGCGGACGAGCGTCCGCCGATGAGGATCGGCGGGTGCGGGCCCTGGACGGGTTTGGGGTTGCCGAGCGCTCCGGTGAGGTGGTGGTGGGTGCCGTGGAAGTCGAACGGTTCGGTCTCGGTCCACAACCGCCTTATCAGCACGCAGGCTTCGGCGAGGCTCGCCACGGCTTGCGCGGAGTCGTGGAAGGGCAGGCCGTGCGCTTCGTATTCACGCCGGGCCAGGGGATGGCTCGGACGTGAACCGACGCCGATGCCGAAGTCGAGCCGTCCGCCGGAGACGATGTCGACGGTCGTGGCGATCTTGGCCAGCATCGCGGGCGGCCGGAACCGGTTGCTGGTCACCAGTACGCCGATCCGCAGTCGCCGGGTGAGGGCGGCAAGCGCCGAAAGCAGGGTCCAGCCCTCGTAGGCCGGTCCGCCCGGGTCGCCGCCGATCGGCATGAGGTGGTCGAACAGCCACGCGTGCTCGATCTCCGGGATCGTGTCCGCCTCGCGCCAGACCCGCAGGACGTCGCGGTAGTCGACCTGCGATGGGGCGGTCATGATCCCGAAACGGGGCCGAGGTGTGTACGGCATGGAGGTGTCGGTCCTTTCGGGGAGGGGGCGGACGCCGCCCTCGGACGGTCAGCGGCGCCGCAGTGCCGGGTCGAGCAGCGCGGGCGGAGCGTCGTGCTTCTCGTGTGCGGCCAGGTCGACACCCGGGGCGACGATCGTGTCGATCGCGTCGAGTACGTCGCCGGAGAGCACGGTGTCGGCGGCGGCGAGTTGCGAGTGCAGGTGGTCCAGCGTGCGGGGACCGATGATCGCTCCGGTCACGGCGGGGTGGGCGGTCACGAATCCGAGCGCGAGCTGGATCATCGTGAGTCCGGCCTCGTCGGCGACCTTGGCCAGCCGCTCGACGGCATCGAGCCTGGCCCGGTTGGCGGGGACGGCGGTGTCGAAGCGTTCCGGCATGAACGCCGAGCGGCTGGTGGTGACTTCCCGGCCCTCGCGGATCGCACCCGACAGCCAGCCCGAGGCCAGAGGACTCCACACCAGCACGCCGAGCCCGTACTCCTCGGTGACGGGCAGTACGTGGGTCTCGATCCCCCGCTGCAGGATCGAGTAGCTGGGCTGTTCGGTGACGTAACGGCTCAGGTGGTGCTCTCGGGCGGCCCACTGGGCCTGCACGATGCGGTACGCCGGGAAGGTCGAGGAGCCGAAGTAGCGGATCTTTCCCGCGCGTTGCAGGTCGGTCAGGGCAGACAGCGTCTCCTCGTCACTGGCGCTCGGGTCCCACCGGTGGATCTGGTAGAGATCGATGTGGTCGACACCGAGACGGCGCAGGCTGTCGTCCAGCGCGGTGACCAGCCAGCGGCGCGAACTGCCGCGATGGTTGCGCTCGTCGCCCATGGGCATGTTGGCCTTCGTGGCCAGCACGATGTCGTCGCGGCGGCCCGCGACGGCTTTGCCGACCATCTCTTCGGATTCGCCGTCGCTGTACCTGTCGGCGGTGTCGATGAGGTTGATGCCGCTCTCCAGGGCGGCGTCGACGATGGCGGTGGCCTCGTCCTGGGTGGTGCGCCCGATCCTGCCGAAGTTCATGGCGCCGAGCGCGAGGGTGCTGACCTGAACGCCGGTGCGGCCCAAGGTGCGGTACTGCATGACCGTGTTCCTCCATTAGGGGTGAAGCATGGGTGACAAGACATGACTGGTTGACGGGCTCCGGCTCTGCCATCATGAACAAGCGGAACCCCGTTCCACTAACGATACGGAACAGCGTTCCGTTTTGGCAAGGTCGGCAGTGAAGGGAACGGCGCGGTGAGCGACAACGACAAGGGCGCAGGGCAGGCGACCCCGTCCAAGCGCAAGGACGCGCGGCGCAACAAGGAGGCTCTGCTCGACGCGGCGGCCGCGGTCTTCGTCAGCTCGGGCGTGGAGGCGCCGGTACGCGACATCGCGGCCAAGGCCGGCGTCGGCCTGGGCACGATCTACCGGCACTTCCCCACGCGAGCGGACCTCATCATCGCCGTCTACCGGCACCAGGTCGACGCCTGCGCGGAGGCCGGGCCGGCCCTGCTGGCGAGCAGCGCGACCCCGCACGCCGCGCTGGAGGAGTGGATCAGCCTCTTCGTCGACTTCCTGGTCACCAAACACGGACTCGCCGCCGTGCTGCAGTCCGACAGCACCGGCTTCGAGACGCTGCACGCCTACTTCCTCGACCGCCTCGTACCCGTCTGCACCCAGCTGCTCGACGCGGCGTCCGCCGCCCGTGAGATCCGCTCCGACCTCAGGGCCCACGAGCTCATGCGGGGCGTCGGGAACCTCTGCATCGGCGCGGACAGCGATCCCGACTACGACCCACGCCGACTGGTACAGCTCCTCATCGCCGGGCTGCGCCGGCCGCGGTGACCAGCGGCCGGGCGACTGATCAGCAGCGCCGCACCCGCCGGTGACCGCTCAGGACCGGGCGCGGGCGATGAGCAGCGCGACGTCGTCCTCGCCACCGGGCGCGCGCAAGATCTCCAGAATGCGGTCGCAGGTGCCTTCCAGATCGTGGTCACGTGTCGCGGTGAGGGTGTCGAGGAGGGTGTCCAGGCGGGTATCGATGGGTTCACTACGGGTTTCGACCAGGCCGTCGGTGTAGAGGGCCAGCTCGTCGCCGGGCCGGAAGGTGATCGTCGCGGCCTCGAAGGGGACGCCGCCGACGCCCAGTGGTGCGCCGGCGGGAAGGTCGAGCAGTTGTGCCGGCTGACCGCGACGCATCAGGACCGGGGGCAGGTGGCCGGCGAGGCAGATCTCGCACTGGCCCCGGTGAGGGTCGTAGACGCAGTAGATGCAGGTGGTGATGGTCTGCTCGACACCTTCGGTCAGGTGATCGAGGTGACGAAGGGCCTCGGCGGGGGCGAGGGCGAGTTCGGCGAAGGCGCGGGCGGCGCTGCGGAGTTGGCCCATGGTGGCGGCGGCGCCGATGCCGCTGCCCATCACGTCCCCGACGACCAGCGCGGTCTTGTCCCCCCTGAGCGGTATGGCGTCGTACCAGTCGCCACCGATCTCGCTCGCGGCACCGGCAGGCTGGTAGCGGCAGGCGACCTCGAGGCCAGGCAGGTCCGACGGGCGCTCGGGCAGCAGGCTGCGCTGAAGGGTGAGGGCCGCACGGCGCTGAGCCTGGTATCCGCGGGCATTGTCGATGCAGACCGCGGCTCGCGCGGCCAACTCCAGGGCGAGGAACACGTCCTCGTCGTCGAAGGGTGCGGGGTTCCGGATGCGCTTGAGGTCGAGAGCGCCGAGGACTTCACCCCGCGCCATGAGCGGTACGGCCAGGTAGGAGTGCACGCCGGCCGCCTCGAGGAGGGAGGCAGCCTCGCCATGCCGGGCGATGCGGTCGAGATCCCGGCGCGTGGTGTGGGGTACCAGAACCGGTTGGCGGGTGCGTACACACTGGGTGATCAGCCGGTCGCTGTCGTAGGAGGCGAGTCCGCCCGGCGAGTCGGCCGCGCGGATCGCCTCGGTGGAGTGGGCCGCGCTGACGGCGAGGGCGCGGAAGAGGGCCGGGCCCTCGTCCGGCCCGGCCGGACCGTCCAGGGCGCTGTCGAGCACGTCCACGGCGGACACGTCGGCCAGGACCGGTACGACGACGTCGGCGAGCTCGCGTGCTGTCGTTTCCAGGTCGAGGGTGGTGCCCACGGAGGCGGAAGCCCTGGCGATCAATGCCAGCCGCTGCCGGGCCCGTGCCGCCTCCGCAGCGGCTCGATGGCGCTCGGTGACGTCGATGACGGAATAGGCCAGGCCCAGCACCCGCCCACCGGAGTCCTCCAGCCGGTAGTACGAGACGCACCAGGCATGCTCGTGTTCCGGATCGGCGGGGGGACAACAGACGATTTCCCGGTCCGCCACCCACTCGCCCGTCTCCAGGACCCGGCGCAGGCGCGCCTCTGGGTCCGTGTCCAGGTAGGTCAGGACCTCGCCTGCAGTCCGGCCGAGACGCTCGGAGGCAGGCTGACCGGTGATGCGTTCGAGAGCGGGATTCACGGCCACGTACCGCAGGTCCGAGTCCAGAATGGCCAGCCCGACCGGGGACTGCGACACCAGACGCATGGCCAGTGCGGCATCCCGCTCGACCCGCTTCACAGTGGCCTGGTCCGCGGCAAGGCCCAGGAGATAGACGTCACCGAGGTCGTCCAGCAGCCGCATGTTGCGGAACTCCACCAGGCGCGTACTGCCGTCCTTGCGCCGGATCGGGAAGGCCCCGGCCCACTCGGTGCCGGATTCCATGACCTCGGCGAACAGCGCCATCACTTGGTGCTGGTGTTCCTCGTGGACCGTCAGCCGTACCGCGTGCCGGCCCAGCGCTTCCGCCGCGGTGTAGCCGAACAGCTCCTCGGCCTTCGGACTCCAGAAGACCACCTGGCCCTTGGTATTCAGCACCACCGCGGCGACGCCGAGCAGATCGAGCAGGCCGCTGGGCGGCGTGGCGGGACCCGCCCCTGGCCGGCCGTCGCCGCCTGCTCGGGAGGAGTCCGTCGTGCCCATACCTCGTGTCCCTTCCCGCTCGGCGCCTCGGCTCGTGCCGTACCGGCGGGCGTTCTGCCTGCATCCATGGTCGTCCCAGACAGGGCAGCCCACACCTGGACGTGGGCTCCTCGCCGAACTCGATCAGTCTTGATCCTCCCCCGTGGTACGTTCGGCGACGCCGTGCTCCGCTGCGAACCGAGGAGGTGAGACCGATCAACGCTGTGACAGGTCGGGGCTCCCTCCCTTGCATGGTTTAGGGAGTGCCCGCAGAAGGCATCCCGAAAGGCTGAAACGCCATGCGCTTCACCTCTGAGACGTCGTCCGACGGTGTCTCCGAACAACTCTTCGTCCTCGGTGAGATTCCCGGCGTGCTGTGGACGCCGGAAGGCGCCGCCGGTACTCGCCCCCTGATCCTGATGGGCCACGGCGGCGGCCGGCACAAGAAGGACCCCGAGATGATGGCCCGTGCGCGCCGCCTCGTGAGCGAGTGCGGTTTCGCGGTCGCCGCGGTCGACGTGCCTGGCCATGGCGACCGGCCCAAGGACGAGGAGTACGACCGGATCGCGACCGAGAATCACGCTCGCGTGGAGGCCGGAGAGGAACTGGCTCCGCTGATCGCCGGTTTCCAGGCGCTCGTGGCTCGCCAGACCGTGTCGGAATGGCGGGCGGTCCTGGACGCGGTCCAGGAACTGGACCACGTCGGCACTGGCCCGGTGGGCTATTGGGGTGTGTCGTTGGGTTGTGGACTCGGCGTTCCGTTCGTCGCCGCCGAACCCCGGGTCCGCGCGGCGGTGTTGGGCCTGGGCGGGGCACTGGCAGCGGCCGAGGCCGCCGCGCGGATCACCGTCCCGGTGGAGTTCCTGGTGCAGTGGGACGACGAGCGGGTGCCGAGGGCCCACAGCCTGGCGCTGTTCGACGCCTTCGCCTCGGCCGAGAAGACGCTGCACGCCAACCCCGGCAAGCACGGAGACGTCCCGTCGTTCGAACTGGACAGCACGCTGCGGTTCTTCGCCCGCCACCTCTGCTGACACCTCAACTCGCAGTGCGGCTGCGCCGATCGGAATCGTTCCGATCGGCGCGTGCCGCGACCATGCGACGGCGTCGCCGATACGGTCACGGCCGGGCCGTGTGCGTCGTCAGCGGGGAGCCGGTGTCGCTTCCGTCCCGGCGCTCGCCGGCCGCGCGGCCGGCTGTCGGACGTTCTTCGGGTTGAGGACCCGCTCCGCCAGCAGCCCGAAGACGAGCCCGAAGGCGGTCCACAGGGTCAGCTGGATGGCGAGGGCCGCCAGGCGGAACTGCCAGAGCAGGGTGGCCGAGAAGTCCTTCGGGACCTCGTTGACGGCCGGCAGGAACGCGTACGCCAACCCGATGGCCAGGACGAAGAACGCCCCCGCGGCCACCGTTGCGTTCCAGTTGCCCAGGCGCGGTGCGAGGCGCTTGCCGAGGATCACGGTGGCGATCGCCAGGAGCACGCTGAGCAGCATCATCAGGAAGTACAGGGTGGTGCGCCTGCCGATGGTGTCGGGTTCGCCGACGGACGGCGGGTTGGCCGGGTACTTCAGGAACGGCACGACATACACCGTGATCAGGCCGGCGGTCGCCAGGAGCAGCGCGCTCGCGCGCGGCCCGAAGCGGCCGATCCGGCCCAGCGCGAAGCAGTACGCGAGGGCGGCGATGCCGCCGAACGCGACCCCGTAGACGAGGACGCCGGTGGTCAGGCCACCGGTGGACTGCATCGTGCGGCTCACGGCTTCCATGCCGTGTTCATGGGAGTGCGCCTCTTCGTAGGCGATGGCCGAGTCGACGCGCGGCTCGCCGAGGAAGTAGGCGACGACGAGGGCGAGCACACCCGCGGCGAGTCCCGCGAGCATGCCACGCACCAGGAGATGGCGGACGGTTGCCGAGTTCATGGTCGGACCTTGCTTCCCTGCCCTGTCAGTGGCAGGGGAAGCCGAGCAGGTGTCGGGCGTCGTGCACCCACTCGTGGACGTCCTCGCCGGACATCACGGACGTGGCGCCCTGCTCGGCGCCGACGAAGTAGAGCAGGACAAGCATCAGGATGCCGAAGAAGACCGCCCAGGGGGCGATCGCGCTGATCGGCAGCTTGGCTGGGATGGCGGTGGGGGCGGTGGTCGGCTGAGCGACGGACTGCGCCATGGCAGAACCTCCTGGGGAACTCGCGTCCCGTCTCGGTGGTGCACAGGACAACGGAGCGGGTCTGACTTTCCCTGCCCACACCGCGAGCGGTGTGAACGGGGCATACAGTGGCGCGACCGTGCCGGATTCCCACCGGCTTCCGCGTTCCGTCGTCTATTTCGCCGAGAACGTACCGCGAAGCGGAGGCGCGGCCAAGGGCGCACGGGGCGCTCACGAGCGCCCCTCGGGCCGCCGTTCACTGTGAATTCCCTGTCGTTGCAGGGCTGTAGACCATGAGAGCGAGTTCGTGACCAGTCGAGTGATCTTGATCTCACCAGCCATGAACGTGGCCCTGCGCAAGGCCCGTTTCGACGACGGGTGTTCCCTTGACGAGGGTGGTACGGCCCGGGCCCGTTCGGCGGCGCCGCTTCTCCCACGGGCCGGGCGAGCGCTCGTCGCCCCCACCGTACGCTGCCGGCAGACCGCTTCGGCGCTGGGTCTCGACGCCGGCGAAGCACCCGAACTGGCGGGCCTGGACGTGGGCCGCTGGCGGGGCCGGACGCTCGCCGAGGTGAGCGCCGCCGAACCGGAGGCCGTAGCCGTGTGGCTGGCCGACCCGGCGGCTGCTCCGCACGGCGGCGAGTCGGTACGGGAGTTGGGCAGACGGATCGCGGACTGGCTCGACCAGGCTGGGCGGTTCTCCGGCCGGACTGTCGCGGTGGTCGAACCGGACGTCGTACGAGCCGCGACCGTCCAGGTGCTGGGAGCACCGGAGTCGGCCTTCTGGCGGATCGACGTACCGCCGCTGGGCGCGGTCGAGTTCAGCGGCCGCGCCGGCCGTTGGAACCTGGCACTCGGCAGACCGCTCGACCGGGCCGGCGACGGCTGAGCACCCGGTGGCGTCGCTCCGCCTCAGCTGCCGCCCACTCCCAGCGTCGCCAGGAGCACCAGCACCAGCGTCGCGGCGCCCAGGATGCCGTGCACGGCCACCACGGGAACGGGCAGGTGCCGTTCCGCGGGCGTGGTCTCCTCCCCCGCAGTGCCCGGGGCGGCGGTCCGGTACACGGGCACCCAGCGGGCGAACATCGCGAAGCCGAGCAGGGCGACGAAGACGAGGACGACGAAGGACGTCCACGCCAGCGCTGACCGGTCGGCGGCCAGGTAGACGATCCAGACCACCAGTCCGGCCGCCGCGAGCAGGAAGTGACCGAAGACGAGGGGCGCCGGGAAGCGGGTCGTACCGGTCTGCTGCTGCCGCAGCCCGCCGCGGGAGATCCAGCGGGCGAGGAGGACGAATCCGCCGAGGGCGGTGACCACCCAGGCGACAAGAGCGGCGATGTCCATGTCGTTCTCCAGGGTTCGGATTGCGGAGACTGCAAGGGCGGAGCGAAGTGGGGGCGAAGTGGGGGGCGAACTGCGGAGCCGCGCTCAGGAGCCGTGGCCCGTGCGGTAGCCCTCGGCCTGCACGGACTCCTCGGCCACGCGCACGCCATAGCGGTAGGCGAGTTTGCCGCCGAGATAGCCGGACAGGCCGAGGGCGGCGAGCGAGACGACGGAGAGCGCCAGCTGCCCGTAGCCGACGCCCTGCCCCACCGGGTATCCGCCGCTCTGCCGCCAGGCGAAACCGGCCGCGTACGCGACGGTGACGGCGAGGTTCAGGGCCATGTGCACCAGACCCGTACGGAAGGCCGGCGTGCCCGTGGGGATCGCGAACAGGTCGAGGAAGCCGACGCACGCCGCCGCCAGCGCCCCGAGCACGCCGATGGCGATCAGCCAGGCCGATCCATGGGTCAGGAAGGCGGGTCTGCCGACGATCCGCGAGGCGATGTCGAAGACCAGGCTGGACACCCAGGCACCGATGGGCACGGTGACCAGGATGGGATGGAAGGGATGTCCGTACGGGCCCGCGAGCGCGCCGCTGACCGGCCGTTTCGCCTGCTGCAGACCCCTGAGATCACTGTTCACGGTCATACGGCACCTCGTCTCTGAGCTGCCCGTCCGATATTTCACCAACAATTGTTGGTCTTATTCGGGTCGTCGGTCAAGAGGCTCGTGGCATCACCGCTCGCACCCGCGGTTCGTCCCCTGGGTGTCTCCTGTGCCGTCGCCTCGTAGTTCGACGCAGCACGAGCCGGGCTGCGGGGCCAGCACAGCTGTGGTCCGGTCGCTGCCCAGGCCGTTCAGGTAGCCGGACAGGAAGGCCTGATTGACGCCGCAGACCAGCTCCGGGGCCTTGGCCGCCAGGGGATGGAAGGGGCAGTTGCGCAGCCGCAGCAGGGTGGGCGCGGCACGCTCCGGTTCAAAGCCGAAGTCCTCGAGCGTCTCCGCTGCCAGGCTCAGGCCCCGCTCGGCGCCGAGCCGCCCGGGACGCACCCGCTCGCGCTCGGCGCTGCCCAGAGCCTCCCCGCGCTGGTGTGCCACCCGCATGGCCGCGTCGCGGGCCGACTCGTCCTGCGTCTCGCTGAGCACGGCCTCGGTGAGGACGTCGGCCAGCAGCTCGTAGCGCCGTTCGGGGATGTGCACGCCAATGGCCTCGGCCACCGGTTCGTACACCTTGGGTCTACGGCCGACCTTGCGCATGCCCGCGGAGGATTCGGTGCCGGCCCGCAGCAGTCCCGCCGCCACGAGCTTGTCCAGGTGGAAGGCCGCCAGCTTGCGGGAGATGCCCAGACTGTCGGCCACCTCCTCCCGGGTCACCGGCCGTCGCGCCTGCCGTATGACTTCGAACATACGGCGTCGCGTCGCGTCACCGAGAGCGGCAAGGGAGGTTAGCGAAGCATGATCCAAGCCCACGCGGACAGTGTATCGGCCATCATTTTTGGCGAAAAGCGTCGGCGGCGGAGCTGCCTCGGTGTGCCGTTCACCGCGCGCGGAAGGCTGACCCGAGCGCCTGGCCCTGCAAAAGGCCTGGCGGAGGAGAAACCGACGCCCCCCGGTGCCCATCATGGTCGGCGGCGACAGCGATGCGGCGCGCCGTCAGGTTCGGCGACGCCCGGCTCCCGCTGCGGGGGACTCTGCCCTGGCTGCGCACGGCAGGGGCGGGGCCCTCACTGCCGGGGTTCGTGCCCCGCATCGCGCTGCGGCCGACCACGACACCGGTCGACGGCCCCCGACCGGCCGGCCGGCGTCGGAACCATCGAGCAGATTCCCGAGGACCGCCACGCGTTGGAACGGCTCGGCGCCGACACCGTCGCGCTCGATCCCCACCACGGAGATCCGGAGGACACCCGGCGGCCCCGCCCGGCAGGCTCACCGCCGTGGCCACACACTGGAGGAACGCATCGTGATCACCCCTGCCGACGAGGAACTTCTGCGCCGTGCGATCGCCCTCGCGGCCCACGCCGTCACCCTGGGCGACGCGCCGTACGGATCTTTGCTGGCCGGCCCCGACGGCACGGTCCTCGCCGAGGCGCACAACACCGTGCGGCGCGACAACGACATCAGTGCCCATCCGGAGCTGAAGCTGGCCCGCTGGGCGCCCGCGAACTCGACCCGGACACGGCCGCGCGCACGACCATGTACACCAGCTGCCAGCCCTGCGGGATGTGCTCCGGCGGCATCATCCGCTCCGGTCTCGGCCGTGTCGTCTACGCCCTTTCCACCGAGCAGCTCATCGAGCTCAACCCGGAATCCGGCGCCTGGCCGACGGTCCCTCAGGTCGGCCCCGCCCTGTTCGCCGAGGCCCGCGTTCCCATCGAGGACTACTACCGGAAGTAGCCCACTGGATCGACAGTCGGTCCCGCTGGTGCGCGCTCAGCCGGCCGGAGCGCCGAACCACTTGGGCAGATGAACGAGTAGGTCCTGCTGGTCCTCGCCGACCCACGCCACGTGCCCGTCCGGCCGTAGCAGCACCGCGGGCACGTCCAGTTCCTCGCTGACGTCGACGACGTGGTCGACGCGATCCGCCCAGCCGGCCGCCGAGAGCCTGCCGGTCTGGTCGAGCAGCAGCCCGCGGCCCCGGTGCATCAGCCCGTAGAGGCGGCCCCGCTTCAGGGCCACGTCCCGCATCCGCCGGCCCAGCAGTTCATGCCCCTCGCCGAAGTCGTAGCGGACCGCGACCGCGGTGATGACGCCGGTCACGTACCGGTTCACCTCCTCGAAGTCCATCAGCTTCGAGAGCAGTTGCCGCAGCGCGGCCGCTCCCGGGTCCGTCCCCATCAGCGTGATCTGCGCGCGGGTGTTGTCCAGTACGGCGGCGCCCACCGGGTGCCGTTCGTCGTGGTAGCTGTCCAGCAGCCCCTCCGGCGCCCAGCCGTCGACCGCGGCGGCCAGCTTCCAGCCGAGGTTGAACGCGTCCTGGATGCCGAGGTTGAGCCCCTGCCCGCCGGTCGGCGGGTGGACGTGCGCCGCGTCGCCGGCCAGCAGCACCCGGCCGACCCGGTAGCGCTCGGCCTGCCGGGTGGCGTTGCCGAAGCGGGACAGCAGGCGTGGCGAGTGTGCGCCGAAGTCGGTGCCCGCGACGGCCCGCAACTGCCGCTTGAACTCCTCGAGGGTCGGCGGGGCCGCACGGTCCTCGGCCACACCGTCGGCGGGTACGACGATGCGGTACACCCCCGGGTTGCCGTCCATGTCGGGAATGGCGCCGAACCGCAGTTGGGTCTTGCGGACTTCCGTGACGACGGCGGCGATCGTCGCCGGATCCTCGGTCGCCTCCATGTCGCCCAGCAGCGTGTCGACCGTGGAGGGCTCACCGGGGAAACCGACGCCCAGCGCCTTGCGCACCGTACTGCGGCCGCCGTCGCACCCGACGAGGTAGCGCGAGCGCACCCGCGTGCCGTCCGCGAGCTCGACGGTCACCCCGTCCTCGTCCTCGCTCAGCCCGACCACTTCGCGGCCGCGCCGGATCTCGGCACCGAGTTCGAGGGCGCGTTCGGTCAGCAGCCGCTCGGTGACCGGCTGCGGGGTGGTGAGCCCGTACGGGTGAGCCGTGTCCAGCCGGTCCGGCCACGGCTTGTGGATACCGCCGAAGAAGCCGCCGACCTGGAACTTCTCACCGACCGCGAGGAACCGGTCCAGCAGGCCGCGCTGGTCCATCAGCTCGACGCTGCGGGCGTGCAGACCGCGCCCGCGGGACTGCCCGCTCGGTTCGGCCAACCGCTCCAGCACGACCACCTGCACGCCGTGCAGCCGCAACTCGCATGCCAGCATCAACCCGGTCGGTCCACCGCCGGCAATGACCACGTCGATCATCGCTACCCCCATTTCCGCAGGTCCTGGTCTCGGCCGGTGATTCTGCGGCACTACCCGGGCCTTGCCGCAAGCCCCCCGGTGCGCTATAGGTTGAGAGTGGCAAGGAGTGGGTGAACTCCTTGCCTTTGCTTTTTGTCGCCCGTTCGCCTCAGCGGAGGCGACGAACGCGTCGGTGATCCGGAGTCCGGCGCCGGAGGCGACGTTCGTCGGCCTCGTTCCCGCACCGTCTGCCGTTCGCCCCATATCGTGGCGTTTGTTCTTGAGGGCTCCGCGGACGGGATGGAGTGCAGGACGTGGCGTTCGCAGAGTCGCCCGGTGGCGGTGAGGCCGCGCCCGCGCCACGGCGGCAGCCGTACGCCCCTCTGCTCGCGGTGTGCGCCGGGTACTTCATGGTGATCCTGGACGTCACCATCATCAACGTCGCCGTCCCGGTGATCGGCCGGGAGCTGTCGACCTCGCTCACCGGCATCCAGTGGATCACCGACGGGTACACCCTGGTCTTCGCCGGCCTGCTGCTGACCGCGGGCGCGCTGGGCGACCGGCTGGGCAACCGACGGGTCTTCTGCTGGGGCGTGACGGTGTTCACGCTGGCCTCGGCCGCGTGCGCGCTCGCGCCGAGCGCTGTCTTCCTGGTTGCGGCCCGCCTGGTGGAGGGACTCGGCGCGGCGCTGATCGTGCCCGGCTCCCTCGCCCTGCTCCAGCAGTCCTACCCGGCGCCGGCCGCGCGGTCGCGGGCCTTCGGGCTGTGGGGCTCGATGGCGGGCATCGCCGCCTCGGCCGGACCGCTGCTGGGCGGGCTGCTGGTCTCCACGGTCGGCTGGCGATGGGTGTTCCTCATCAACCTGCCCATCGGCATCGCCTGCCTGGCGCTGACGCTGCGGCACGTGACGCCTTCCCCCCGGCGCAGCGACCGGGCCCTGGACTGGCCGGCGCAGTGCGCGGTCGTTGCGACGGTCGCGCTGCTGACGGCCGCGCTGAACGAGGCGGGACGGCGCGGCTGGTCCGATCCCGCCGTCGTCGCCGGGCTGGGGCTGGCCGTACTGGCCGCCGCGGCGTTCGGGCTGCGCGAGCGGCTGGCCTCCTCCCCCGCCCTTCCGCTGAACCTGCTGCGCTCGCGGTCGATGAGCGGTGGGGCGGTCATCGGCATGCTGTTCAACTTCGCCTTCTACGGCATGGTGTTCACCGCCAGCCTGGAATTCCAGCACCAGCGCGGATACAGCGCCCTGCGCACCGGGGCGGCCCTGTTCCCGGCGGTGGCGATGACCACCTTCGCCTCTGTCCTCTCCGGGCGACTGAGCCGCCGCACGGGTGATCGTCCGCTGGTGATCTCCGGCATGCTGCTGGCCGCCCTGGGGCTGGCCGGCTGGGCCGCCGCCGGGTCCGATCCCGCCTACCCGCTGCTGATCGTTCCCATGATGGCCGCCGGTTTCGGCACCTCCTTCGCCCTCACCGGCTCGACGGCCACGATGATGGGTGCCGCGCCCCCGGCCTACTCGGGAACCGCCTCCGCACTGTTCAACACCACCCGCCAGATCGGCAGCGCCTGCGGCGTGGCGCTCGGCGGCAGCCTCCTCGCCACGGCGGCCGGCTACGGCACCGGGTTGCGCGTCAGCATGGCCATCGGCGCGCTCGCCTACCTGAGCGCCGCCGTCCTGGCGTGGCTGTGCGTGCCGGCGAGGCCGAAGACGACGCGAACCGCTTGACGTGGGAGGTAATCGACCCGGGAGCCGGATCCGGGAAAGATCGGAATCGTCGGCAGGCGGTACGTCCCGTTCCGCCGGAAGCCGTCCGGAACCCGAGGAGGCCCCATGCCGTACTACGAGAGCCCCGTCGACGGCGCCCGTCTGTACTACGTCGACCACGGCCCGGCTCCAGGACCCGTAGTCGTGTTCGTCAGCAGCGCGTACCTGGGCCACGAGATGTGGGAGTACCAGATGCTGCCGCTCGCCGAGGCCGGATACCGGTGCGTCGGGTTCGACCGGCGCGGCCACGGGCGCTCCGACGACGCCTGGCTCGGCTACGACCTCGACACCCTCGCCGACGACCTGCAGGGCCTGCTCGACCACCTCGACCTGCGGGAAGTGACGCTGGTCGGGCACTCCGTCGGCACCGCCGAGGTGGTGCGCTGCCTGACCCGGCACGGCGCCGGACGGATTGCCCGGGCCGCCCTCGTCGCCGGTGTCACACCGGGCGTCGTGCGCTCGCCGGGGCTGTCGGAGGGCGTGGACCCGGCCGTCGTACGAGTCGACGACGAGATCTTCCGGCGCGACCGCGCGGCGTACTTCACCGCCTCGGCGGACGACTTCTTCGCCGTCGACCGGCCGGGCAACCAGGTGTCCGCCGAGTACGTCCGCCACCTCGTCGACCGCTGCCTGGTCGCCACGCCCCGCGCCTCGAACGGGGTACGAGCCGTGGTGGCCGCCCTCGACCTCACCGCGGAACTGCCCGGCGTGAGCGTCCCGGTCCTCGTCGTCCACGGCACCCACGACACCTCGGCCCCCCTCACGATCACCGGGGAGCGCACCGCGGGTCTGCTGCCGCACGCCACACTGAAGGTGTACGAGAACGGCGGCCACGGCCTGTTCGCCACCCATGCCGATCAGCTCACGGCGGATCTGGGCGAGTTCAGCCGGGCCGCCGTCCCCGATCGGTGAACAGCCACAGGACTGCGGCGCCTCCTGCGCATCACCCGGTACGGCTGGCTGCATGTGCTGAGGAGGCGCTCCCATGACTGTCGGTTCCGCGCGTCTGGCTCTCCTTGGAGGCGGTTTCTCCACGGACAGTGATGATCTGCTGGACGACTGGGTGCTGGGTCACGCGCGCGTTCCTCGGCCCAAGGTGTGCTTCGTTCCCACGGCAAGCGGAGATGCCCCTGAGTACGTTGAGCGGTTCGTTGCCGCGTTCCAGTCACGCGGCTGTGATCCCAGCGTCTTGTCACTCTTCCGGAGAGAGCTGGACGACGAAGCCCTGCGCGCTTTCCTGCTCTCCCAGGACATCGTGTACGTAGGGGGTGGCAACACGGCGAACCTGCTGGCGGTGTGGCGTGCGCACGGCGTGGACCGGCTGCTGCGCGAGGCCTACGACCGTGGCACGTTGCTGTGCGGTATCAGCGCGGGCGCCAACTGCTGGGCCGAAGCCTCGCACACCGACTCGTTCGGACCGCTGACGTTCCTGCCGGACGGGTTGGGCCTGCTGCCTGGCTCGGTCTGCCCGCACTACGACAGTGAACCGGGCCGCCGCTCCTCCTTCCGGGCGGCCGTGGCAAACGGTGCGCTCCCCGCCGGGTGGGCACTGGAGGACGGCGTCGGCGCTCTCTTCACGGACGGCCTGCTGTCGGAGACGGTGACCCGCACTCCGGGGGCTCACCTGTATCGGGTCGAGCCGGATCGGGAGCATGGGGTGGTCAAGGAGCGAGCCATGCCCTTCCGCCGGCTCACCGAAGCAGAGTGATGCCAAGGCCAGTGGTGTGCCGCTGCGTCGAGACTTCTCGCGGGCGACGGCACCCTGGAGCCGCTTTCGGAGCGGAGCGCAGGCCGCCCCGGGTCTCAACGGCACAGGGCCGTCTGGCGTTCCATGCGCGACAGCTTATCGGGGTTGCGCACGACGTAGAGTCCGGTGATGAGGCCGTCGTGGACGCGCATCGCGATGACGGTGTCGACCTCACCGTCGAACCGGAGCGTCAGCGCCGGACAGCCGTTGACCTGCGCCGGCCGCAGCGACGCCGTGCCGGCGATCCTGCCCAGCAGACGGGCCACACGGTCGGCGCCCACGACGGGTGTCAGCGCCGCCCGCACGACTCCGCCACCGTCGCTCAGGAAGACCACATCCGGCGCGAGGACATCGAGGAGGCGTTGCAAGTCGCCGGTCTCGACCGCCCGTTGGAACGCCTCGAGCGCGCCCCGGGTCTCGGCCGGAGAAACCACCCCGCGGGGGCGGCGCGCCGCCACATGCGCCCGCGCCCGGTGGGCGATCTGCCGGACCGCGGCCTGACTCTTGTCGACGGCTTCCGAGATCTCGTCGTACTCGAGACCGAACACCTCGCGCAGCACGAACACCGCCCGCTCGGTCGGTGTGAGCGTCTCCAGCACCAGCAGCATCGCCATCGACAGGCTGTCGGCCAACTCGACGTCCTCGGCGACGTCCGGCGCGGTCAGCAGCGGCTCCGGCAACCAGGGGCCGACGTAGGACTCCTTGCGTCGGCGGAGCGTACGCAGCCTGCTCAGCGCCTGGCGGGTGGTGATCCGGACCAGGTACGCACGTTGCTCCCGCACGGTGTCCAGCTCGACGCCCACCCACCGCAACCAGGTCTCCTGCAGGACGTCCTCCGCGTCGGCGGCCGAGCCGAGCATCTCGTAGGCGACGGTGAACAGCAGGTTGCGGTGGGCGACGAACGCCTCGGTGGCCGAGTCCATGCGGCCGCCCCCGGCGAGCGGGGCGGCTGTGTCCGTGGTCCGCTGGCTGCGCTCGCTCATGGCCGGCTCCCGACTGTCCTCACTCGACTGTGTCACGCACACAGGACGCCGGCCCCCACCGCTCTGTGACATCGGTGTCCGGTGGCGCACGTCACAGTGCGGCGCCGTCACAGGGCTGGTGCCACCGGCATCTGGTGGTCGTCAGGACGCCGGGCGAACGATCCGCGCGGCACCCGAGTCCCCGAGTGAGGAATGAAGTCATGGCATCCCGTTTCAACCTGCTCGACAACGAGATCGGCGCCAAGTTCTCCAAGCGGTTCGGCAGCGCCAGCCTGGTGCTGATGGAGTCGCCCCTGCCCAGGGCCACGCAGGAACTGGTGATGCTGCGCGTCAGCCAGATCAACGGCTGCGGTTTCTGCGTCGACCTCCACACCAAGGAGGCCGCTGCCGCGGGTGAGACCGCGCTCAGGATCAACCTGGTCGCCGCCTGGCGCGAGTCCACCGTGTTCACCGAGGCCGAGCGGGCCGCGTTCGCGCTCGCCGAGGAGGGCACCCGGCTCGCCGACGCCCACCTTGGCGTGTCCGACGAGACCTGGGCCCAGGTGCGCGAGCACTACGACGACGACCAGGTCGCCGCGCTGGTGTCCCTGGTCGCCCAGATCAACGCGGCCAACCGGCTCGGTGTGATCGTGCGCAACCAGGGAGGCTCGTACGAGCCCGGTATGTTCGCCGGCCCGTCGAACTGACCGGCAGGCGCATGCGCCCGGCCCGGACCGGCCGATCCGGGGCGGGCGCGCGCCTTCCGGGGCCCGTGACGGAGTCCTGGACGGCTGATCTGCACTCCCGCACGCTGCAAGCACTGGCTCCCAGCGGTCTCACGGACTTGCTCCATTGTTCTCATTCACCCTCGCGGAGACACGCCTCGGTGACCGCCAGGGCCGCCGCCATGATGCTCAGCTGGGGATTCACCTGCGGGCAGCTGGGGAGCACCGAGGCATCCGCGACCAGCACTCCGCGCACTCCGCGCAGGCGCCCCTCCGGGTCGGCCGGGAAGTGCTCGGCACTCGCGCCCGCGGCGACCGTGCCGGTGGGGTGGTAGGCCGACACATGAAGCCGGCGCGCGGTCGTGCCCGCGAGGACGGCGTCCAGTTCCGCGAGGCTGCGTACGCGGGGGGTGGTGGGTATGCCGGTGAGTACTTCCTCTGCGCCCGCGGCGAACAGCAGCTCGCCCATGGCGCGGACCGCACGCATCAGACGGCCCGCGTCGCGGCGGTCCAGGTCGTAGCGGAGCAGTGTGCGGTCGCGGCCGAGGACACGGCCGGAGGGCCGGTCGGCGATCATCGCGCCGAGCGTGGCGAGCCGGTCCGAGCCCTCCAGTTCGCGGCGCAGTTCGCCGCCCAGTCCGGGGAGGACGAAGGAGCCCATGCCCGGCGGGGTGGCGGTGGCCTCGATGAGGACGCCTTCCGCGTGGTGCTCCTCCACACCGACGCTCTGCAGCACGCCCTCCCACGCGGTGACCGGTTCGGCGAAGCGTCCGGCGACGCTCGTGGCCGGGTGGACGCTGAGGTTGCGGCCGAGGCGAGGGTGCCGGCCGAGACCGGAGCGGCGCAGGAGCGGCGGCGACTGCAGGGCGCCCGCCGCCACGACGACCAGGCGCGCGAGGATCTCGAACAACTCACCGCCCTCGTCCCGGCGTACACGCACGCCTGCCGCACGCGCGCCTCCCGGCCGGTCCGTGTCGACGAGGATGCGCTCGACCCGCGCGCCGGTGACGATGCGGGCCCCCGCGGCACACGCGTCGGGCAGTACCGAGAGCTGCACGCTCTGTTTGGCGCCGGTGGGGCAGCCCACCACGCACTGGCAGGAGCCCTGGCAGCCGGGGGCGTTACGGCGCAGGGGTGCGGCCTGCCAGCCGAGTTCACCGGCACCGGCGAGCGCGATACGGCCGTTGTTGCCGAGGACGTCGACGGGTTGGGTGGCCACCCGCAGGGTGCGCTCGACCTCGTCCAGATACCGGTCGAAGCCGTCGGCGAGAGTGAAGCCGAGGTCCTTTGTCCAGCGGGACAGTACGTGGCCCGGAGTGCGGTAGCAGGTGCCGGAGTTGACGGTCGTGGTGCCTCCGACGGCTCTGCCGGTCGGGAGCAGCAGCGGGGGGCTGCCGACGGCGACGGTTGCTCCGCCGTCCCGGTAGAGGTCGGTGAACCGGTCGAGGGGTGCGCGGCGGCCGAACGACTCGGTGGAGTGGTGCTGTCCTTCTTCGAGGACGACGACGTCGAGTCCGGCTCGGGCGAGGGTTCGCGCGGCCATCGCCCCGCCCGCGCCCGAGCCGATGACCACGGCGTCGGCGGTGGAGCGTGCGGGCCAGTCGGGTGCGGGAGTCAGGTCGAGCGGGGGGTCCTTGCGCGTGAGGGCGCGCGGCGGAGCCTGGAGCTGCGGGGCGCGCGCCGAATCCTGGCGTGCCGGGCCGCGCCGGGTGTGACCGTCCCCGTGCGGGCCGGGACCGTCCCGCAGCATCCGCTCCGTTCCGGCCGCCAGGAGGACGGGCACCTTGAGTATGTCCAGCAGGGGGAGGAGCGCGGGCCGTGCGGCCAGTTCGGCAAGCACGGACTCTCTCTCGGGTGGGGTGAGTGCGCCCAGAGTGCGTCCGGTGCGTGCCACGGCGTAGGCGTCCAAGCCGCCGGCGGCTGCCCGCAGCCCGGCCCGCGCCGCGAGCGGCATCGTGCCGAGGACCGCCTCCAGTCGGGCGGGGACGCGCCGCGGCCAGTCGGCGGTGTCGTCGTCGGCGAGGAGGGCGGAGACGAGGCCGGCGAGACTCATCGGGTGCCCACCTCCGCGTGGGCGGTGCCGTCGAGCGTCCACTCGGCCTCGGTGCGCCAGCCGCCGAACCACCAGCGTTCCAGCAGGACATGCGCGTCCGCGCGTTCGCTGTTGCGGCAGGTCGCGTGCTGACCGTCGGGGTCGGTGTAGTCGAGGGCGAGGGTGCGGTCGGCGGGCTGGGTGACCTCGACCCGGATCCGGCGCAGTCCCGCGCGGCCGGTGACGGTCCAGGTGGGCAGGGCGATGTCGGCGCGGAAACGCCCCACTCCGGCCCAGCCGACGGCCGGGCGCTCGGGACGGCGGGGCCAGCCGCGGCCCTGCCGGTGCAGCCGGAGGAAGACCAAGGGGGGAAGTCTGCGCAGGCCCGGGCGCATGGAGACGGCGGCGACGATCTCCAGGACGGCTCCGCGGCCGAGGTCGGCGTGCAGCCAGGCCCAGCGGCGGGCGTTGCCGTGACCGTAGATCCGGGCGGATGCGCCGGGGGCCGCGGTGAGTGTCAGCGTGGTGTCGCCGTGGGTGAAGGTGCCGTCGTAGGAGGCGCGCGCGGCGGGGAGCATCTGGGCGGCCGGCAGCAGGGGCCGACGCCAGGACCACCGGGGAAAGGTGAACAGCGGCTGCTCTACGGGACGTTCGGCGAGGTCCCAATGTACGGCACCGCCCTCGGCCGCTCCGGACAGACGTCCGGGCCGGACGGTGACCCCGTCGGCGCTGAAGCCGGACTCGCCGGGAGTCCACTTGGCGGGGCCGAAGCGGGCGTGCCGTACGGGGCCGTGCTTCGGGAACACCGCGGCCCAGCCGTGCGCGTACGGCTCGGAACCGTCGGCCGGAGCGGTCAGTTCGTGGTGCAGCCAGAGCCCACTGCCGCTGTCCGGGTCGGTGACGGTGGTGTACCAGACCTCGGTACGGCCCGGCTCACCTCGCCAACGAGGGGTCAGGAAGGCACCGGGGCTCTCGCGCCGAGGGAAGCGGAAACTGGCCAGGAACGGCAGCAGTTGGGTGCCGAGGGGAAAGCGCAGGGTGCCGGTGCCGATCCGCGAGCCGTTCTCGTAGAGGGTGTACGGCAGCACGGTCATCGAGGTCACGGGCCGGCGCGGGGTGACGGACTTCCAGCCGTCGAGGGTGAGCCGGCGGCCGTCGGCGGTGAACGTGAGGCGGTAGCGGATACGGCGTCGTGCGAGCGGCGAGATCTCCAACTCGCCCTCGGCGTGCGGGTCGTCGGCCCAGCCGGCGACGCGTATCCGACCGGTGGCGGGGGCCTCGCTCGTACCGAGGAGCCGCAGGAGGCGGTCCGACGAGACCGTCAGATCGAGGCGGACCCGGCGGGTGCGGTCCTCGTCGTCCAGCCGCAGCGTGCCGAGCATCGTCTCGGCGAAGACGGTGCCGCGGGCGGATGCGGCGGGGTTGCCGTCCATGCTCATCCGAGGCCCTCCAGCATGATCCGCTCGGTGACCGTCAGATACTGCTCGGCTGCCCGCCGGGCACCGACTTCGTCACCGGCAGCCACCGCGTCGACCACCGGCTCCAGACGGCCGCGGGCCACCTGGGCGTCCGTGAACGGGGCCCTGAGCGCGGCGCGCACCGGCAGATAGGCGTTGAAGAGGGTGTTGGTCAGCAGGACGTAGACGCGGTTGCCGGTGGCGCGGGCCAGGGCGCGGTGGACCTCGATGTCCGCGAGCTGTACGGCATCGGCGTCCGCCGCCTCCCCCACGGCCGTCAGCAGCGCACGCAACCCGGCCCGCTGCCGTGCGGTCGCCCGTGCGGCGGCGCGCTCGGCGATCAACGCCCCGATGCTGCGCCGCACTTCGAAGACCTCGCCGATCCAGTCGGGGCTGTGTCGTACGAGCATGGGCAGCAGGTCGGCACCGCCCAGGCGCAGGTAGTCCCGCACGCGGGTGCCGACGCCGTGCCGGGTCTCCAGCAGACCGGCCTGCATCAGACGCCCGAACGCGTGCTTGAGGGTGGTGCGGGTGACGCCGTACCCGTCGGCGAGCGTGCGCTCCGGTGGCAGGTAACTGCCCGCGGGGTGGCGCCCGGTGAGGATGTCCTCACGCAGACGGCTCTCCAGAACATCGACGATGGTCTCGCGGGGCAGTGCCTCCACGCCGTCCTCCCAGTGGCTCAGTGGATGAGCCACTCAACCAACGAGGCCGCGCGGAGTCAATGGCTGAGGCATGGTCAATTGCGGTTTCGGCCGACGAGCGTTCAATGACGGCTACGCCGACGAGTCCGAGGGGCCCGTGACCCGGCGGCCCGAGACCGGGGCCATACTGTCCGAGCGGTGATCATTCGGGCCTTGTGGTCCGCTGAAGACATCAGCCCACGCCCACAGGGCCGCCGGCACCATCGATCGCCGACCAATCCCACGGAGGTCGTCTCATACATGTGGACCGAACTGGTCACCGCCCTGCCCGGCCCGGCGGCCTTCCACTCCCCGGCCACGGAGGCATCGCTGCTCACCTGCGCCACGGCCCTTGGCCATCCGCTGCCTGCCGACCTTGTCGCTCTCCTCAGGGAGACCAACGGCATCGACGGCGAATACGGTGAAGGTCTCGTCTGGCCGGCCGAGCAGATCACCGCCGAGAACACCAACCTTCGCACGGACGAAGACCTCGCCAAGCTGTACATGCCCTTCGATCCGCTGCTCTTCTTCGCGGACGCGGGGAACGGAGACCTCTTTGCACTCCTCCCCGGGCTCGGTCGACCCGATGTCTTCGCCTGGAACCATGAGAACGACAGCCGTACTTGGGTCGCTCCGAGCCTGGCCAAGTATCTCGAATGGTGGCTGACCGGACGGATAACCCTGTAGGCCCCCTCCCTCACCAGCCACGGCGTCGCGATGACATGATCTGCGGGAGTCTCAACGTTCCATGCGGAGGGGTGACGGTGGACGGGACGCAGGTCGCCTTCCGCTTGGCGAAGGGTGTGACCGGGTTCCGCGGCCCGAGTGACCCGCCCGTGCCGAGCACCGATCCCAGGGCGTGCCGTGCCGCCTGGCATGCCGCGGCCCGGGGGGCCGACGGGCAGGTCGGGGACTTCGAGGAGCAGGAGTACCCGCAGAACTTCCACATCGCCACGATCAGCGATCGGGACGGTACGCACACTGCGCTGTTCCATGCCCGCTACCCGCTGGTCGCCTTCGTCGCCGAACGGCGCCACAGCTACACCGACGAATTCCGGGAACCCCCCGCTTGGGCCCGCGTCCTCACCGACATCGGCTTCGCGGTCCTGAGCACAGCACAGCTCCTGTCACCGCTGGCGGCGTCGGACACCTCCGCTCTGTCCGCAGCGGAGTGGCATCAGATCAAGTTCTGGCGGCCGGCGACCCTTGGCGCAACGCTCTTCAACTCGTGGGACTGATCGATGTGCGGCAGGGTGGCGCGCGTCACATCTTGCTCGTGTCACAACTCGCGGGAGCTGTTCCGTCCAAGGAGGTGTACCCACCGACAACGGACACAGGAGTGCACCATGGACGCTCGGTTGAACCTCTTCACCAGCCCGGTCGCGGTCGCGTTCGGGAAGCACCTCGTCGCCGCCGGCAAGGCGCTCACCGACTCGACGCTGCCGGCTTCGACGCGTGAACTGGTGACACTCCGCGCCAGTCAGATCAACGGCTGCGGATTCTGCGTCGACATGCACACCAAGGACGCCGCGCACGCCGGGGAGACCGCCACACGCCTCAACCTCGTCGCGGCCTGGAGGGAGGCCACGGTGTTCACCGAGGCCGAGCGCGCCGCGCTGGAGCTGGCGGAGCAGGGCACCCGTATCGCCGACGCGGCCGGGGGCGTCACGGACGAGGCCTGGGCGAACGCGGCCAAGCACTTCGACGAGGAACAGCTCGCCGCCCTGGTGTGCACCATCGCCCTCATCAACGCCTTCAACCGCGGGAACGTCATCGTCCAGCAGCCGGCCGGCGACTACCAGCCCGGCCAGTTCTCGTAGCGAGGGGTGCCCGGCCGGGGGTCGCCGGTGCTCCTGCGACCGCCGCGTCGCCCGGCCGGGGCCGCTCGTCGGCGAGGTGCGGCAAGATGGAGCCGTGCCAACCGAGTCGGAGAAGATCGAGCTGAGCGAACACGAACTGCGGGAGATCACGGGCTACGCCGCGGACTGTGCGGGCAGGGTGCTCTCGATCTTCGAGCAGAGCTGTCCCGCTGACACGCGCCCTCGCGAGGCCGTCGAGGCCGCGTACGCCTTCGCTGGAGACGGCAGGCGCACGGCGGCTCTGCGGCAGCGTGGGTGGGCGGCGTACAAGGCGGCGCAGGAAGCCGCTTCACCCGCTGCGGTCGACGCGGCGCGAGCGGCGAGCCATGCGGCGGCCGCCGCGTACCTTCACCCCTTGGCAAGCGCGCATCAGGTGAAGCACATTCTCGGTGCGGCCGCACATGCGGCACGCGCGGAGGAGTTGGCAACCGGGGAAGGCCTGCCCGTCACCGCCGGGACTCTCGAATGGGCTCGCCGCAACGCACCGGCCGCGGTCACCGCGGTGCTCGGTCGTCTGCCCGTCGCGCCTTCCGGAGGCGGGCGCGTGGGAGAGTTCATTCGCGAACTCGACGCTGCACTGCGGCAGCCGAGCTGACGCAGCCGGATCGTGCGGGGAGCCGCACTCAGGTGCGGCCGGCACGAAGCTGAACATCGCCCCCGGCCGAGCCATCCAGCCAAAGCCGAAACCGCATTGACGCGCTCCTGACAAGTCAAGATCTCCGTGGCACTCTGCCTGACGCACGTCTGTCCGCACCGCTCTTCGTTCCCCCACCCTGCCCGGACCCGACCAGTCCTGGCACGGCAGAAGGAGACATGCGTGAGACGCCATCGCACTGCCGCCGGCATTCTGCTGGCCGTCGGAGCCCTGTTCACCGGCGGCCTGGTCCATGCGGGCGCCGCCAACGCGACAACTCCCGAAGCGGGTTCCGGACCGTCGCCTGCGGCCCGTACCGTCTCGTCCGCCGAACAGCACGCGTCCCGCGGCTTCTGGACCGCCGAGCGCATGCGCAGCGCCACCCCGCTCGATCTGCTGCTGACCCCCGAGGCGGTCAAGCGGCTCGAAGCCCCCCAGACCGGGGCGCGTTCCTCGACCGTCACACCCACCGCCGCCGCCTCCTTCCCGCAGGCCGGCGGGCCGTGGACCGGTGGGGGTGCCGTCGTCACGACCTCGGGGCGGGTTTTCTTCACCTTCCAGGGGCGCACCGCTTCCTGCACCGGTGACGCCGTGACCAGTCAGAACGCCAGCACCGTCATCACGGCCGGCCACTGTGTGAAGTACCAGGGCAGCTGGCACACCAACTGGGTCTTCGTGCCCGCGTACAACAACGGAAACGCGCCGTACGGTCAGTGGAGCGCGGCCAAGACGCTCACCACGCCTCAGTGGGAGGCGAGCGAGGACATCAACTACGACGTCGGCGCCGCGGTCGTCGCTCCGCTGAACGGGCAGAAGCTCACGTCGGTCGTCGGTGGGCAGGGCGTCCAGTTCAACGGCGGCTACAACAAGCCGATGTACGCCTTCGGGTTCCCGGCCGCCGCGCCGTACGACGGCACCAAGCTCGTCTACTGCAGCGGTAACAGCTCGAAGGACTTCCTCTTCTCACAGGACCACAGCCTCGCCTGCAACATGACGGGCGGCTCCAGTGGCGGCCCGTGGTTCACCGGCTTCAGCGAGGCGACCGGAACCGGTCTGCAGGTCTCCGTGAACAGCTTCGGCTACACGTTCCTGCCCAACCGTATGTTCGGCCCCTACTTCGGCGACGTGGTCAAGGCCCTGTACGACAAGGCCCAGACCTCCTAGCCGACGACCGGGCTCACTTCGGCGGTTCCGCACCCGACTGTTCGCTGGCCATGTACTGCGCGTACCAGTCGGGCCAGTTCGGGTCTTCCTCGCCGGTGCGCTTCTCGTGCTCGCCGTGGGCAGCCGCCGCGCGCCGCAGCGCACCCGCGAGGTCGCTCGCGGAGCCGAAGGACGTGACACCGGAGTCGACGCGTCCGGGAAGCCGGGTGGTGACCTCCTGCATCAGCCAGCTGTTGCCGTCGGGATCGCTGAACGAGGCGCGCGAGAAGTAGCTGCGGCGCTCGGGGTCCGGACCGGTGACCGGGCCGTCCGGGCCGGGGTGGAAGATCTCCCCGACCTCGATGCCGGCGGCGACCAGCGCGTTCCGGGCGGCCTCGATGTCGGCCACGATCACGAAACTTTTGGCCGAACCGGGCGCCGCCGAGGTGAGATCCGCACCGAAGTGGATGGAGCACCAGGAGCCGGGTGGGGTGAACTGGACGACGCCGGGCGGCGTGCGATCCAGTCTCCATCCGAGGCGGCTGTAGAACTCCTTCGCCCGGTCGACGTCCGAGACGGGGATGACGACCACCTCGAGCTTCATGCCGACGTCCTCGACGCCCGCGGTCCCGCTCCCGTCGTCGCTGCGGACATCCGCCGTGTTCATCGCGGCCTCCTCGGGTCGAGTCGGGACTTGCTGCTCGCGCCGTCGCCATCTCCCTGAACGCGCTCCCGTCCGCGCCGACTTGGGTGGAACTCCCCGCCCCAGGTGGCCGGCGCGAACGTGTGCCGTCTCTGGGGGCCGCGCCGGGTCGGGCTCGGGTTGGTCCCAGGTGTCGTGGTCGCCCTCCTCATTCTCCGCTTGCCCCTCGAAGGGCGCCTCTCCACTGCCGCCGAGCCCTTGTCCGAGCAACAGGCCAATCGAATACATCGGATGAGTCGTACAGCTCAGTCGGCGTTGTGTATATGCGCAGGCGGTGCGGATCTACCTGCGAGTGAGCCAATGGCAGCCCCAAGCCACCATTGTTAGGGTTGTTGACAGGTGCACGAAGCATGCTTAGGTTCGCCGATACACCCGATGTATCGATGATCCGTCAGGCATCTTCCGGGAGGGTTCTCATGGCGGTTCCGATCAGGACCGCGGTCGCCGCGCTCTGCGCCGGGCTGGCGGCCACACTCTTCACCACCGCGCCCGCGCGGGCCGACCAGGAGGCCGGCTCCCCCGGGCATGTCTGGGCCGTGTCCGGCCCGGAGCGGGGCGCAGCGGCGCGGGAACCGCGGGCGCGGGTGTCCCTGGACGACACCAGCGGCGCCCTGAACCTGTCGGTGTCCCGTGGCGGCCGTACGGTCGTCGAGCCGTCTCCCGTCGGCATCGTGACCGAACAGGCCGACCTCTCCCAGGGCCTGCGCTTCCTGAAGCGAAAGGACCGGCTGGTCGACGAGCGGTACCGGACGAAGTCCGGCAAACGGCTGGACCGCCGGGTCCTCATGAACGAGACGCGCCTGTCGTTCGCGACGGCCACGGGAGCCCGGCTCGACCTCGTGGTCCGTGCCTCCGCCGACGGCGTCGCCTACCGTTACGTCCTGCCCGCCGGGTACGGCGACGTGCTCGGCGAGGCCTCCGCGTTCAACCTGCCGCCGGACGCGACCGCGTGGCTCGGCGCCTACCGGGCCGACAACGAGGGCCAGTTCGCCCAGTACACCGCGGCGACCGCTCCCACCGGCGAGTACTCGGACCAGGCGCTGTTCGCCACCGCGGGCGGCTACACCCTGCTCGCCGAGTCCGACCTCACCGGCACGTACTCCGGCGCCCGGCTCGTCCACGGTCAGGGAACCGGCACCTACCGGATCAGGCTCGCCGACGACCGGGTCCACACCGACGGGCCCCTCGCGACCCCCTGGCGAGCCATGGTCACCGGCGACCTCGCCACCGTCACCCGGTCCACGTTCACCGACGACCTCTCCCCCTCCTCCGAGGTCGCCGACACGTCATGGGTCCGGCCCGGCACCGTGCTGTGGACCTGGCTGGCCGGCGGCCGCACGGCCGGCCAGAGCCTCGCGGCGCAGAAGGCGTACGTCGACTACGCCGCCGAACGGCACTGGCCGTACGAGGCCGTCGACGCGGGCTGGTACTTCAAGGCCGACGCCTGGGACACCACCGACCCGGACTGGCAGACCGACAGCTGGATGCCCCAACTCGTCGACTACGCACGCGCCAAGGGCGTCGGCATCATCGTCTGGATTCACCAGCGCGACCTCGACACGCCCGAGGAACGGGCCCAGTGGCTGCCCACCCTGGAGCGGTGGGGCGTCAAAGGCGTCAAGATCGACTTCATGAACTCCGAGGCGCAGTCGATGCTTCAGTGGTACGACGCGATCCTCCCGGAGACGGCCGCCCACCACCTCATGGTCGACTTCCACGGCTCGACCGTCCCCAAGGGCATCCAGCGCACCTGGCCGCAGGTGATGACCCTGGAGGGCGTCGGCGGCGAGGAGAAGCGGACCAACACCGCGGCCCACCTCACCACCCTGCCCTTCACCCGCAACGTCATCGGCTCCATGGACTTCACCCCGGGCGGTTTCCAGCGCGTCGGCCAGCGCCCCGACTCCGACGCGGCCGAGGTCGGGCTCACCGTCGCCTACGAGTCGGGCCTGCAGATGTTCGCGGGCACCCCCGAGTCGTACGACGCCCGGCCGCTCGCCCGGAACTTCCTCGACCAGGTGCCCGCCGCCTGGGACGACACCCGGCTGCTCGCCGGCCGGCCCGGCCAGGAGGCCGTGCTCGCCCGGCGCAGCGGCGACCGCTGGTTCCTGGGCGGGGTGTACGCCGGCGCCGCCCGCAGGGCCGAGGTGCCGCTGGCCACCGGCCCCGGACGGTGGCTGGTAGAGACGATCCGGGACGGCGCGGACGGGCTCGTCCAGGACCGGCAGGTGCTGCGCGGTGGTGACACGCTCAGCGTCGACGTCGTCGCCGGTGGCGGCTTCGCCGGGATCGCCTGCCCGTGGCATCCGGGGGTCACGACCTGCTACCGCTGAGCGATCCGGTCGGCCCGTCCCGGGCGATGTCCCCCCCTCGGCCGCGGGGTCGGGGAGATCGCCCGGGACCGTCGCATGGGCTGAACGTGCCCGCGGCCGCCGCGGGTTCGGTCGGGCCGCGCCTCTAGCATGCGGGGCATGGCGATGTTCGTGCACCTGACGTCAGCGGCGAACGCGCCCCGCGTCCGTCGTACCGGGATCCGTGCCGCCGGCGGCGGTCAGGACGGTGCGCGCGGGGTGTACTGCTTCCCGGTGCTGGCCTCGTACACGCTCACCCATCAATGGCTGCGCGAGCTCGCCCGGTTCGGCAGCCGGGGCGGGCTGGTGGCCGTCCATGTACGACTGGACGACGAGCAGCCGGTGCTGGTCGGGCGGTACACGGACCGGGTGTCAGGCGCTCAGGTCACGGTTCCGGCGGCCGAGGCGGTGCGGCGGATCGCGGAGCTGGAGGACCCACGCGGGTGGGAGGTGTTCGTGCCCCGGGCGGTCGGGCCGCGCGAGGTGCACCGGATCCGTACCGCGCCGCAGGTCGTCGGCTGGAGGTACCGGCCGAACGCGCACGGTGCGCGACCGTGCACGTGCTTCGGGTGCCGGGTGCGCGGCGGGTACGGGGCGCGGCGCCTGCGCGAGCGGTTGCCGCATCCGCTGGACGGTCCGCCGCCACCGGTCCGGGTGCTGCTCGCCCGGGTCGCAGCGGCCGGCGAACCCGGCGACCCCGCCGTACTGCGGGAGGCACTTCACTGGTTCGGCATGCGGCGGCGAGGCCCGCTCACCCGACTGGCCCCGCTCGCCGTCCACCCCGACCCCGGGGTGCGGGAGGAGCTGGTCTGGGCGGTCGCCCGCTGGTCCACCCCCGGAGTCGACCAGCTGCTGGACGGTCTCGCCCACGATGCGGACCGCGATGTCCGGGAGGCGGTGGAGGCGGTGCGTGCGTCCCGGTGACCGGGCCTCGCCCGTCACCGTCACGCCCGGCGGGCCGGTCCGGACCGCCGTGTTCGCTCGGCCGCCGGTATGTCCCGCCCCGGTCCGAACGCCGTCACCCGTCTGGCGGTCATTCCCCGGCCCGCTCCGACGGCCCGCGTGCATAGGCCACTGGCCAAGGACAGGGCCCTCGATCCGTGTCCACTGCCGGCCGCGGGAGGTCCCACCCGCTTCTGTTCGGATTGACACCGGGCCGGCTGGGTCTCGTACTGAGCCTGAGGGACTTTTGGCCAAAGTTCCCGTGTGGGGGGATTCCATCATCCGCAATCTCTCCACTTCACGGAGGCGCCATGACGGTGCAGCAACAGCAGGCTGCCATGCCGACGGTTCTGGTGTACGAGGACGACCCGGGATTTCCCCCGCAGGTCCACATGCCCGTACCGCATCCGGTCCCCAACCTCGACACCCAGCCCTTCCCGACGGCCATCGCGGACACCGCCCCTCAACCGGACGGTGCCGGGCCGGGTACGGAGGCCTTCCGCTACTGGGTGGCGGCCGATGGTCTCAGCAGGGCCAGCCAGACCTGGGGGCCGCTGGTCCCGAGCGGAACGCAGTGGCATTCCTCGGTCGGCCGCGCCCTCACCGCGCACCTCGACGCGGGAGACGACCTCAACGCCTTCTACGACCGCAGGGGCCTGTGGTTCTTCCGCCACACGGTGGCGGGTGTCACCGTCGCCGCGTGCGAGAGCACCGAGGTCGTGGCGCACGAGACGGGGCACGCGATTCTCGACGCCCTGCGCCCCCAGCTGTTCAACACGGCGAGCGCGGAAACGGCCGCCCTGCACGAGGCGTTCGGAGACATCAGCGCGCTGCTGACCTCGCTCCGGCTGGAGACGCTGCGGATCGCGGTACTGGCCGAGACGCAGGGCGACCTCGAACTGTCCTCGCGGGTGTCGAGGATGGCCGAGCAACTGGGCGCCGCCATCCGCCGGGGCCACCCGACCGCGGTCGACCCGGACTGCCTGCGCAACCTGGCCAACAGCTTCTTCTACCGCGACCCGGTGCTCCTGCCGCCGAGCGGGCCCGCGAACACGCTCTCCAGCGAGCCGCACTCGTTCTCCCGGGTGTTCAGCGGCGCGTTCCTGAAGGTCGTCGCGGGAATCTTCCGGCAGCAGGACCTGCAGGACCAGGCCGGCCTGGCCAGGGCGGCCGAGATCGCCGGCCAGCTGCTGGTGGATGCCGTCGTGGCCGCGCCGGTGGTGTCCGCCTACTACGCGCAGGTCGCGGGGCACATGATCGCCGCGGACCAGCGCCGCAACGGCGGCAAGTACGGTCAGTCGCTGCGGTCGGCGTTCATCCGGCACGGCATCCTCTCCCTGGAGGCCGCCGCCTCCATCACCGAGCCCGAAGTGACACGCCGAGCCGCCGGAATCGCCGAGGCGATGCCGGGCGGTGGCGACGACGAAGGGCTCACGTCCGTCACGGTCCAGGGGACGGCGTACGGCGTCACCCAGCCCCTCACTCTCGCCGCTCCCGGCGAGGAACGACGGTTCGGCATCGCCGGCTCCGACCCCGCCGGAGGCTCGGTACGGCCCGCCGACCCCGAGCGGGTCGCCACGTCCTACCTGGAGGACCTCTTCCGTCGCGGCCGCGTCCACGTACCCGAGGAGCACCGCTCCGAGGCGGCGTTCGTCGACGACGGCCCCTCCCGGATCAAGACGCACGAGATCACGCGGAACACGGCCGGAGAGGGTCTCGCCCTGATCCGGCGGGGCTTCGACTGACCGGTCCCCGGAATCACTGGAAGAAGCGCAGACGACGGGCGGTCAGCCGTCCGTCGTCCTCGCGCTTGACGACGTGTGTCGTACTCGGCGTCGGCTCCTCGCCCTCGAACACCGCCTCGCCGCGGGCCAGCAGGTCGCTGACGAACTTCTCGGACGCCCGGCGTTCGGCGTCCTCCGGGAAGGTGGCCGTGTCGTCCACCGGGCCTCGCAGGTCCACCGCGAAACCCGCGCGCTCGAGCGCGTCGGCGCCCTGCGTGGTCACCATGACGAGCGCGAGCCGCTCGGAGACGGTCTCCGCTACGACGGCCTCGGTGGCGTCCACGGCCGCGGTCAAGTCGGGCAGGTCCTGACGGTCCGCCAGCTCGATGCGCGAGCGGAGCACGGGACGGTTCTCCGTCGCGGCCACGGCGAACACCGGGTGGGGCGCCGTACGCATCCCCGCCTCCCGTGCGAACGCGCGCTCCTGGGCGTCCTCGCCCACGAAGACGCAGTCGTCGGCCGCCGCTTCCCCGGTGCTCGCGACCGCCTGCTCGAAGATCCTGCGACTGTCCTTCGCACCCCAGTGCACGAGTGCCTGGTCCGTGAAACGGCCCGGGAACGCCTCGTGCAGCGCTGCCGCCAGGCGTGCCGCGGCGGCATCGCCCGGCCCGGGGTTGGAGATGATGCCCTTGCGTACCTCGCGGAGGACGTCGAGCACGGCCATGACACGCGGGCGGGGCTGAAGTGTCAGGGAGCCGTCGGGTCGCACGTGGGCGTCCGCGAGGGTCGCCCCGATGTCGAAGAAAATCTCAGGCATGTGCAGTGCCTCCCCACGACGAACGCTTTCGAGTCGGGACCGCACGGGTGAACAGGAGCCTCAACCGGTCAGTTTTGGAGAAGTCACGCGGGCCAGAGGCTCTCTGGCATCAGGACCGGTCCCACAGAAGGGACGCTGAACGGACGGGGAGGCTGCGATGAGCGACACGGGGTTCACGGTCGAGGAGCACGCCGCCATGAAGGAGCGCGCTCGGGAGGTGAAGAAGGCTCGCCAGGGCTCCCCCAGGCGGACGGCGCGAGCGAGGTGCTCGCGAAGATCGCCGAGATGGAGGGGGGCGACCGCGCCCTGGCCGAGCGGATCCGCGCCGCCGTCACGACGGCCGCGCCGCAGCTGACGCCGAAGCTCTGGTTCGGGATGCCCGCCTACGCGAGGGACGGCAAGGTCGTCTGCTTCTTCCAGTGCTCGACGACGTTCAAGGCCCGCTGCTCGACACTTGGTTTCAGCGACCATGCGAACCTGGACGAGGGCGCGATGTGGCCGGCCTCGGACGCGCTGACCGGGGAGCTCACGGACCGCGATGAGGCGCGGATCGCCGAGCCGGTGAGGCGGGCGGCGAGCCGACACCCGCCGACGCGGGACAGGCGCCCTTGTCGTGGGGGGGGGGGGGGGGGGGGGGGGCGCCACCCCACCAATGCCATTTTACTCGTCTCACAAGAGGGTGGGGTGGGGGCGTTTTCTGGC
>NZ_JBWKFL010000022.1:0-9443 GCF_056434305.1 Streptomyces sp. NPDC044061 | reverse complement strand
ACCCCCCCCCCCCCCCCCCCCCCCCCCCTCCCCCTCCCCTCTCCCCCCCCCCCCCCCCCCCCCCCCCCCCCCCCCCACGACCGGTTCTGTGCCGTCGTCACACAGCGGTGGTGTGCAGGCTCGCGTCCGACGAAAGGCCCTCGGCCGAGCCGATCGCCTCGATGCCGCCGGCGATGTTCGCGATCGGCGTCTCCAGGAAGAAGCCGCCGGAGCCTCCGGCGGCGAGACCGGCGGAGACGTTGTCCAGTTCGGTCTCGGAGATCTCGGTCGTCGCGATGCGGGAGGCGGGGTTCGTCATGGTCGTTTCCCTTCAGAAAAGAAGAACAAAGAAGAACAGGGAATGGCGAAGTGCGCCGGTTCCCTGAACTGAAAGGGATTTCCGGCGACTTGTGCCACGGGAAGGATCCAAGCACGCCGGGAAACGAGCGGCCAACCTGCGAGCCTCGAGGCGGGAGGATTCGGGAAACCGGGCTTCACCGGGGTGACGGTGCGGTGACCGAATATTTCGCACCCCTTCACGCGGCCCGCCACTGTGACTCACTCAAGGGCCTTGCCATCGCTTCGGGAAAGCGGATACTCCCGCGCCGGGTGACCCGCTCTCCGCGCGCTCGTGACGAGTGTTCACGTTTCGTTCGGCCCGGCGGTGAACCATGTGCAGGTTCACCGGATTTTTGACACCCTTCGAGCGAATCTCCCAGCACCGGGCTCCGTCGGGCCTTCTCGCGTGTCACGCTGCCGCGGAGCGCCCCTCCGCAAGAGTCGGGGGGGCCAGGTGCAGGCCAGGAGGCAGCGAGCCTTGACCGCCGACGAACACCCCATCGGCTGGGACACCTCCGCCGCGGCCGACGCCTACCGGGACCGCGACATGCGGCTGGCCGAGCGACTCATCTTCCCCGCCGTGCTGCGACGGCTCCGCCGGAACCAGGACCATGACGGGCTGGTGCTGGACATCGGGTGCGGCACCGGCGCGATCGCGGCACAACTGGCCGGCACCGGGCAGTGGACGGTGCAGGCAGTCGACCCCTCGCCGGACATGCTGGACATCGCCCGCGCCGACCGCCCACACCCTCGTACCTCCTACCGGCTGTTCGACGGCCGCGCCCTGCCCTGGCTCGCCGACGCCAGCGTGGATGCCGCCGTGTGCTGCCTGGTCTACTGCACGGACCCCGACGACGACCGGCTGGCCTCCCTCACCGCCGAGGTCCGCCGGGTCCTGCGTCCCGGTGCCCCGTACCTGCTCGCGGACCTCAACCCCGCGGCGACCGGCGTGGCCTTCTCGACCCTGCGCAACGGCGAACCAGGAGCGGTGTACGGCGACGGCGACCTCGTGCCCACGCTGCTGCGCCTGCGCGACGGCGCCATGATGAGCACGGTCACCCACCACCGCTCCCTCGATCGGTACCGGTCCTTCCTGACCGGGGCGGGGTTCCCCTCCCCGACCGTGGACCTGCCCACCCTGCCCGCCGACGCCGCCGCGGAGCACGCACCGGCGGAGACCCGTATCGCCCCCTACATGATCCTCACGGCTCACGCCTGACAGGTGCGCCGCGGTAGACGGTGCGCGGGTCGCCGGTCGCGTCGACGAGCAGGGTCGGCCGGTCCTTCGGGATCATCGTCGGGCGTTCGCGCGGCGGGTCCCAGAGCGCGCACGGCGATGTCGTTCGTGACGGGACCGAACAGGGTGTCCCGGGTCCCGGCACGCCACAGATCCCGCCAAGTAGAGCTCCAGCCGCGCGGTGCGGCCACGTCGCCGCACAGGATCGCCTGGGCGGACGTGCTCGTCCACCCGGTGGGCGCCGAGCCCCATGGGGCTGCGGGCGGCGGCTGCCTGGTCCGCGGCGCCGGCGATCCGGTCGTCGGTGACCAGGTGGTGCACGGACCGGCTCAACTCGTCGTGGGTGCGGCACGGCCCGGGTGAACGGCCTGGCGGCTTCGCGGCCGCCACCGGCGTGGCGACCAGCAGCACCGCCGTGGCCACGGCGGCGAGGCCGGTACGTCCGCGGAGTGCGGAACTCGGTGAGGGGGATCGCCATGCGGCATTGCGCCAGGCTCCGCCCGCGCCACGAGGGTCGGCACCAACGGAGCAGCGGAGGAAGTGCCCACAGGCGCGCGGTCAGACGACGTCCTCTTCCTCCGGGACGACGACCTGGTCGATCAGCCGCTGGATCCGCTCGCCGGGCAGCGCGACCGCCAGGGCCCAGTAGTAGATGAGGAGAGAGAAGGCGGCGACGACGCCGATGTCCCACCAGAGCGGGAACCAGGGGTGCTTGAGGGGTCCGAAGTCACTGAGGAAGACGATCAGGCCCATCCCGACGAGGTAGACGGGCAGCCACTGGGCCGCGCGCAGGTCGAGCTGGGGAGTGATCGGGTTCATCTTGAAGACCCGGTTGGCGATCAGGATGACATAGCCGATGAGGATGGCGACGCCGAGCTTCCAGTCGGTGGTCCAACCCGACCACAGGATCAGCAGGTTGGCGACGACGAAGGCCAGCGGTGACATCCAGCCGGCGCCGGGGAGGCGGTAGGGGCGGTGGGCCGCGGGCAGCCGGTCGCGGAACACGCCGAGGGAGAGCGGAGCACCGGCGTACATGAGCACGCTGGCGCTGGTGATCAGCCCGACGAGGGAGCGCCAACTGGGGAAGGGCAGGAAGCAGATGCAGCCGATCACGAAGGCGGTGATGAGGCCGGCCCAGGGGACACCGCGCCGGTTGGTGGTCTCGAACACGGAGGGGACGTAGCCGTTGCGGCTGAGGCCGTAGGAGACGCGGGAGGAGCCGGTGATGTAGATGAGGCCGGTCCCGGCGGGGGAGATCACGGCGTCGAGGTAGAGGACGGTGGCCAGCCAGCCGAGGCCGATGAGGGTGGCGACCTGGGCGAACGGGCCGCTCAGCGCGTTGAAGGCGGAGGTGGCCCAGTGGCTGCCGATCTGGGACGCGGGCAGTGCGGCGAGGAAGGTGACCTGCAGGAGGATGTAGATCACGATACCGAGGACGATCGATCCGATCACCGCGCGCGGGATGTCGCGCTTGGGGTTGGCGCTCTCGCCGGCGAGCTGGTCGGCCTGCTCGAATCCCAGCAGGGCGAAGATGATGCCGCTGGTGGAGACGGCGGAGAGGATGCCCTTGGCCCCGTAGGGGTCGAACCCGTCGGCCGCGGTGAAGTTGCTCGCGTGGAACTGGGCGATGGCGAACACGAAGATCGTGAGCAGCGGGACGCCGACCTTCCACCAGGTCGCCGCGCTGTTGGTGCGGGCCAGCAGACGGATGCTGAGGAAGTTGACGGCCGTGATGACCGCCATCAGGCCTACGGCGACGGCGATACCGGGCGGGGTCAGCACGTGCTCGCCGCCCTGGATCTTCTCCCAGCCGCTCGCCCAGGAGTAGTGCTGGGCGTAGGTGATCATCGCCAGCACCTCGATGGGCGCCACCGTGGCCGCCTGCAGCCAGGAGAACCAGCCGAAGGAGGCGCCGGCGGCTCCGCCGAAGGCGTAGTGCGGGAAGCGTGCGGTGCCGCCGGAGACCGGATACATGCCGCCGAGTTCGGCGTGCACCAGCGCGAGGATCAGGATGGCGAGGCCGCCGATGGCCCAGGAGATGATCGCTGCCGGTCCCGCCGCCGCGAGGGCGCCCTGCGCGCCGAACAGCCATCCGGATCCGATGATCGAGCCCTCGGAGGCCCAGATCAGCCCGATGAAGCCGATTTCGCGTCTCAGTCCCGGACGGTGCGTTCCCGAGGCGGGCGACGACTGGGATACGGCCATGTTCCACACCCCCTGCGCAGGGTGCTGCTCAACACCATCGTGCCACGGCTGGGCGGGGCCGGCGGGTGCCGGGTCGGGGCCAATTGCCGGGTGCGGGGCACCAAGCGCACGCGTGCCGGGGCCGCGGCGGCTAACGCACGGCCGCGCCCGGTGGGCGTTCCCGAAGTGCGCCGTATCCGATGAAGTACGCGGGGAGGCGGCGCGCCCAACGTGACCTGGTGAGCAGGCGTGCGAGGCGCTGGGCCCGCTCGGCGCTGCCGAGGGGCGGCCGGCCCTGCAGGACCGGAGCGATGAAGCGGGCGTGGGCCGTGCGCTGGAGCGCCTGTGTGGCGACCGTCGTCGGACGGCGGCGGCGTTGCACACCGCGTACGTCGCGCAGGCCCACGGTCCCCCGGTTCAGTGGCTCTGCCAGGTGGCGGGCGGCGGCAACGGCGTCCTGGACCGCGAGGTTGATCCCGATGCCGAAGACCGGGGACATCGCGTGCGCGGCGTCGCCGATGCACAGCAGACCCGGGCGGTGCCAGCGGCGCAGTCGGTCGAGGCGCACGTCGAGGAGCTTCACCTCGTCCCACGAGCGCAGGCCGTGCGCACGGTCGGCGAGCCAGGGGACGGCCGCGGTGAAGTCGGCCAGGAAGCGGTCGAGGCCGGCGGCGCGGCGCTGGGGGTCGGTGCCCTTGGGGATGAGTGCGGCGCACTGCCAGTAGTCGCCGCGGTCGATCATGGCGGTCAGGAAGCGCTCGCCGGCGCCGCCGACGAGCCCGCGCGGGTCCGCGCTGTGCCGTGGCAGGCGGAACCACCAGGCGTCCATCGGGCAGCTGAATCGGTGCAGGCCCAGTTCGGGCCGGGAGCGGGCCAGTGAGCCGCGGCCGTCGCAGGCGACGGTGAGCACGGCGCGCAACTCGCCGGTTTGACCTTCGCAGGTGCGGTAGCGCACCCCGGTCACGCGGCCGGACTCGATCAGGAAGGAGGTCGCCTCCGTGTTCATCCGCAGGTCGAAGGTGGGTTCGCGCCGGGCCTCGTCGGCGAGCAGGTCCAGCAGGTCCCACTGGGGCACCATCGCCACGTAGTTGTAGGGGCCGGGCAGCACCGTGAGGTCCGCGACGGTGACCGCCGAGTGGCCGGTCCCTACGGGCAGCTGGACGGTGTTCACCCGGCGTTGGGGCAGCTGCGCGAACCGCTCGGCCAGGCCCAGGTCGTCCAGCAGCGCCAGTGTGGAGGGGTGGACGGTGTCGCCGCGGAAGTCGCGCAGGAAGTCGGCGTGCTTCTCCAGCACCGTCACCCGGACGCCGGAGCGGGCGAGCAGCAGGGCGAGCACCATGCCCGCGGGGCCGCCTCCCACTACACAACAGGTGGTCCGATCCATGACAGGCCCTGCCCTTCGAGAGCAGTAATTCATCAGTCGATGAATATTATCACGCCCGGGTGGGCCGGAACATGCCGCCGAGTGGACCAATCACCGGTGTGCCGCGAGCGGGCGCAGCAGGCTGGACCTCTTGTCGAGGTCATATGACTGGAGTCCGGTGTGCCGAGGCCGCACAAGCCGAACCCTCGGGCGTGTCGTTCGCCCGAACGCCACGTCCTCAGGACCGCTCCGGCCGGTCCGCCGGGTTCCGCGCGCGGGAGCCACGGGTGAGGAACGGGCGTGCCGTTCGGTTGCCGGGGGTCGGCATGGCCGTACGGACCCAGTTGCCCGCTCCCCCGGCGTGGATGCGCTGGCTTCCGGTCATGTACGTCGCGATCGTGCTGCTGCTCGAGCCGCTGACCCCCGTGGACTGGCCGGTGAGCTTCGTGCTGATCGCCCTCCCTCTGGTGACCGCCTTCGCCCACGGGCCCGTCACGGTCGCCGCCGCCACGGCGTTCGCCATCCTCCTCGAAGGGGTGCTGGCCGGTACCCCGTGCTGTGCGGGCCGGTCCGTCGGCTACCTGTGGGACCGCCACTACGTGGCCGCCTATGTGTGCACCGCCCTGGTGGGCGCCCTCGGCACGATCCTGGCCGCCCATCGGACCCGCCGAGAGCGCACGCTCGCCGACGTGCGCTTCGTGGCCGAGATCGCGCAGCGCGTCCTGCTCAGACCGGTTCCGCACCGCATCGGCGACCTTCTCCTGGAAAGCCTGTACCTCTCGGCCGCCGCCGAGGCACGCATCGGCGGCGACCTGTACGAGGCCGTCCCCACCGCGTACGGGGTCCGCATGCTCGTCGGCGACGTCCGGGGCAAGGGTCTGCTCGCCGTCGAGACCGCCGCCGCCCTGCTCGGCGCGTTCCGCGAGGCGGCGCACGACGAACCCGATCTGCCCGCGCTCGCCGACCGCGTGGAGACGAGCATGAGCCGCAGGGCGACACTGCTCGGTGGCAGCGAGATGAGCGAACGGTTCGTCACCGCCGTGTTCGCCGAGATCCCCACCGACGGCCATGTCGTCCGCGTCGTCAACTGCGGTCACCCTCCCCCGCTCCGCGTCCGCCCCGACGAGGTGCGCGAACTGGACCGGGGCCGGTCAGCCCCGCCGTTGAACCTCGGGATGCTGGTCGGCGACCCGTATCACGTCGACGTCTATGAATTCCGGCCCGGCGACCAGCTCCTGCTGTTCACGGACGGCATCACGGAGACCCGCGACCCCGCCGGCTCCTTCTACCCCCTGGCCCAGCGCCTCCGTTCCTGGGGGCCGCTGCCGCCGCGCGAGCTGCTGGAACGGCTCCATCAGGACCTGCTGGACTACAGCCACGACCGCCTGCAGGACGACATCGCGGCGCTGACCGCCTGTCTGCTCACCGAAGACAGGTCCACGTGAACGGGGGGCGGGCGTCGGGGCGTCGTCCGCGCGATCCGTGGCCGCTGGGCAGCGTGGTAGCGTCCCGATCGGAGGCTCGGACGTGCCTGCCCCGGACGAGATGTGCGCCGTACCCGGCCCGCCAAGACGACGCACGCGCGGAGACATCGTGGACACCGGCACCCACCAGATCGACTTCACCGCCGCCGCTCCCCTGCCCCGGCCGCTGGACGTGCGGTGGATCCACGGCTCACCGTCGGCCAAGCACAACACCGACCCGGACATCCAGGTCCACGCGTACGACGAGCACACGTTCATCCTGCGGCAGAACATGGCGGTCCACTACGAGGCGCCGTTCCTGTTCCTGCTGTGCGGCAACGAGCGTGCCGTGCTGATCGACACCGGCGCCACCGAGTCCGCCGAGTTCTTCCCGCTGCGCCGGGTGGTCGACGAACTGCTCGCGGACTGGCTCGACCGTCACCCCCGGGACGGCTACCACCTGCTCGTGCTGCACACCCACGCGCACGGCGACCACATCGCGGGCGACGAGCAGTTCGCGGGACGGCCCGACACCACGGTGGTGGGCGCCGACCGCGACACCGCCTGGCGGTACTTCGGGTTCGACACGGCCCCGGACGCAGTCGCCCGTGTCGACCTGGGCGGCCGGGTGCTGGAGTGCCTGGCCACCCCGGGCCACCACGAGGCGGCCGTCACCTACTACGACCCGGCCACCGGTCTCCTGCTCACCGGCGACAGCGTCTATCCCGGACGGCTCTACATCCAGGACGTTGCCGCCTTCACCCGCAGCATCGACCGCCTGATCGAGTTCGCCGACCACCGGCCGGTCACCCATGTGCTGGGCTGCCACATCGAGATGACGACCGAACCGGGCGTGGACTACCCGGTCCGCACCACCCACCAGCCCGACGAGCCACCCCTCCAGCTGACCCCCGCCCACCTGCGCCGGATCAGGGACGCGCTCGACCGACTCGGCGACGACCGCACCTGGCGTGCCCACTCCGACTTCGTCCTCTGCCCCCACACCTGAGCGTCCGGGCGGACCGGCCACCGTCCGCTCGTCCGCTCAGGCCGCCGTCGCCCCGCCGTCCTCCGCACGGTCGCGATGGATCGGTGTCGTCGAGCCGGTCAGGGGAGCGCCCGTACCGCCTCGCCTGGCCGCGACGATCTCCGCCATGATCGACAGGGCGGTCTCCTCCGGTGTACGGGCGCCGAGGTCGAGGCCGATCGGGGAGCGCAGCCGGGCCAGCTCCCGTTCGCTCACGCCTTCTTCGCGCAGCCGCCGATCGCGTTCCTCGTGGGTGCGGCGCGACCCCATCGCGCCGACGAACGACACCGGCATCGCCAGGGCCGTCTTCAGCAGGGGTATGTCGAACTTCGCGTCGTGGGTGAGGACGCACAGGACGGTGCGGGCGTCCGTCCCGGTGCGCCGCAGGTAGCGGTGGGGCCAGTCGACGACGACCTCGTCGGCGTCGGGGAAGCGGGCCCGCGTGGCGAAGACGGGCCGGGCGTCGCAGACGGTCACGTGGTAGCCGAGGAACTTGCCGGCACGCGCCAGCGCCGACGCGAAGTCCACCGCGCCGAAGACGATCATCCGCGGGGGCGGCACGTTCGACTCGACCAGGAGAGTGAGGCCGCCGGGGCAGTGCGAGCCGTCCGCCGAGAGCTCCACCGTGCCCGTGCGCCCCGCCTCCAGCAGTGCGCGGGCCTCGGCCGCCGCGGTCCGGTCCAGCTCGGGGTGGCCGCCCAGACCGCCCTCGTACGTGCCGTCCCCGCGCACCAGCAGGGCACGGCCGAGGAGTTCGGCCGGGCCGCGCGCGACCCGGGCCAGGGCCGCCGGCTCGCCGTCGACGGCGGCCGAAAGGGCCGACGCCAGGACCGCACGAACGGGCGCCTGTGCGCCCACCGGCGTGATCAGCACGTCGATGGTGCCGCCGCAGGTCAGCCCCACGGCGAAGGCGTCGTCGTCGCTGTAGCCGAACCGCTCGGTGACGCTCTCGCCCGTCTCGAGCGCCTGCAGGCACAGGTCGTACACCGCGCCCTCCACGCAGCCGCCGGAGACCGAGCCGACGACGGTGCCCGCGCCGTCGACGGCGAGGGCGGCGCCGGGACCGCGCGGCGCGCTGCCGCCCACCGCGAGCACGGTGGCCACGGCGAAGTCCCGGCCCTCCTCGCTCCAGCGGAGCAACTTCTCTGCCACGTCAAGCACTTGGTGCCCCCGCCAGGATGACGCGGTCGGGCCTGATCGGCAGGCTGCGGTGCCGTACTCCGGTCGCGTGCCAGACCGCGTTGGCGATGGCGGCCGCGGCGCCGACGATGCCGATCTCACCGATGCCCTTGATCCCGATCGGGTCCTTCGGGTCCGTGTCGTCGATCCAGTCGGCCTCGATGGACGGGACGTCGGCGTGGGTGGCGACGTGATAGCCGGCGAGGTCGGCACCCACGTGGCCGCCCGAGGCGTGGTCCCGGACCGCCTCCTCGTGCAGGGCCATGGAGATGCCCCAGGTCATGCCGCCGACGAACTGGCTGCGCGCGGTGAGCGGGTTGACGATCCGGCCCGCCGCGAAGATGCCCAGCATGCGTCGCACGCGCACCTCGCCGGTGGTGACGTCCACGGCCACTTCGGCGAACTGCGCCCCGAAGGAGTGGCGTTCGGCCGACCTGAGGGCTGCGACGGCCGCGGTGGTGTCCGACCGCACGGTGATTCCCTCCGGCGGGATGTCGGTGCCGAGGGCCAGCCGGTCGCGCAGTTCGTCGGCCGCGGCCGTGACCGCCCAGGACCAGGAGCGGGTGCCCATGGAACCGCCGGCGATCATCGCGGGTCCGAAGTCGCTGTCGCCGATGCGCACCCGGACGCGGTCCGGGGACACCCGCAGCGCGTCGGCCGCGACGAGGGTGA
>NZ_JBWKFL010000021.1:122205-158626 GCF_056434305.1 Streptomyces sp. NPDC044061 | reverse complement strand
GCAAGGGCAAGCTGGAGATGGAGCTGACCGTCGAGCGCGGTCGCGGCTACGTCTCCGCCGTGCAGAACAAGCAGGTGGGCCAGGAGATCGGCCGTATTCCGGTCGACTCGATCTACTCGCCGGTTCTGAAGGTCACGTACAAGGTCGAGGCCACCCGTGTCGAGCAGCGCACCGACTTCGACAAGCTGATCGTCGACGTCGAGACGAAGCAGGCGATGCGTCCCCGTGACGCCATGGCCTCCGCCGGCAAGACCCTGGTCGAGCTGTTCGGTCTCGCCCGCGAGCTGAACATCGACGCCGAGGGCATCGACATGGGCCCGTCCCCGACGGACGCCGCCCTGGCCGCGGACCTGGCGCTGCCGATCGAGGAGCTCGAGCTCACCGTTCGGTCGTACAACTGCCTCAAGCGCGAGGGCATCCACTCCGTGGGTGAGCTCGTCGCCCGCTCCGAGGCGGACCTCCTCGACATTCGCAACTTCGGTGCGAAGTCGATCGACGAGGTCAAGGCGAAGCTGGCCGGCATGGGCCTGGCCCTGAAGGACAGCCCGCCCGGATTCGACCCGACCGCCGCCGCGGACGCCTTCGGTGCCGACGACGACGCGGACGCCGGGTTCGTGGAGACCGAGCAGTACTGATCCGGTACTGACCGTGTTTCACCTCCGGGGCTCGCAAGAGCCCCGGATCTCCGACAGGCGACCGCCTGCTCGGATACTGACCCCGGTACCTGACACGGCCGGGGCAGACACACAGGAGAAGAACAATGCCGAAGCCCACCAAGGGTGCCCGTCTGGGCGGCAGCGCCGCGCACGAGAAGCTGCTCCTCGCGAACCTTGCGAAGGCGCTCTTCGAGCACGGCCGTATCACCACCACCGAGGCGAAGGCCCGCCGTCTGCGGCCGTACGCCGAGCGTCTGGTGACCAAGGCGAAGAAGGGCGACCTTCACAACCGCCGTCAGGTGCTCCAGGTCATCACGGACAAGAGCATCGTCCACACGCTCTTCACCGAGATCGGCCCGCGCTACGAGAACCGTCCGGGTGGCTACACCCGCATCACCAAGATCGGTAACCGCCGTGGCGACAACGCGCCCATGGCTGTCATCGAGCTGGTCGAGGCACTGACGGTGCAGCAGAAGGCCGTGGGTGAGGCCGAGGCCGCCACCAAGCGTGCGGTCAAGGAGTCCGAGGAGACCAAGGTCGAGGAGACCAAGGTCGAGGAGACCGAGGCCACCGAGGCTCCGGCCGAGGAGTCCAAGGACGCCTGAGGCTCTGCCTTGCAGTGAACGGGTCCGCCCCTTGAGGGCGGGCCCGTTCCGCGTTTCCTGAGAGGATCAAGGGGTGAGTGACGAAGTACAGCCCGGACACGTCCGTCTCCGGCTCGACCTTTCCTACGACGGCACGGGCTTCCACGGCTGGGCCAAGCAGGCCGGCGGCAGGCGGACCGTGCAGGGGGAGATCGAGGACGCCCTGCGCACGGTGACCCGGTCGGGGGGCACGACGTACGAGCTGACCGTCGCCGGGCGCACGGACGCCGGAGTGCACGCGCGGGGACAGGTCGCGCATGTCGACCTGCCCGAACAGGTCTGGCGTGAGCACCACGAGAAGCTGCTCAAGCGGCTCGCCGGGCGCCTTCCCAAGGATGTACGGGTGTGGGCCCTCAGGCCGGCGCCCAGTGGCTTCAACGCCCGTTTCTCCGCCGTCTGGCGGCGTTACGCCTACCGCGTCACCGACAACCCGGGCGGCGTCGATCCGCTGCTGCGGGGCCACGTCCTCTGGCACGACTGGCCGCTCGACGTCGACGCCATGAACGAGGCCGCCCAGCGGCTCCTCGGGGAGCACGACTTCGCCGCGTACTGCAAGAGGCGGGAGGGCGCGACCACCATTCGCACGCTCCAGGAGCTGAGCCTGGCGCGCGGCGCCGACGGCATCGTCACCGCCACCGTCAGGGCCGACGCCTTCTGCCACAACATGGTGCGTTCGCTGATCGGGGCGCTGCTTTTCGTCGGGGACGGGCACCGGGCGCCGGAGTGGCCCGGAAAGGTGCTGGCCGCGGGCGTGCGCGACTCCGCCGTGCACGTCGTACGACCCCACGGGCTGACCCTGGAGGAGGTCGGCTACCCCGCCGACGAGCTGCTCGCGGCCCGGAACAAGAAGGCCCGGAACAAGCGCTCGCTTCCGTCGGCGGGGTGCTGCTGAGCGTTACCCGTTCGCGGCCGCCGAGGCCTGGACCTCGCCGCGGCGCCAGATCTGGCGGAAGGTGAACTGCTGCATGTCGTCCCCGGCGGCGAAGGCGTTCGTGTCCTTCTTGGTGACGTTCTTGCCGTTGGTGAATCCGGCGATCGTGAAGTACGCGTAGCGGCCGACGGAGTTGCGCGTCGAGCGGCAGATCGCGCCGTCGCAGAAGGGCTTGACGCCCTTGCCGGACAGCGAGCGCACGATGCTCCGGTCGTCGGTCCGGGCCTTGGCCTTCGCGGCCTGGTCGGCGGTGTCGAAGACGGCGACGCCGACGGTGACCGCCACCCCGTCCTTGGTGTAGGTGACGCGTATCAGGCGGGTGCACCCGTTCGCGGTGAGGATCTTGGGCAGGGTCGCGTCGGCGGCGGACGCGCAGTTCTTCGTGTCGGCCGTCGCGCCCTTCTTGTACACCGTGTCGCCCATGGTGAGCTGGGTGCCCGGGAAGAGCGTCTCGGGGCTCAGCGGCGCGGTGTCCTTCTTGACGCTGGATATGAATTCCTTCGGATCCAGCGGGGGCGGCGCGCTGGTGGGCGCGAAGGACGGGGCCGTGGCCGAGCCGCTGGGCAGCGACGCGCTGGCGGGCAGGTTGGTGGGGTTGCCCGAGGCGTTGTTGTCGCTGTTCGCGGACACGACGGCCATCGCCACGGCGGTGCCGACCCCGACGGTGGCGAGCACGCCGCCGCCGATGAACAGCACTCTGCGGCGTTTGTTCCGCGTCTCCGATGCCTCGGCGAGCGCGGCCCAGTCCGGAGACCCGTCGTCGCCGCTGCTCCAGGGCTGCTGGGTGTGCGGTTTCCAGGGATCCCACTGAGACTGGGGTCCCCCCTGCCCGTAACTCATGGGGCGCATCTTAGACGGGGGGATCGGGATGCTGGAGTGCGTCGGGCGGCATGCCACGTTTGTCCGCCGACATGAGGGGGAAGGGCCTCGTTTTGACCCGTCCGGGCCCCTGCAGGTAATCTGCTTCTTCGTTGTGTATTGGCTTGCTCATTCTCACGGGACGGGCCCTTACACCGGTCCGCCGGGCCGATGACCAGCGATCAGCACGCGGTTTGCGTCACCGTGGTGCGGTCAAGGCTGTCGTGATCGTTTCGGTGACCTGTTCAGGACCATTCACTCGAAGCGAAGGCTACGAACCGTGCGTACGTACAGCCCCAAGCCCGGCGATGTGACGCGCCAGTGGCACGTCATCGACGCTCAGGACGTCGTCCTGGGTCGTCTCGCCACCACCGCCGCGTCCCTACTGCGGGGCAAGCACAAGCCGATCTACGCGCCCCACGTCGACACCGGTGACTTCGTCATCATCATCAACGCCGACAAGGTGCACCTGTCCGGCAACAAGCGGACCCAGAAGATGGCGTACCGCCACTCCGGCTACCCGGGTGGTCTGCGCTCCGTCCGTTACGACGAGCTGCTCGACAAGAACCCCGAGAAGGCCATCGAGAAGGCCGTCAAGGGCATGCTCCCCAAGAACACGCTGGGCCGTCAGATGCTCTCGAAGCTGAAGGTCTACAAGGGTGACGTGCACCCGCACGCTGCGCAGCAGCCGGTGCCGTTCGAGATCACCCAGGTCGCGCAGTAAGTCCGGCCACCCCCTAAGACTGAAGAGAATCTGAGGAGAATCGTGGCCGAGACCACTGCCGAGCAGCCGCTCGAAGAGCTTGACATCGACAGCTACACCACGGAGTCGGACGTCCCCGTCGAGGGCGAGTACACCTCCGAGTCCCTCGCGTCCCGCTTCGGCGAGCCCCAGCCGGCCGCCGGCCTGGGCCGTCGCAAGAACGCCATCGCCCGCGTCCGGATCGTCCCGGGCACCGGCAAGTGGAAGATCAACGGTCGCACCCTCGAGGACTACTTCCCGAACAAGGTGCACCAGCAGGAAGTCAACGAGCCCTTCAAGGTGCTCGAGCTCGAGGGCCGTTACGACGTCATCGCCCGCATCGCGGGTGGCGGTGTCTCCGGTCAGGCCGGTGCGCTCCGTCTCGGTGTCGCCCGTGCGCTGAACGAGGCCGACGTCGACAACAACCGCGGCCCGCTGAAGAAGGCCGGCTTCCTCAAGCGCGACGACCGTGCGGTCGAGCGCAAGAAGGCCGGTCTGAAGAAGGCCCGCAAGGCCCCGCAGTACAGCAAGCGCTAATCAGCAGCTGCCTCTGCTCGTACTCCGAACGCCCCGGCGGCACGCCACTTGTGCCGTCGGGGCGTTCGTTTATCCAAGCCAAGGGCGTATAACGACACAAGACGCTCAGAGGCTTGTGTGATCGGATGTCACGGCGCCTGCCATCATTCTCGGCAGCAAGGACGCTTCCTCAGGAGGACAAGTGGGACGACTCTTCGGCACGGACGGCGTGCGCGGTGTCGCCAACGCGGACCTGACGGCCGAGATGGCGCTCGGCCTGTCCGTCGCGGCGGCGCACGTGCTGGCCGAGGCGGGGACCTTCGAGGGCCACAAGCCGACGGCGGTGGTCGGACGGGACCCGCGCGCGTCCGGGGAGTTCCTGGAAGCCGCCGTGGTCGCGGGCCTGGCCAGCGCCGGCGTGGACGTCCTGCAGGTCGGCGTGCTGCCGACGCCCGCGGTGGCGCACCTGACCGGCGCGCTCGGCGCCGACCTCGGCGTGATGCTCTCCGCCAGCCACAACGCCATGCCCGACAACGGCATCAAGTTCTTCGCGCGCGGCGGCCACAAACTCGCCGACGAGCTCGAGGACAGGATCGAGGCCGTCTACGACTCCCACCGGCACGGCGAGCCCTGGGAGCGGCCCACCGGTGCCGGCGTCGGGCGCGTGCGGTCGTACGACGAGGGCTTCGAGCAGTACGTCGGCCATCTGCTGTCGGTGCTCCCGAACCGCCTCGACGGCCTGAAGATCGTCCTGGACGAGGCGCACGGCGCGGCCGCGGGGGTCTCGCCGGAGGCGTTCTCGCGGGCCGGCGCGCAGATCGTCACCATCGGCGCCGAGCCGGACGGGCTCAACATCAACGACGGCTGCGGCTCCACCCACCTGGGCAAGCTGAAGGCCGCGGTCGTCGAGCACGGCGCGGACTTCGGCGTCGCGCACGACGGGGACGCCGACCGCTGCCTGGCCGTGGACCACACCGGCGACGAGATCGACGGCGACCAGATCCTGTCCGTGCTCGCGCTGGCGCTGCGCGAGCGCTCCGAGCTGCGCTCCGACACGGTCGTCGCCACGGTCATGTCCAACCTGGGCTTCAAGCTGGCCATGGAGCGGGCCGGGATCCGGCTCGTGCAGACGGCCGTGGGCGACCGGTACGTGCTGGAGGAGATGAAGCAGCACGGGTACGCCCTGGGCGGGGAGCAGTCCGGGCACGTGATCATCCTCGACCACGCAACGACCGGTGACGGCACGCTGACCGGGCTGCTGCTGGCGGCGCGGGTGGCCCAGACCGGCCGTACGCTGCGGGAGTTGGCGTCCGTGATGGAGCGGCTGCCGCAGGTGCTGATCAATGTGCCGGACGTGGACAGGTCCCGGGTGAAGACGTCGGCCGAGCTCGCCGCCGCGGTCTCCGAGGCGGAGCGGGAGCTGGGGGAGACGGGGCGCGTGCTGCTCCGGCCTTCCGGCACCGAGCCGTTGGTGCGGGTGATGGTCGAGGCGGCGGACATCGACCAGGCCCGGTCGGTCGCCGGACGGCTGGCCGACGCGGTGAAGTCGGCGCTGGGTTAGTACAGCGGGACGCCGTACGGGGCAGGCCGGGCGCCTGCCCCGTACGGCATCCGGACGTTCCTGAACGTCTCTGGACGCACCGCTGTGCGTCACTCGAAGCACGTAACAAAGAGTGCGTATCCGGTCACTGATTGTTTCACTGACGTCGTGGTCGCCCCAGTGCGGCGACCCCCTCGACAGAAGTGAGAGACACGGTATGAAGATCGTGAGCAGCACCCTGAAGCGAGCGGCCGGTACGGCCCTGGTCGCGGGTCTCGTCGTCGCCTCGTTGGCGACCCCGGCCGCCGCCGCCCCGACACCGGGTTCCACGGCGTTCCGCATCTTCGGTGGCCTGGCCGGACTCCAGGCGCGCACCGGTGTGAACAACCAGGTCACGGCAACGGTTTCCGGCGGTCATCTGATCCTCACGGACCAGACCGGCCTCGCGGTCGGCCCGGGCTGCACCCGGGTGCCCGGCAATCCCAACAGTGCCGACTGCGGCAGCATCGTCACTGTCACGCGGCTCGCGATAGCGCTCAGCGACGGGAATGACAGCTTCGACGGTTCCGCCGTTCCCGTCAGCACCACCGTCGACGCCGGTACGGGCACCGACACCGTGACCACCAACGGCCGCAACGACCTGATCAGCGTGCAGGACAATGCCGGCGGTGACACGGTGAACTGCGGCGCGGGCACCGACACGGTGTTCGCCGACCCCGGCGACAGCATCACCAACTGCGAAGCGCGGTACAACTCCTAGAAGCCGCCGTCCTCCGCCGTACGCTCGCGCTGCCTGGCCCACAGCCACTTCTGGGCCGGCAGCGTCAGGGCTCCGGCCAGGACGATGCCCAGCAGGTTCAGGAGAGGCTGGGCTGTGGAGCCGCAAGCCTGCCGGTACTCGGGGCAGGTGAAGGCGTGCGCCGCGTCGGCGGCCGCCGGGACCGTGGTGACCGAGATCGCCACGCCCACCAGGGCGCCCGACTTCGCCGAGGTGAGGGAGAGGGTGCCGGCGATTCCGCCTTGGTGAACAGGTCGGCACCGTCCATGAAATAGCTGAAGCCGACTGTCACTGCCATTCGAGGGCGATCGAGCCGGTGTCGTCGAGCCTCAATCGCCGCAGGCCACCGATGAGTTCGCCGCCGGCCTCCCGGGCCACGTCGCACAGGACGGCGTCTCCGGCAGGGTTGCGGGCGGCTCGGGGCAGAACGACGAGGTGGGTCGTGCGGACCGTCTTCCCGATCAGGCGGACCGCCTCGTCGGTCCGATCGGCCGGGGTGATCAGGCGCAGATGCAGCCTGGCGCCCATCCGAGAGGCGGGCCTACAGCTTGCGCAGCCGCAGTCGCTGGACCTTGTGGTCGGCGCCCTTGCGGACGACCAGGGTGGCGCGGCCGCGGGTGGGGGCGATGTTCTCCACGAGGTTGGGCTTGTTGATGGTGCGCCACAGCGTGCGCGCGTAGTCGAGCGCCTCCTCCTCGGACACCTGCGTGTACGTGCGGAAGTACGAGTCCGGGTTCTGGAAGGCGGTCTGGCGCAGCTTCTTGAAGCGGTTGAGATACCAGCGCTCGATGTCCTCGCCGCTCGCGTCGACGTACACGCTGAAGTCGAAGAAGTCGGCGAGGCCGACCCGGGTGCGGCCGTCCTTGCCGGGCAGGGCGGGCTGGAGGACGTTGAGTCCCTCGACGATCAGGATGTCGGGCCGGCGGACGGTGAGCTTCTCGCCGGGGACGATGTCGTAGATGAGGTGGGAGTAGACGGGGGCCGACACCTCGTCCTTGCCCGCCTTGATGTCCGCGACGAAGCGGGTCAGCGCCCGGCGGTCGTACGACTCGGGGAAACCCTTCCGCGACATCAGGCCGCGGTCCTCCAGCTCCTTGGTGGGCAGCAGGAAGCCGTCGGTGGTGACCAGCTCGACGCGCGGGTGTTCCGGCCAGCGGGACAGGAGGGCCTGGAGCAGACGGGCCACGGTGGACTTGCCCACCGCCACTGACCCGGCGACACCTATGACGAACGGGGTGCCGGACTGGGAGCCCTGCTCGCCGAGGAAGGTGTTCAGGGCGCCTCTGAGGCCGTCCGTGGCGCCGACGTACAGGTTGAGCAGCCGGGAGAGGGGGAGATAGATGTCCCGCACCTCGTCCAGGTCGATCACGTCGCCCAGACCGCGCAGCTTCTCCACCTCCTCGGCGGTGAGCGGCAACGGCGTCTTGTCACGCAGCGCGCTCCACTCGGCACGGGTGAGGTCGACGTAGGGAGTCACCTCCGGCCTGGGCCGGTGGGCGCTCCGGGGCATCGAGGAGACCGGTGAGATCACAGTCCATTGTTAACGGAGTTTGAACGGGGGTGCGGGTGGGGTGCGTCACGTGGCTCCCGGAAGGTGTGGGCGGCTCCCTCGCGGGGACGCCGCCCACACCGAGTTCAGGCCTGGGTGCCAGCCGTCGGACTTGCGCCAGTACGTCGGCCGCCACCACCATCCGCGTGGACGAGACAGCCGCGGCAGGGGGCGGGGACACAGGCAGAAGGCGGTCCCCCTCCGAATCGCGGGAGGGAGACCGCGAGGGCTCGGATCAGCTTGCCGCAGCAGCCTCCGCGACGGCCATCACCAGGCCGTTGGCGAGGTTGAACGCGTTCTCGCGGTAGAAGCCGAGTTGGGTGTTGAACGCCTCCTCGGACGCGAACATGCTGTGCACGGACAGCAGGACGGCATGCAGGATGTGCAGTTCTTCCAGCGAGAGAACCACCTGATCGCCACTGCTCACTCTGTCGTGCAGCTGCTCAAGACGCTCCCTGCCACACCCCGCCCACACGGTGAGGGCGGGTTCGCCCTCTCGCCGATAGGCAAGCCACGGCAGCAACTCGCCGAGGAGAGCGCGCTGGGCTCCGACGAAGCGAACGGAGTACTGCGTTCCCTCACGGCGCACGACCGGTCTGGCCCTCACGGGGTACCGACCCCGGGGGCCTTGAGGACGAAGCGACCCCCGTGCACGCCTCTCTCCCACTGCTCGACGGTGTATTGATACGCGTGGATGTTGTAGGGCGTCTTCACCACCAGCACCTTCTTGGCCACGTCGTACACGACCTCCGAGCCCTTGCTTGTGTCACGGTATGTGAATTTCCCACGCCAGCTCGCGAGGTAGTCGGCGAGAGCTCTCAGGTTGTGCCCGATGCCCGGGATCTCGTGGTCGAGGGCGTTCGAAGATCCGTCGTGCATGCGTTGGGCGTTGTAGTCCACGCCTTCGGCGATGTCCAGACCGTAGCGGGCCTCGATCTCTTTGTAGAGGTCGTCGTCGAGGAGACCGTCGCAGTTGTGGACGAGGACCGGCGTAGTGCCCGCGACGACATAGAAGGTGTGCAGGTCGTCGACGGTAAGGTCCCAGACCTCCTGCGGTGCCGTCACCGTCCGGAAGCCGGTCACCGCCTTCCACCCGCCGTCCCGGGCGCGGAGCCGGTCACCTCGGCTCAGTTGCGAAACGGTCACCCAGCCGCGGCCGGCCACGTACACCCGGTGTCCGGGAGTCGTGTACATCCGCTCGTCGCCCCTGAGGGTGAGTGCGATGAGCTGGTCCGCTCGATGGGAGAAGGTCGCGGTGACAGGCGCCGGGCGGGTGACCCCGGTTTCCGGGTCCGTGGCGAGCAGACGGTCACCGTCGGTGATCGCGTCGATGGCCTTCAGGGAACCGTCGGCCAGGAGGACCTGTGTTCCTGCCGGGAAGCTGTTCTTCGGGCAGCCGGTGGAGAGCTTTTCGGCTTCCTTCTTGCCGATGCCGGCGATGACATCCTCGTCGAGGCCGGCCTCCTTGAGAGCCTTCCAGGCATCGGCGATTCCGATGCCCGTCTTCACGGACGCGTCGACAGCCTTGACCGCGTCGGCGACCGCCTTGATGATCTTGCCGTCGAAGAAGGTGGCGATATCGAAGGTGGCCCAGGCACAATCGCCCCAGCTTCCCCCATTGCCGGTCAGCTTCTCGCCGCACCCGATGAAGTCACCGAGAAGAACCTCGACGGGGTCGATTCCACTGTTGAACTCGACTTCGGAGATGGTGCGGGTGACCGTGTCGTACTGGTCCGGGACGACCTGCGTCTTCAGCAGCATCGTCTCCGAATGCGGGCATCCGGTGATCGGGAGCTCCGCCAGTGTGCACAGATAGATGTCCAGCCTCACGTTGAAGTGGATCTTCGCCGTGATGACGCAGTCGCCGGTGTGGATGATCCGGCCGCAGTTCTTCTGGTCGATGATCTGCGGTTTCCCGATGGGTTCGATCTTCTGGTCCCAGAACACGCTGCCTATGCCGGATGCGGCGCCGTCCGAGATCCGCTTGCTGTTCTTGGCCTGTTCGGCCCTGTCGGCCGCCTCCTGGGCTTCCTTGGCGTACTTGTCGGCGTCCTTCGCCGCCTGTTCCGCCTCCGTTGCCGCCGCGTCGGCGCGGTTGGCCGCTGCGCGGGCGTCCTTGGCGTCCTGTTCGGCCTGGGAGGCCGCCGAGCGGGCCGCCTCCGCGTCGAGTTCGGCCGCGTCGGCGGAGTCGCGGGCGTCCTTGGCGTAGCCCTCGGCGTTGCCGGCCGCCTTGTCGGCGGCTGCCGCGTCCTCCGTCGCCTGCTTGTCGTACTCGACGGTGCGGGCCAGTGAGTCGGCGGCCTTCGAGGCGGCCTTGGCCGCGTCGGCCGCGTAGCCCAGGGCCTCCTTCGAGTACGTGCGGGCGTCGGACGCGTACTGGGCCGCGTTGGCCGCGTGCTGGTACGCCTCCTTCGCGTCGCCCTTCGCCTGGTCGGCGAGGGACTTGGCGGCGGCGGCCTCCTCCTGTGCGTTCTTGGCGTGCGCGTCGGCGACGGCCTGCTGCTGGTCGGCGATGGACTTCGACGCCTGTCCGGTCAGGACGACCAGGCCGGCGGCCGAGTCGGTGTCCACGTACGGCGAGCCGAGCTGGATCGCGTCGTTGGCGGGGGCGGCGACCTGCTTCGCTGCCTTGGCCGCGTCCACGGCGGCCTGGGCGGTGACGTGGGCGTAGCCCGCCGCCTTCGCCGAGGCCGCGAGTGCCTTGCCGGCCTCCTTGTTGGCGTCGTCCGCCTGGGACTTGGCGTCCTTGGCGTGCTGTTCGGCCTCGTCGGCGAGTTTGACCGCCGTCTTGGCCTCGGACGCGGCGTCCTGGGAGGCCTTGATGGCGTCGGCCACCGCGCTGGTCGCGGTCTTGACGGCCGCGTCGGCCTTCAGCTTGTCCGCCTGGGCGGCGTCCGCGTCGGAGCGGGCCCGCTTGGCGGCCGCCTCGGCGCGGGTCGCGGCCGCGTCGGCGTCGGCGGCCGCCCGGGTGGCGGCGTCGGCCTCGGAACGGGCCTTCTTCGCGGCGGATTCGGCGTCGTCGGCTGCCTTGTCGGCGTCGTTCGCGGCGGAGCGGGCGGCGTCCGCCGCGTCCCCGGAGTCGAGGGAGTCGGCGTAGGCGTCCTTGGCGTCGGCCTTGGCGCGGGCCGCCTCGGCCTTCTGCTCGGCGTCCCAGGCGTCGTCCCGCATGTCCTTGGCGTGATCGCTCGCCTTGACCGCGTCGTCCCGCCTGCTGCCGGCGGTCTTCTCGGCGGCCTCGGCCTTGTCCTTGGCGTCCTTCGCCTTCGTCGCCTGGGACTCGGCGTTCTTGCGGTGCTCGGCGGCCTCGGCCCGGCTGGCGGCGGCGTTCTCCTTCTCCGCCTTGGCCGTCTTCTCCTCGGCCTCCGCCGCGAGCCGCTTGGCGTGGGCGTCGGTGGCGGCCGCCTTGGCGTCGCCCTCGGCCTTCAGCGCGTCGGCGAGCTTGGCCTCCGCGGTCTCCTTGTCCTTCTTGGCGTTGTCCCGGTGCACCTTCGCCGCGTCGGCGGCGGCCTTCGCCTGCAACTCGGCCGTCTTCGCGGCCTCCTTGCGGAACTCCGCCTTCGCCTGCGCGGCCTGCGCGAGGGCACGCTGCGTGATGGTCGCGCTGTCCCCCGCGGAGGCGCGGGTCGCGGCCTCGGCGGTCTCACCCGCCTTCTCCATCGCCGCGAGTGCGGCTGCGGCACCCTTGGTGACCTGCGCCTTCTGCTGGCCCACCAGCAGACCGCGGCCGCGGGGCGCACCGTTCGTGTCGGCGATGCCGTAGGCGGCCTGGACGGCCGTGTCCGAGGTGGTGGCGGCCTTCTGTGCGGCGGCGAGCTGCGCCTTGAGGACGGCGAGCTGCCTCTTGGCGCCGGCCTGGGCGGCCGCGACACCGGCCGAGGCCTTCGTGAACTGGGCGGCGGGCGGCACCTTGCCGGTGTGGCCGGACGGCTTGACGTCGAACTGCTGCGGACCGGCGCCGCTGCAGGTCTTCAGCTTCGCGTCGTTACCGTTGTCGTACGAGCTCAGATCCAGGCACTTGCCGGTGGCGGGGTTCTTCAGGCTCGTGGTGGCCCGCAGGTTGTAGTCCCAGGTGCGCGACGCCGCGTCGGTGCACGTCCAGATCTGGATCTTCGTGCCGTCGGCGTTCTTGCCCCCGGCCACGTCCAGGCACTTCTGCGCGTTGACGTTGCGCAGGTGCAGGCCCAGGTCGTCGCCCTCGATGGTCCACTTCTGCGCCGCGCTGCCGTTGCACGTGTAGACCTGCACCGGTGTGCCGTCGATCTTGCCGGCGCCCTGGACGTCGAGGCACCTGCCCTTGGACGCGTGCACCTCGATGACCGCCGGGGAGTCGCCCACGTACCCGACGCCGCCCGCGGACCAGTAGTCCTGCCAGCGGGTGAGGTGGTCGGCGATCCACGAGTGCCCCAGCATCTCGCCCAGCGCCTTCGCGCCCTTGGCGAGGGCGTCGACGGCGTCCTTGTTCGCGCCCAGGACCTGGTTGCGCTGGGCGGCCTGGGAGGCGACCTCCTGCTGCCACTCGTCGGCCGCGGTGGAGGTGATGTCGCCCAGCACGTTGTCCGGGTCGAGCGGGTCACGCCAGCCGCACGCGGCAAAGCGGGACTTCACGTCCTCGACGGCGATGCGGAACTCCGGCGTGCCCGGCTGCGGTGCGGTGCGCGGGAAACCGCCGGAGGAGAGGAGGATACGGGCGTCGTCGGCGCCCGCGTTCGTGGCGGGACCGCCGTGCATCCACTGGAAGGCGCTGCGCTCGGCGAGCGCGCGGTTCCACTCCGCCTGGGTCGTGCCGGCCGGGTCGGGGTCCTTGCCGTAGAGGGGGGTGCCCAGGTCGTCGACGGCCTTGAGGGTCTTGTCGTCGGTCTGCGGGGTGTCGTCCTTGTAGAAGTCGTCGTCGGACTTCCAGAACCGGTCGGCGATCCAGGGGGTCAGACCGGTCTGTTCGTAGAAGCTCTTCTGGCCGTCGTTGCCGGCGCCGGGCGGCCAGTGGAAGCCGGTGTCGGTGAACCCTGCGGGCGTGGTGAGGCCGTCGAGGGGCTTCTTCCAGCCGTCCTGGAGCGCGTCGACGGCGTCGAGGTCCTTGCCGGCCGCGTCCCGGTCCTTCTGGTACGCGGCGGCGAGCGGAGTCTGTTCCCAGTTCTTGCGGTCGGCCAGGACGTGCAGCTTGTCCGGCGACTGGTTGAGACCGTCCTGCGCGGTCGCGGCCATCGACGGGCCGCCCAGCCGCAGCACGTCGGCCATCAGGCACTGGTCCTGACGCAACTGCTCGGCGGAGGTGTCCTCGTACCAGGCGTAGGAGTCACCCACCGGCTCGGCGGTCAGGCGCGTCGAGCCGGGATGAACCGCCACAGCGGCCAGTACGGCCAGTGCGGCGACCGAGGTGACGGCGGAGGTGCGTTTCCGGCCCGGCCTCCGTGATCGGGGCGGGCGGAACCATGGTCTGGGGTGCAAAGGAGCATCCCTTTCGGTCAAAGGGGGGTGCGGGCCGTGAGGGCGGCCGAAGAGCAGGGAGCAGTGATGCGCGGCTCGTCCTGAGAAGTCTCAGAAAGCTCAGTCACGGGCCGAGTTGTGGTGTGCGGGCGCCCGATACGACGGCATGGCGATGCGGCCCCTCCCCGTGAGCGACGGCGTTCCCCCGGTCGCTGAGTGATGTGCGCGCAGGCGGAATGGTCAGGTTCCCCTCATGCGCGGCGACACCATACGCAGACGCGAACCCGGTCGTACAGAGGTTCCCTTGGGGCGACAGGGCGCTGGCCGGAAACCGTCTACTGCTCGCCGTCCGCGGGCGGAGCACACGAAGCCCCCCTGTTCGAGGAGTTTTTGTGTGCTTTCTGTGTGCGCCCACGGCAGCGGTTACGCCTGCGCGCGCCGCGGAGATGGCTGATTCTCGATGCAGCGGAGTCGGCGGGCGCCGCAAGCCTCCCCACCCCCGCGGGAATTTCCGATTTCGGGCACGCGACAGCACTTTTGGGAGCCGTCCGGCCCGTAGGCTGCGCCACATGTGCGGAATCGTGGGATACGTGGGGTCGCAGTCGGCGCTCGATGTCGTGATGGCCGGGCTGAAGCGGCTGGAGTACCGGGGGTACGACTCGGCGGGCGTCGCCGTGCTGGCGGACGGCGGGCTTGCCGCGGCGAAGAAGGCCGGGAAGCTGGTCAACCTGGAGAAGGAGCTGGTCGACCGGCCGCTGCCGGCGGGCTCGACGGGTATCGGCCACACCCGGTGGGCCACGCACGGCGGTCCCACGGACGCGAACGCCCATCCGCATCTGGACAACGCGGGCCGTGTCGCGGTCGTCCACAACGGCATCATCGAGAACTTCGCCGTGCTGCGCGCCGAGCTGGCCGAGCGGGGCCACGAGCTGAACTCCGAGACGGACACCGAGGTCGTCGCCCATCTCCTCGCCGAGGAGTTCTCCTCCTGCGCCGACCTGGCGGAGGCCATGCGGCTGGTGTGCCGGCGTCTGGAGGGTGCGTTCACGCTGGTCGCCGTGCACGCGGACGCCCCGGACGTGGTCGTCGGCGCGCGCCGCAACTCCCCGCTCGTGGTGGGCGTCGGCGAGGGCGAGGCGTTCCTCGCCTCCGATGTCGCCGCGTTCATCGAGCACACGCGCTCGGCGATCGAGCTGGGCCAGGACCAGGTGGTCGAACTGCGCCGCGACGGCGTCACGGTGACCGGCTTCGACGGCCGCGAGGCCGAGGTGCGCTCCTTCCACGTCGACTGGGACGCCTCCGCCGCCGAGAAGGGCGGCTACGACTACTTCATGCTCAAGGAGATCGCCGAGCAGCCCAAGGCGGTCGCCGACACCCTGCTCGGCCGCATCGACCCGTCCGGCTCGCTGACCCTGGACGAGGTCCGCATCAGCGCCTCGGAGCTGCGCGAGGTGGACAAGGTCGTCATCGTCGCGTGCGGTACGGCCTTCCACGCGGGCATGATCGCCAAGTACGCCATCGAGCACTGGACGCGCATCCCGTGCGAGGTGGAGCTGGCGAGCGAGTTCCGCTACCGGGACCCGATCCTGGACGGACGTTCCCTGGTGATCGCCATCTCCCAGTCCGGGGAGACGATGGACACCCTGATGGCGCTGCGGCACGCCCGCGAGCAGGGCTCCAAGGTGCTGGCGATCTGCAACACCAACGGCTCGACGATTCCCCGCGAGTCGGACGCGGTGCTGTACACGCACGCCGGGCCCGAGGTGGCCGTCGCCTCCACCAAGGCGTTCCTGACCCAGCTGGTCGCCTGCTACCTGGTGGCCCTGTACCTCGGCCAGATCCGGGGCACCAAGTGGGGTGACGAGATCCGTGCCGTCATCCGCGACCTGTCGCAGATCTCGGGCGAGGTCGAGCGCGTGCTGGAGACGATGGAGCCGGTACGGAAGCTCGCGCGCTCCCTGGCCGACAAGGACACGGTGCTGTTCCTCGGGCGGCACGTGGGCTACCCGGTCGCCCTCGAAGGCGCCCTGAAACTCAAGGAACTCGCCTACATGCACGCCGAGGGCTTCGCGGCGGGCGAGCTGAAGCACGGTCCGATCGCGCTGATCGAGGAGGACGTGCCGGTGGTCGTGGTCGTGCCCTCGCCGCGAGGGCGGTCCGTGCTCCACGACAAGATCGTCTCCAACATCCAGGAGATCCGGGCGCGCGGTGCGCGGACGATCGTCATCGCTGAGGAGGGCGACGAGGCGGTCGTTCCGTACGCGGACCACCTGGTCCGGATCCCGGCCACCCCGACCCTGCTGCAGCCCCTGGTGGCGACCGTGCCGTTGCAGGTGTTCGCCTGCGAGTTGGCCACGGCCCGGGGCAACGAGGTGGACCAGCCGCGCAACCTGGCGAAGTCCGTGACGGTGGAGTGAGGCGCCCGGCCTACGCTGTCGGCATGGCCGCAACTGACGAGTCGTACACAGTGGACCCCGACGTCGAGGTGCCCGTTCCGGCGCCCGGTGAGCTCTGGACCGTCGGGGCCGTCATCCTCGGCCCCGACGGCGCGGCCTTCGCGCAGAAGCGGAGCCCGCAGCGCCGGCTGTTCCCCGACTCCTGGGACATCGTGGGCGGCCATGTGGAGGCCGGGGAAACGCTCCTCGGGGCCCTCGCCCGGGAGATCGAGGAGGAGACGGGGTGGCGCCTCAGCCGCGTGCGGCGCTTCCTCGGCACGTCCACCTGGAACGGTGACGACGGCCTCGGAGTCCGTCACGAGGCCGACTACCTGGTGGAGGTCGAGGGCGACCTGGCCAACCCCGCCCTGGAGTGGTCGAAGCACTCCACATACGGCTGGTTCGGCCCCGGCGACCTCGACCGGCTCAAGGAGAACCGCCAACCCGGCGAGTTCCTGATCCACGACCTCGTCGCACGAGCCGTTCGATAGCGCACCCGCCGCGAACGGCCGTCCACCGTGTGCGAGGCCTGCCGTAGCGGGGCTGGTCGAGCAGGTCCTCACCGTAGGCTGCCCCGCATGAGCATCATCGGGGTCGGAATCGACGTCGCCGAGATCGACCGGTTCCGGGCGTCGCTGGACCGCACGCCTGGACTGGCCGACCGGCTGTTCGTCGAGAGTGAGTTGTTGCTGCCCAGTGGCGAGCGGCGCGGTATCGCCTCGCTCGCCGCCCGGTTCGCCGCCAAGGAGGCACTCGCCAAGGCGCTGGGCGCGCCGCCGGGGCTGCACTGGACCGATGCCGAGGTGTACGTCGAGGACAGCGGGCAGCCCCGGCTACGGGTGCGGGGAACCGTGGCCGCGAAGGCGGCGGAGCTCGGCGTGCGGTCCTGGCATGTGTCGCTCAGCCATGACGCGGGAGTCGCGTCGGCCATGGTGGTCGCCGAGGGCTGACGCCCCCCGAGTGTGGGGGACCGCCTTTCCGGGGCAGACTCGATGCCATGCGTACTGCGTACAGCGTGGAGACGGTGAGGGCGGCCGAGCGGGAGTTGATGGCGCGACTGCCGGAGGGCGCGCTGATGCAGCGGGCCGCCGCAGGGCTGACCGCCGCCTGTGCGGAGTTGCTCGGGCGGGTGTACGGCAGCCGGGTGGTGCTGCTCGTCGGGAGCGGCGACAACGGCGGGGACGCCCTGTACGCGGGGGCCCGGCTGGCGCGGCGCGGGGCGGGAGTCACGGTCGTACCGTCGGCGGGGCCGGAGCGCACCCATTCGGGTGGCCTCGCGGCGCTGCTCCGGGCGGGGGGTTCCGTGGTGACGCCGGATGCCGCCGGGCCGGTGATCGAGCGGGCAGACCTGGTCGTGGACGGCATCGTCGGCATCGGGGGCAAGGGCGGACTGCGGCCGGACGCCGAGGCGTTGGCCGAGGCCGTGGAGCGGTCGCGGGCGGCTGTCGTCGCCGTGGATCTGCCGAGCGGGGTCGAGGCGGACAGCGGTGAGGTGCGGGGCGCGGCGATCCGGGCCGACCTCACCGTCACCTTCGGGACGCACAAGCCGGGGCTGCTGATCGACCCCGCCCGGGAGTACGCCGGGTCGGTACGGCTGGTCGACATCGGGCTCGAACTGCCGCCCGGCGCAGAGCTGGAGGCGTTGCAGCACGCCGACGTGGCAAGGCTGCTGCCGGTGCCGGCGGCGGAGAGCGACAAGTACCGGCGCGGTGTGGTGGGGATCGCCGCCGGGTCCGCGCGGTATCCGGGTGCCGCCGTGCTCGCGGTCTCCGGGGCGCTGCGCGGTGGCGCGGGCGCCGTGCGGTACGTCGGGCCGGCGGCGGACGCGGTCATCGCCCGGTTCCCGGAGACGCTCGTGTCCGACCGGGGTCCGGCCAAGGCGGGGCGGGTGCAGGCATGGGTCGTCGGGCCCGGAGCCGGGGACGACGCGGCGACCGTGGCCGAGGTGCTCACCGCCGACGTGCCGGTGCTGGTCGACGCGGACGGGCTGCGGCTGGCCGAGCGGGACGCCGTGAGCGCGCGTACGGCGCCGACGCTGATGACCCCTCATGCCGGCGAGGCGGCCGCGCTGCTCGGAGTGCGGCGCGAGGAGGTCGAGGGTGCCCGGCTGGCCGCGGTGCGCGAGCTGGCGGCCGTGTACCGGGCGACCGTGCTGCTGAAGGGGTCCACGACGCTGGTCGCCGACTTCCGCGGCGGGGCCGTGCGGGTGAACCCCACCGGGACGGCGTGGCTGGCCACGGCCGGGAGCGGGGACGTGCTGTCGGGACTCGCCGGGTCGCTGCTCGCGGCGGGGCTGTCCGCCCTGGACGCGGGGAGCGTGGCCGCGTATCTGCACGGTCTCGCGGGCCGGTTCGCGGCGCAGGGGGCGCCCGCCGGCGCACACGACGTCGCGGCGCTGATTCCGGAGGCGTGGAGGGACGTACGAAGCTAGGGCCTCTCTTGCGGATCTCGCCGGGGGCGCGGGGACCGGCACGCACATCTGCCGCGTCGTCGTCACTCCCCGACTCCCCCACGCTCGGCTTCGCTCGCGCGGGGGCGCCCCCATCGCGTCGACGCCCTCCTCCGCCTTGCAGCTGCACGCACCGGACCCCGCTCGGGTCGGACAGCAGGCGCCGCCGCTCCGAGCCGGCCGGATCCGAAAGAAGGACCCCAGGGCTTCGGCAGCGCGGCGAGCGCGCGTGCCAGGCGTCGCGAGGCAGGCGGAACCGTCAGGCGGGCCCCTGCCCGGTGGCGTCACCCCTTCAGGTACGCCAGCACCGCCAGTACCCGCCGGTTGTCCTCCGGCGACTGCTCGATCCCCAGCTTGCCGAAGATCGCCGCGATGTGCTTCGCCACCGCGCTCTCGCTGACGTGCAGGGTGTGGGCGACGGCGGTGTTGGAGCGGCCCTCGGCCATGAGGGCGAGGACCTCGTGTTCGCGGGGGGTGAGGGAGCCGGTGCGGCCCCGCTTCTCGCTGCGGCTCAGGAGCTTGGCGATGACCTGGGGGTCCATCACCGTGCCGCCGTCGGCGACCGTGCGCAGGGCGTCGATGAACTGCGCGGTGCGGGTGACCCGGTCCTTGAGGAGGTAGCCGACGGCTCCCTCGCCGGAGGCGAGGAGTTCGTGGGCGTAGAGCTGGTCGACGTACTGGGACAGGATCAGGACCGGCAACCCCGGGCGCGCACGGCGGGCCGCCAGCGCCGCCTTCAGGCCCTCGTCCGTGTGGGTCGGCGGCAGGCGGATGTCGATCACGGCCACGTCAAGCTCCGTTTCCCGCAGTGCCCGTACCAGCGCGGGCCCGTTGTCCACCGAGGCGACCACTTCGCAGCCGTGCTCGCGCAAGGTGCGGGTCAGGCCGTCGCGGAGGAGGAAGAGGTCTTCGGCGAGGACGACGCGCACGGGATCTCCAGGGTCGCGGTGGTCGGTCCGCCCGGCGGGCTGTGCAGGGCGAGCGTGCCGTCGAAGGTATCCAACCGGCGGCGTACGCCCGGCAGCCCCGTCCCGGCCGAGGGGTCCGCGCCGCCGTGGCCGTCGTCCGTCACCCGCACCCGCAGCCGGGTGCCGTCGTGGGCGAGGAAGATGTCCACCCGCGTGGCCCGGGCGTGCTTGGCCGCGTTCGTGAGGAGTTCGGAGACCGCGAAGTAGGCCGCCGATTCGACGGGCGCGGGGAGGCGGGGCGGCGGCAGGAATACGGCGACCTCGACGTCCAGGTGGCTGTCCAGGGCCAGGGAACGGACCGCGTCGGCGAGGCCCCGGTCCGCGAGGACCGGTGGGTGGATGCCGTGGACCAGGTCGCGCAGGTCCTGCAGTGCCCGCTCCGAGGCGCCGCGGACCTCCAGGAGGAGGGCGCGGGCGGCCCGGGGGTCGGTGTCCAGCAGGCCGGTCGCCTCGTCCAGGGTGAGGCCGAGGGCCACCAGGCGTGCCTGGGCGCCGTCGTGCAGGTCCCTTTCGATGCGGGTGAGTTCGGCCGCGTGGACGTCCAGGGCGGCGGCACGGGTGTCGGTGAGGCGGGCCACCCGCCGTGCCAGCTCGGTGCTGCGCGGGGCGGACAGCAGACGGTGGGTGAGGCGGGCGTGCAGCGTCGTCGTGTACGGCGCCAGGCGCAGGCCCGCCGCCATGAGGACGAGGCCGAGCAGCAGGGCGGCGAGCATGGTGGCCGGGGACACGACCGGCACGAACGCGTACCAGTTGCCCTCGCCGAGCCGGCGCCACACGAAGGGCTGGACGAGGGCGCCGAACGCCCCGTACTCGACCAGCGCGAGCGGGACCGCCGCCACCAGCCCGCCCGTCCACGGCTCCAGCCAGGCCCAGCGCAGGTCGCGCCAGAAGCCGTCGTCACCGAGGATCGCGGCACTGCGGCGGCGGGCCGAGGTGCCGTGGGGGAGGGGGTCGGGGTGGCTGAGGGGGCGGTCGGTCCAGCGGACCGCGCGGGCGCGGTACCGGTCGGACGTGCGGCGCAGGAGCCCGGCGGCCGTGGGCAGCAGCCGGAAGCCGAGTCCGAGCGGCAGCAGCGCCAGCGCCCCGCCGACCAGCAGCCCGGCACCGGAGACCAGCAGCCCGGTCAGCCCGAGCAACTGACACCGCCCGAGCGCGACCCAGTGACTCCTGCGCACCCAATGACGCCTGCGGCCCCCACAACTCCCGCGACCCCGACGACGCCTCCGGAAGAACCCCGCCCCCATGCCCCCCGCCCCGATCACCCCGCAGTCGCCGGGATCGTAGCCTTCGCCCCGCGCCACACGTACGGCACCGCCACCACCGCGCACGCCAGCCCGAACAGGACCATCGGTGTCGACCTGCCCGTCTCCTCGTCCATGAACAGCAGCATGCCGAGGTTGACCAGGGCGTGGAAGCCGCCTGCCAGGAGCAGGCGGTGGCGGCCTCCGACGCCCTCCAGGGCCAGGCCCAGTACGACGGACATCGCGACCGTCGCCAGCAGGAAGCCGGCCACGGAGGCCGGGCTCTCGGCCAATACCCGGACGTGCCACAGGCCCCACACCAGCCCGACCGCCACGGAGGCGGTGAGCGGGCCGCAGCGGGTGCGCAGCAGGGGCTGCAGCAAGCAGCGCCAGCCGATCTCCTCGCCGCAGGCGCCGACCAGTTGGGCGAGGGCGATCAGGAGGAAGGAATGGTGCAGGGCGCGGGGGTCGGTGGCGTGCGGGGTGCCGGTGAGGAGGGCGTACGGGCCTGCCGACAGGAGGATGACCAGGACGGCCGTGGTGAGCAGCGGCCACCACGGTGCGGCCGTACGCGCCCGCGGCCATCTCGGGGAGGCCGCAGGAGCCGAGGCCCCGGCGAGCAGCCGCCGCGTCCGGGACGGCCACAGCAGCGCCGTCACGGCCACGCCCAGCGCCGGGCCGAACTGGGTCAGTTGGACGACCTCCGTGGGTATCCGGGTGGCCGGCTGTACGGCGCCCAGTGCTCCGGCCGCCACGAAGGCGACCGCCACATATACCCCTGACAGGGCTTTCCATCGCTGTCTCGTCTGCATGCGTCCGACGGTCCCGGACGGCACGCGGCCGCGCACTGCACCTGGTTGCCGAACCGCCTGTACCCAGGTCCACCCCCGCGGGCGAACCGAGGAGGGGCGGCGACGTCCCTGTGCCGGGGCGGCGGCCGGGTACCCGGCACTGCGCCCGGGGCCGGCACGGGCCTCTGAGAGACTGGGGGCGCCATGAGTGAGACTTCAGCTGTGCCGACCGCGCCCCTGCGCGCCCGGGCCGAGATCGATCTGGCCGCTCTGCGCGCCAATGTGCGGGCCCTGCGTGCCCGGGCGGCGGGCGCGGCCCTGATGGCCGTCGTCAAGTCGGACGCGTACGGCCACGGGGTGCTGCCGTGCGCCCGCGCGGCCGTCGAGGCGGGGGCGACCTGGCTCGGCACGGCCACGCCTGAGGAGGCGCTCGCGCTGCGCGCCGCCGGCCTGGACACGCGCGTCCTGTGCTGGCTGTGGGTGCCGGGCGGGCCCTGGCGGCAGGCGATCGAGGCGGACATCGACGTCTCGCTCAGCGGGCTGTGGGCCCTGCGTGAGGCGACCGAGGCCGCCCGGCAGGCGGGACGGACCGCTCGCGTACAGCTGAAGGCCGACACCGGGCTCGGGCGCAACGGCTGCCAGCCGGCCGACTGGCCCGAACTGGTCGGCGAGGCCCTGCGCGCCGAGCGCGATGGCCTGGTCCGGATCACCGGCCTGTGGTCCCACTTCGCGTGCGCCGACGAACCCGGGCATCCGTCCATCGCCGCCCAGCTCACCCTGTTCCGCGAGATGGTGGCGTACGCCGAGGAACAGGGCGTGCGCCCCGAGGTCCGGCACATCGCCAACTCCCCGGCCACGCTCACCCTCCCGGAGACCCACTTCGACCTCGTCCGGCCCGGCATCGCCATGTACGGCGTCTCGCCCAGCCCGGAGATCGGCACCCCGGCCGACTTCGGCCTGCGTCCGGTGATGACGCTGAGCGCGTCGCTCGCGCTGGTCAAGCGCGTTCCGGGCGGGCACGGCATCAGCTACGGCCACCACTACGTCACCCCCGGCGAGACCACCCTCGGCCTCGTGCCCGTCGGTTACGCCGACGGCATTCCGCGGCACGCCTCCGGCACCGGGCCGGTGCTGGTCGACGGCAAGTGGCGGACGGTCGCCGGACGGGTGGCGATGGACCAGTTCGTGGTCGACCTCGGCGGGGACGAGCCCCCGGTGGGCGCGGAGGCGGTGCTGTTCGGGCCCGGCGACCGCGGTGAGCCGACCGCCGAGGACTGGGCGCAGGCCTGCGGCACGATCGCGTACGAAATCGTCACACGCATCGGAACGCGCGTTCCTCGCGTCTATCTGAACGGGGAACAAGAGGGGTAACCCCTTCGGGGGCCGAGCGCGTCACGCCCTGGTTACTCCTGTCCCGACTGGCAACACGGACCACAACGGCACCATCTGCACCATCTTTTTCATTCACCCAGCGAACTGCAGTACGGCGAAGAGGAGCGGTACGTGAGCGAGAGCAGTGCGGAGGCCGTGGCGGACGTCGTCGCCTCGGCGGCCGCCGCCTCCGCCGCGGGGGCGGCCGGCAGCTGGCGCAGGGCGACCGGCATCGCCGGTGCCGCGATAGGCGTCATCGCCGCGGGGGCGGCCGCGGGGGTCGCCATCGAGCGGATGACAGTGGGGCGGGGGATGCGCCGCAAGGCCCGGCTGGCGCTGGACTCGGCGGGCCCCTACGGCACCCTGCGCGGCACCCCCGGCAAGGCGTACGCCGACGACGGCACCGAGCTGTACTACGAGGTCGACGACGTGGAACCCGACGCCGGCCCCGGTGTCTCCCCGCGCCGCCGCCGGCTCTTCGGACGCAAGGCGCCCGCGCCGGTCACCGTCGTCTTCTGTCACGGCTACTGCCTCAGCCAGGACTCCTGGCACTTCCAGCGCGCGGCCCTGCGCGGGGTCGTCCGTACCGTGCACTGGGACCAGCGCAGCCACGGCCGGTCCGGGCGGGGCGTGGGCCAGACCCAGGGCAGCGTCGCCCTCACCATCGACCAGCTCGGCCGCGACCTGAAGGCGGTCCTGGACGCGGCCGTTCCGGACGGCCCGATCGTGCTGGTCGGTCACTCCATGGGCGGCATGACGACGATGGCGCTGGCCGCCCAGTTTCCCGAGCTGATCCGGGACCGGGTGGTCGCCACCGCCTTCGTCGGCACCTCGTCCGGGCGGCTCGGCGAGGTCAACTTCGGGCTGCCCCTCGCCGGCGTCAACGCGGTGCGCCGGATCCTCCCCGGGGTGCTGAAGGCGCTCGGGCAGCAGGCGGAGCTGGTGGAGAAGGGGCGCCGGGCCACCGCCGACCTGTTCGCCGGGATCATCAAGCGGTACTCGTTCGCGGGGCGGGACATCGACCCGGCGGTCGCGCGGTTCGCCGAGCGGATGATCGAGTCCACGCCGATCGACGTGGTCGCCGAGTTCTACCCGGCCTTCACCGACCACGACAAGACCGAGGCCCTCGGCTGCTTCCGGGACGTCCCGGTGCTCGTGCTGGCAGGCGTGCAGGACCTGGTCACGCCCAGCGAGCACAGCGAGGCCATCGCCGACCTGCTGCCGGACGCCGAGCTGGTGCTCGTGCCGGACGCGGGGCACCTCGTCATGCTGGAACACCCGGAAGTGGTCACCGACCGCCTCGCCGACCTCCTCACCCGGGCGGGTGCCGTGCCGGCAGGGGCTACCGTAAGTGGCTATGGAACAACCAGCAGCTCCAGCAGCACCGCACAACCCCGCTGAGACCCGGCTGACCGTCACCTCTCCCGAGCAGATGCGGGAGCTGGGCCACCGGGTGGCCAAGCTGCTGCGCGCGGGCGACATGGTGATGCTCACCGGGGAGCTGGGCGCGGGCAAGACCACGCTGACCCGCGGGCTCGGCGAGGGGCTCGGCGTGCGCGGCGCGGTGACCTCGCCGACCTTCGTGATCGCCCGGGTGCACCCCTCCCTCGGCGACGGCCCGCCGCTCCTCCACGTCGACGCCTACCGGCTGTCCGGCGGCCTCGACGAGATGGAGGACCTCGACCTCGACGTGTCCCTGACCGACTCGGTGATCGTCGTGGAGTGGGGCGAGGGCAAGGTCGAGGACCTGACCGAGGACCGGCTGCAGGTCGTCATCCACCGCGCCGTCGGAGACACCACGGACGAGGTACGCCACGTGACGGTGACCGGCCTCGGCAGGCGCTGGGCAGAGACGGGCCTGGAGACCCTGGCGGCCTGAGCGGGGGTTGCGGAGCGCGGGGTTCCCCCGAGCCCCGGGCGGCGAAGCATGGTCTGCGGGGCGACCGCGGGTTTGCGGTACGTCGTCCTCGGCCTGAGCCCCTGGCAATCGGGCGCCTGCTTTCCGACAGGGCGTCGGCAACATATTGCGCGGGACCTCTCGGGCGTGGTCACATGGTAGCCAGCTCGTGGTTAGGCGTGCCTAACCACGCCCCGCCCCCGCACTTCAGGAGGCGTCCATGACCGCTTCTCGGCCCACGGCGCGGCCGGCCGACGCGCCGGTGCACACCGGGGTGTCCATGCGCGACCTGCTGGCGGCGTGCGCTGCCGCCGACGCGATCTCCCGGCCACCGCGCGACCCGGAGCCGGCCAGGCCGCTGCCGCCGGTGAGCGAGCAGCGCGAGGCCGCGTAGCGGGTGCTGGGGCCTGTCGACCTGATCCGAGAGCAGGGCCCTAGCGGATCACCACGACGGGGACGCCGATCGTCGCGAACTTCCACACCGCGTCGCCGTCCTCGCGACGCTCGCGGATGCCGCCCGTCTTCACGTCGGTGAACGTGTCCGAGCCGTTGCCCACCGCGGCGCTGAAGCCGATCGCCACCCCGTCCACGCTGGTGAAACGGACGATGTGCTCGACGGGGATGCCGTCCGTGCCGGTGGCCGTGTTGGAGCGGGACGTGACCCAGTAGATGCCGACCGGCGGGTCCACGGTGCCGGGGTGCACCCCGAAGCTGCGCTGCACCCGGTTTCTGTCGTCGACCAGCCAGACCCGGTCGTCGTCCACCGAGTACACCACCCGTTCACCCTTGCCGGAACCGCTCGGCAGGGCCCCCGGGTTGCCCCGGTCGCGCGGCGCCTTGCTGACACTGACCGAGGGCGACGCGCTCGCGCCGGGCCGGCCGCCCAGGCCCGGCGGGACGGTCGCCGATGCCTGGTAGGCGAGGAATCCGACGGTGCCGACGGCCGCAGCGGTGAGACCGGCCGCGATCCCGGAGCTGGTCCCTGCCACGTGCGTCCACCTCTGCCTCGCGTCATATGTCGTACTTCGTACAGACCGTAGCAGTCGGTGACGGCCCGTCCCGGACGGCCATGCACGAGCCGCGAGCGCCGTAGGCTGTTCGCGTGCTCTTGCTCGCTCTGGATACCGCCACCCCCGCCGTCACCGTCGCGCTGCACGACGGCACGGACGTCATCGCCTCGTCGAGTCAGGTGGACGCGCGCCGGCACGGAGAGCTGCTGCTGCCGGCCGTCGACCGCGTGCTCACCGAGGCGGGACTCAAGCTCGAGGCCGTCACCGGGATCGTCGTCGGCATCGGCCCCGGCCCGTACACCGGTCTGCGCGTCGGCCTGATGACCGCCGACACCTTCGGTCTCGCGCTCGGCGTCCCCGTGTACGGCCTGTGCACGCTGGACGGCCTCGCCTACGCCGCCGACATCGAGAAGGGCCCCTTCGTCGTGGCGACCGACGCCCGGCGCAAGGAGGTCTACTGGGCCAAGTACGCCGACTCCCGCACCCGCCTGACGGACCCGGCCGTCCACCGCCCCGCGGACATCGCCGAGCAGGTCGCCGGGCTCCCCGCGGTCGGCGCCGGCGCGCTGCTCTACCCGGACACTTTCCCGAGCGCCCACGAGCCCGAGAACGTGTCCGCCGCCGCGCTCGCCTCGCTGGCCGCCGAGAAGCTGGCCGCCGGCGAGGACCTGCCGGCGCCTCGCCCGCTGTACCTGCGCCGTCCCGACGCCCAGGTCCCCAAGAACTACAAGGTGGTCACCCCCAAGTGACGGAACCGGCAACCCCCCGACTGCGTGAGATGCGCTGGTGGGACATCGACCCGGTCCTGGGCCTCGAGAAGGACCTCTTCCCGGAGGACGCCTGGTCCCGGGGCATGTTCTGGTCCGAGCTGTCCCACTCCCGCGGCCCCGAGGCGACCCGGCATTACCTCGTGGCCGAGGCGGAGGACGGCCGGATCGTCGGGTACGCGGGTCTCGCCGCCTCCGGCGACCTCGGCGACGTACAGACCATCGCCGTCGCCCTGGACCTCCAGGGCACCGGCCTCGGCGGCCGGCTGCTCACCGAACTGCTGAAGGCGGCCACCGCCTTCGAGTGCGCCGAGGTCATGCTCGAGTGCCGGGTCGACAACGTGCGCGCCCAGAAGCTCTACGAGCGCTTCGGCTTCGCGCCCATCGGCTTCCGGCGCGGCTACTACCAGCCGGGGAACGTGGACGCCCTGGTGATGCGCCTGACCACAGCTTCCGACAGCGGCCCCGCCGCGGATTCCTCCTCAGTACAAGGAACCGAGATCAATGGCTGACGAACCACTCGTCCTCGGCATCGAGACCTCCTGCGACGAGACCGGCGTCGGCATCGTCCGCGGCACCACCCTGCTGGCGGACGCCGTCGCCTCCAGCGTCGACGAGCACGCCCGCTTCGGCGGCGTCGTACCCGAGGTGGCGTCCCGGGCACACCTGGAGGCGATGGTCCCGACGATCGACCGCGCGCTGAAGGAGGCGGGCGTCTCCGCGCGGGACCTCGACGGCATCGCCGTCACCGCGGGGCCCGGCCTGGCCGGCGCCCTGCTGGTCGGCGTCTCGGCCGCCAAGGCGTACGCCTACGCGCTCGGCAAGCCCCTGTACGGCGTCAACCACCTCGCCTCGCACATCTGCGTGGACCAGCTGGAGCACGGGCCGCTGCCCGAGCCGACCATGGCGCTGCTGGTCTCCGGCGGCCACTCCTCCCTGCTGCTGTCCGAGGACATCACCTCCGACGTCCGCCCGATGGGCTCGACCATCGACGACGCGGCCGGCGAGGCCTTCGACAAGATCGCCCGGGTGCTGAACCTGGGCTTCCCCGGCGGCCCGGTCATCGACCGGTACGCGCGCGAGGGCGACCCGAAGGCGATCGCCTTCCCGCGCGGCCTGACCGGCCCCCGCGACCCGGCGTACGACTTCTCCTTCTCCGGCCTGAAGACGGCCGTGGCCCGCTGGATCGAGGCGAGGCGGGCGGCGGGTGAGGAGGTCCCGGTCCGCGATGTGGCCGCGTCCTTCCAGGAGGCGGTGGTGGACGTCCTGACCCGCAAGGCGGTCCGCGCCTGCAAGGACGAGGGCGTCGACCACCTGATGATCGGCGGCGGTGTCGCCGCCAACTCCCGGCTGCGTGCCCTCGCCCAGGAGCGCTGCGAGGCGGCCGGCATCCGGCTGCGCGTCCCGCGCCCCAAGCTGTGCACGGACAACGGCGCGATGGTCGCGGCCCTCGGCGCCGAGATGGTCGCCCGTGACCGGGCCGCCTCCAGCTGGGACCTGTCGGCCGACTCCTCGCTGCCGGTGACCGACCCGCACGTCCCGGGCCACGACCATGTGCACGAGGTCAGCAAGGAGAACCTGTACTCGTGACCGTCGCCCTGATGTGGGAGGCCCGGGCCGCCGAGGGCCGGGGCGAGGAGTTGCTGGCCTGGGCCCGCGCGCAGCGACTCGACACGCGGCCCCTGCGCCGCGAGACCTTCCGCGCCTCGGGGGACCGGGTGCTGGTCATCACGTGGTGGGACGCGCCGTACGACGCCGAGCTGCCGGAACTGCCCGAACCGGACGGCGGGTTGGTGACGCGCGCGGTGCACCGCTGGCGGTTCGAGTCGGTGGACGGGGAGCGGCCGGACCGCTGATTGGCGCGCGGACCCGACCATCCCCTATGATCATCACACGCGAACGGCCGGAACACCGGTCCGAACGCAGTGCGTTGGTGGTCCAAGGAAAGACGTCCCGCTTCCTGCGGGGAGATGCAGGTGCAAGGCCTGCCCGGCGCTCCACAGACACCCCGCCCCCGGTTCTCCGGAGGCGGGGTGTTCGCGTCAGTGCCGTACGGTGTTCCGCGGCCGGGCCGCCTCCGCCTCGGGACCCTCGGCCTCCGGGCCGGCAGCGGCGGCCGCCCGCCCCTCCCGCAGGTGCGCGTACGCCATCAGGCCGAACAGCACCGCGAGCAGCACCGCCGACGAACCCGCCGTACCCAGGTCCAGGCCGCCCTTGGCGACCGGCTTGGTGAGGAAGTCGCCGGCCGTGGCGCCCAGCGGGCGGGTCAGCACGAAGGCGATCCAGAAGAGCAGGACGTTCGGTACGACAGGCACCCTCATCAGGGCGAGCAGGACCAGCAGCACTCCGGTCACCAGGGCCGCGCCGCCCAGGTAGCCGAGGCCGGAGCTGTCGGAGAGGAAGTCGCCCATCGAGGTGCCGAGGGTGTTGGAGACGAGGATCGCCGACCAGAACAGGGCCTCGCCCCGGAAGGTGACGATCTCGGTGATCCGGAACGTCATCCCGCTCAGCTTCCAGCCGAGGAAGATCAGCAGCAGGATCGAGACCAGGATCGCGGCGCCCTCCGGGTAGCCGAGGCCGAGGCCCTGCGGTCCCCAGCCCAGCCGTGTGGCGCCGTTCGAGAGGTACTTGGCGCTGGAGTCCCGGTTCATGAAGTCGGACATCGTGGTGCCGGCCATGGAGGTCGACAGGATCACGGTCCAGTAGAAGAACGGGTTGTAGTGCGACGAGCGCAGCTGGACCACCAGCGTCACCAGGAAGACCAGGAAGAGGGCGATGGTGGTGAGGAAGTAGCCGAGCTTCAGCGTCTGCGCGAACAGGTCGCCCGCCGTCTCGCCCAGGGTCGTGGCGGCGATCTTCATGATCCAGAACGCCAGGGTGACCTCGGGTAGTTTCTTCATCACGGACTTCGTCGTCGTCAAGGGTGCTCCTGTCGGTTTGGGGGACCGTGGTCAGACCCTGACAGCGGCAACCTGAACGCATCCTGAACGCGTGCGTCCCGAGGTCTTGCGCAAGCGGCCTTTCTGTGGTTTCGCCCTGGCTCAGTCGGCCGCCCCGGGCGGCCCGGTCACCTCCACCTCGCACCGCAGCCGACGCCCGGGCCCCAGGGCCCGCGCCGGGCCGGTCAGCCGCAGCCGGGCCGTGTGCGCCACCTCGGCGCTGGACCGTCCCAGCCGCAGTTCCAGGCCCCCCGGCTCCACCACCCGGGCGCCCGTGCGGTCGGTGAAGGACGACAGGTCGGCGTGGAAGCGGAAGGTCAGGCGGCGGGACTCGCCGGGGGACAGGTCCAGCCGCCGGTAACCGACCAGGCGTACGTCCGGGCGGGTCACCGACGCCACCGGGTCGTGCAGATACAGCTGGACGACGTCCGCGCCCGCGCGGTCGCCCGTGTTGCGGACGGTGAGCGAGAGGTCGTACGAGCCGTCCGTGCCGATCTCCGCGACCTCGCCGCCCGTACAGTCCTCCCAGGCGAACGTCGTGTACGAGCGGCCGTGGCCGAAGGGGTACAGCGGGGTCGGGTCCAGGCTGCTGACCTCGCCGGCCAGGCCCAGCGGGGGCTGGAGGTAGGTCCAGGGCTGTCCGCCCGGTATGCGCGGGACGCTCACCGGGAGCCGGCCGGAGGGGTTCACCCGGCCCGACAGGACTCCGGCGACCGCCGGGCCGCCCTCCTCGCCGGGGAAGAAGGCCTGCACGACCGCCCCGAGCCGGCCGTGCCAGCGGCCCAGGGCGTACGGGCGGCCGGTCAGCAGGACCAGGACGACCGGGACCCCCGTGGCGACCAGGGCGTCCAGCAACTCACCCTGAACGCCCGGAAGTTCGAGGTCCGCGACGTCGCAGCCCTCACCGGACGTGCCCCGGCCGAACAGGCCGGCCCGGTCGCCGAGGACCGCCACGCACACGTCCGCCTCCGCCGCCCGGGCCACCGCCTCCTCGAAGCCCGTGGTGTCCGGCTCCGCGACACCGCAGCCCTCCGCGAACGTGACCTTGGCGTCCGGTAGTTCGGCGCGCAGCGCGTCCAGCACGGCCGGGATCGCGATGCCCGGCGGGACCTCGGGATGGTGGGGGAGCACATGGGACGGGAAGGAGTAGCAGCCGAGCATCGCGAGCGCGTCCGCCGCGCGGGGCCCCACGACAGCGACACGGGTGTCGGGGGCCAGCGGGAGCAGTCCGCCGGGGTTGTCCAGCAGGACCACCGACCGCTCGGCCAGCCGGCGGGCCAGGGCTCGGTTGGCCGCCGAGTCGAGGTCGACGGGGCCTTCCGGCTCCGGCCGCCAGTCCGCGTCCAGCAGGCCCAGTTCGCACTTCTGCAGCAGGACGCGGCGGGCCGCCCGGTCCACCAGCGCCTGCGGGACGCGGCCCTCCCGTACGGCGGTCACGAGCGGCTTGCCGTAGCACTTCAGGGTCGGCAGCTCGACGTCGATGCCGGCGGCGAGCGCCAGGTGCGCCGCCTCCGCCTCGTCCTCGGCGACCCGGTGCTGGGTCTGCAGGAACCCGATGCCGAAGTAGTCGGAGACCACCGTGCCGGTGAAACCCCACTCGTCACGCAGGAGTTCGGTGAGCAGGCGGGGGTCGGCCGAGACCGGTACGCCGTCGGTCTCGGTGTACGAGGCCATCACCGAGCGCGACCGGCCCTCGCGCAGCGCCATCTCGAACGGCGGCAGGGTCACGTCCGCGAACTCGCGTACGCCCGCCCGGACGGGAGCGAGGTTGCGGGCGCCCGCCGAGGACGCGTACCCGGCGAAGTGCTTGAGCGTGGCCACGATCCCGGCCGACTCGAGGCCCCGCACATAGGCCGCGCCGATGGTGCCGACGAGGTACGGGTCCTCGCCGATCGTCTCCTCCACCCGTCCCCAGCGCGGGTCGCGGACCACGTCCAGGACGGGGGCGAGGCCCTGATGGACGCCGACCGAGCGCAGGTCGCGGCCGATGTGCCGGCCCAGTTCCGCCACCAGCTCCGGATCGAAGGCGGCGCCCCAGGCCAGCGGCACCGGATAGGCCGTCGCGCCCCAGGCCGTGAAGCCCGCCAGGCACTCCTCGTGGGCGACCGCCGGGATGCCGAACCGGTTCGCGGCGGCGATACGGCGCTGGGCGCGGGCCAGGGCCTGCGCACCGAGGGCCGGGTCCACGGGGGCGGTGCCGAAGGAGCGGGTCAGCTGGCCGAGGCCGAGCGTGATCAGCTCGTCCCAGTCGTGGTCGGCGGTCATCTCGCGCTGCAGCGGCGCGACTTCGTCGCCGTCCGTGGCCGCGCCCACCCACACGCCGTACAGCTGGGCGGTCTTCTCCTCCAGGGTCATCCGGGAGAGCAGGTCGTCGACGCGGGCGGCGGCGGGCAGCGCCGGGTCGCGCCAAGGAGCGGTGGTCATGGAACTCCCGTCGGATGGGGTCGGGATGCTCACGAATGTTTCGGACAATACATCGAATGTTCCGGGAACCTATGGCGAGTGAAGGCCTTCGTCAAGAGGGGTCGCAGGGATACGATCGCGGGCATGAAGCCTTCGAAGCCCACAGAACCGCAGACGGCGACGCTCGCCGAGATCGCCCGGGAGGCCGGGGTCTCCGCTCCGACTGTTTCGAAGGTCCTCAACGGCCGCGCCGACGTCGCCCCGGCCACCCGCACCCGCGTCGAAGAGCTGCTGCGCACCCACGGCTACCGGCGCCGCCGTGCCGAGGCCTCCCGTTCGCCGCTGATCGACCTGGTCTTCCACGAACTGGAGAGCGCCTGGGCGATGGAGGTGATCCGGGGTGTGGAGAACGTGGCCCGGGACGCGGGTCTGAGCGTCGTGCTGTCCGAGTCCGCCGGGCGGCTCACCCCCGGGCGGACCTGGGCCGACCAGGTCGCCGCGCGCCGCCCGCACGGGGTGGTCCTCGTGCTGTCCGGTCTCGACGAGTCCCAGCGGGCCCTGCTGACCAGCCGGTCCATCCCGTTCGTGGTGATGGACCCGGCCGGCGACCCCGGCCCCGACGTCCCCTCCATCGGCGCCACCAACTGGCAGGGCGGTCTCGCCGCCACCCGTCACCTGGTCGAACTCGGCCACACCCGCATCGGCGCGATCACCGGGCCGTCCCGGATGATGTGCAGCCGCGCCCGGGCGGACGGCTACCGGGCCGCGCTGGAGACCGCGGGGCTCCCCGTCGACCCGGACCTGGTCAAGAGCGGCGACTTCCACCACGACTCCGGTTACCGCCTGGGCCTGGAGCTGTTGCGCGGCCCCGGCCGGCCCACCGCGGTCTTCGCGGGCAACGACCTGCAGGCGCTCGGCCTGTACGAGGCGGCGCGCGAGCTGGGTCTGCGCATCCCGGAGGACGTGAGCGTGGTCGGCTTCGACGATCTGCCGGTGGCCCGCTGGGTCGGCCCGCCGCTGACGACCGTACGGCAGCCGCTGACGGAGATGGCCGAGGCGGCGGCCCGGCTGGTGCTGGAGCTCGGGCGCGCGGAGGACGAGCGGGCGGCCACCCGGGTGGAGCTGGCGACGAGCCTGGTGGTGCGTTCCAGCACGGCAGCGCCTCCGGCCGTCTAGCGGTGGGTGCGGGGGCGTGTCGACGGGCGTCCCGGGTCGCCCGCAATGCCCCGAAGTCAGTCGGTGGCTCAACCGAAACTTTCGAAGTCATCTACGGTGACCTCTCGAGCGCCTGGTACAACGGGCCGGTGCCGGACGGCGGTTCGGTGACCTGCGGGCCCAACGCGTCGTGGAGCGGCAGCAATCCGGTGCCCGCGGTGACGCCGGGATGAGAATTTCCCGAGAAAACCGTCCCTCACGGCTTCCGCTAACACTTCGCTAATAATTCGGACTTACGTTCCTCCCCGTGACGCGACACGAGGAGCAGGGCGACAGGGGCAGACGGACGGGCCGGCGGCCGAGAGCGCTGAAGGCCGTCGGCCTCGCCCTGGCGGGAGCCCTGGTGCTGGGCGCGGCAGCCGCCGGCTACGCGTACTGGCACCTCGACAACAACATCAGAGGCGTCGACATCGACAACGCGCTCGGCGACAACCGCCCCGCGAAGGCGATGATCACCCCGGCCGCGTCCGCCTCGGCCACCGCCTCCCCGCTGCCGACCGGATCCCTGAACATCCTGGTCCTCGGCTCCGACTCGCGCGGCGGCAAGGCCAACAGGGAGCTGGGCGGCGGCGACAGCTCCGGCGCCCGCTCCGACACCGCGATGGTGGTGCACATCGACGCCGGCCGCACGCAGGCCACGGTCGTCAGCATCCCGCGCGACACCCTGGTCACCCGCCCGTCCTGCCCGCTGTCCGCCGGGGGCTCGACGGCCGTGGCGTACGGCGCGATGTTCAACACCGCCTATGCGGTGGGCGGTCCGGTGTGCGCGGTGAAGACGGTCGAGTCGATCACCGGTGTCCGGATGGACCACTACATGGAGATCGACTTCTCCGGCTTCGCCAAGCTGGTGGACGCGCTCGGCGGGGTCACGGTCAGCACCGACCGGAACATCGACGACGACCGGAGCCGGCTGCACCTCGAGGCCGGCAGCCACCATCTGAACGGCACCCGGGCGCTCGCCCTGGCCCGCACCCGGCACGGCATAGGCGACGGCAGCGACCTCGGCCGCATAGGACTCCAGCAGAAGCTCGTCAAAGCCCTGCTGGAACAGATGGCGCGGACCAGCCTGCTCACCGATCCCACCCGGCTCTACAAGGTCGCCGACGCGGCCACCGCCGGCCTCACCACGGACACCGGCCTGGACTCCCTGACCGAACTGATGAAGCTCGGCCAGAGCCTGAAGGGCCTCACGGCCGCCCATGTGAAGACGGTGATGATGCCGGTCGTCCCGGCACCCTCCGACCACAACCGCGTGGTGGCCGAGGAACCGGCGGCGAGCGAGCTGTGGGCGTCGCTGCGCTGAGCGCACAACCACAGGGGTGCGGGTGCCCGACGGCTCCGAAAAAGATTCTTCGAGGAAATTCCGGGAGCGTGTCGATCCGGGCGTCTCCCGTTCGACGCATGGGTGAGCGGCGGGGACGGACCCCGTCGCACCGACCGAAGGAGTCACCATGCCCCGCTACCTGTCGCTCGTGCGGATCGACGAGACCTCCGCCCCCGCCGAGGGCCCCAGCGAGGAGCTGATGCGGCGGATGGGCGAGCTGATCGAGGAGGTCACCAAGGCCGGCGTCATGCTCGACACCGCCGGGCTGACCCCCTCCGCCCAGGGCACCCGGGTGCGCTGGGAGGGCGGGAAGATCTCCGTCACCGACGGGCCGTTCACCGAGTCCAAGGAGGTCGTCGGCGGCTACGCGCTCATGCAGTGCAAGGACAAGGCCGAGGCCCTGGAGTGGACCAAGCGGTTCCTGCAGGTCCACGAGGAGTTCTGGACCGTCACCTGCGAGGTCCGGGAGATCGCGGAGGGCTGAGCCTTCCTTGGCGCACGGCCGCCGGGGGTGTTGCATGGTGGGCTGTGGAACCACAGCCCACCGCGGCGCACGCGATCGAGACCGTCTTCCGCCTGGAGTCCCCGCGACTCGTCGCCGGCGTCGCCCGCATCGTGCGGGACGTCGGCATCGCCGAGGAACTGGCGCAGGACGCGCTGGTCGCGGCGCTGGAGCGGTGGCCCAGGGACGGCGTGCCGGACAACCCCGGCGCCTGGCTCATGGCCACCGCCCGGCACCGCGCGGTCGACCTGGTCCGGCGCCGCGAGAGCTACGCCCGCAAGCTCGCCGAGATCGGCCGCGACCTGGAGACCACGGCCCCGCCGCAGGAACCGGCCGACCCGGAGGACATCGACGACGACCTGCTGCGGCTGGTCTTCACCACCTGCCACCCGGTGCTGTCCCCGGAAGCCCGCACCGCGCTCACCCTGCGTCTGCTCGGCGGCCTGACCACGGCCGAGATCGCCCGGGCCTTCCTCGTCCCGGAGCCGACCGTCGCCCAGCGCATCGTCCGCGCCAAGCGCACCCTGGCCACGAGGAACGTCGCCTTCGAGGTGCCGTACGGCCCCGACCGCGAGGCCCGCCTCGGCTCCGTCCTCGACGTCATCTACCTGATCTTCAACGAGGGGTACGCGGCCACCGCAGGTGACGACCTGCTGCGTCCCGGGCTGTGCGAGGACGCCCTGCGGCTGGCCCGGCTGCTGTCCGCCCTGATGCCCAAGGAACCCGAGGTGCACGGGCTCACCTCGCTCCTGGAGTTCCAGGCCTCCCGCACCGCCGCCCGCACCGGGCCCGACGGCACACCGGTGCTGCTGAAGGACCAGAACCGCCGCCGCTGGAACCGCATGCTCATCGCCCGCGGCATCCAGGCCCTCGGCCGCGTCGACGCCACCGGTGCCCCGGGCCCCTACGCACTCCAGGCGGCCATCGCCGCCTGCCACGCGCACGCGTACACCTACGAGGAGACCGACTGGCGCACCATCGCCACCCTGTACGGGCTGCTCGCGGCCCGCTCCTCGTCCCCGGTCGTGGAGCTGAACAGGGCCGTCGCCGTGTCGATGGCCGACGGCCCGTCCGAGGGGCTGGAACTGGTCGACGCCCTGGCCGCCGAACCCGCCCTGCGGGACTACCATCTGCTGCCCAGCGTGCGCGGCGACCTGCTGGCCCGGCTGGGGCGCACCGCGGAGGCCCGGGTGGAGTTCGTGCGCGCGGCGGAGCTGACGCGCAACGAGCGCGAGCGCCAGCTGTTGAAGGCCAAACTGCATTCCCTGCCTGATCAGTGAGGGTCTACAGCTGCGCGGCTGCCGCGCAACCGGCGTGACGCCTTCCGCGGGCGGGAAGCACGATCAGCGCGAGCGCGGGCCACAAGACGGTCCACCGGCAGTGGCGTCCGGCCGCGGGGGGGGGGGGGGGGGGGGGGGGGGGGGGGGGGGTGGGGGGGGGGGGGGGGGGGGGGGGGGAGGGGGGGGGGAAG